>CASGHD010000143.1 GCA_949319575.1 uncultured Anaerolineales bacterium | reverse complement strand
GGGCATCAACGCCGATGAGATCGAGGAAGTCATCATGGGCAACGTGGTGCAGGCGGGCGAGGGTCAGGCTCCCGCGCGGCAATCGGGAATCTTGGGCGGCGTCCCTGCCACGGTCAGCGCGACCACGATCAACAAAGTCTGCGGGTCGGGGTTGAAAGCCGCGATGATGGCGAGTCAGGCTGTTCGGGCGGGCGATGCGTCGCTCTTCGTCGCAGGCGGATTTGAGTCCATGAGTCGCGCTCCGTTCCTCGTCGCGGGTCGTTCGGGTGAATTAAAATTTGGAGATCAGCCGCTCACCGACGCGCTTCTCAGAGACGGCTTGTGGGATCCGTTTGAAAATTGGAGCATGGGCAACGCGGCGGAATTTATTGCGGATGAATACGAGGTGACGCGCGAGGCGATGGATAACTTTGCGCTTCGCTCGCACGGGAAGGCTGTTGAGGCGCAAGCGGCGGGCCGATTCGCCTCTGAGATCGTCCCCGTCCGAATCGAATCGCGCAAAGGCGAAGTGATTGTGGACACGGACGAAGGTCCGCGCAAAGATTCGACTCTCGAGGTGTTGTCCAAACTCAAACCCGCGTTCAAAGCGAATGGAAAAGTGACGCCTGGAAATTCCTCTCCGATGAACGACGGCGGCGCGGCGGTTGTGATTTCGTCGCGGGCTTACGCCGAAAAAAATAAGTTGAAACCGATGGCGCGCGTAGTGGGGTACGCCCAAGCCGCAGTCGAACCAAAATACTTGTTCGCCGCGCCCGCGTATGCGATCCCGAAATTGTTGAAGAAGATTGATTGGAAATTATCCGACGTGGACTTGATCGAACTCAACGAAGCCTTCGCCGCGCAAGTGTTGGCTGATGGCTATGCTCTCGCAGATCAAGGCTGGGATTGGGATAAGGTCAACGTCAACGGCGGCGCGATCGCGTTGGGGCATCCGCTGGGAGCAAGCGGCGCGCGCGTGTTGACGACGTTGCTGTATGCGTTGAAAGATCGCGGACTGAAGCGTGGCATTGCATCTTTATGTTTGGGCGGTGGCGAGGCGGTGGCGATGGCGGTGGAGATGGAATAAAAGAGCAGAGATTAGAGACTGGAGATTGAGGTATAGAGAATTAGAGGATTGGAGAATTGTGGGTTTAGAGAATCGGCGTTGTAAACAAGTGAACGCGGTGGTTGAGTAGTCCTGAGCGGAGACGAAGGACGTATCCGTTGGGTTGACAGTTCGTTTTTCGCTCACCGTGTCGAAACCGAAACCACCAGTAACCAAAAGTATTTTTGCTACATGGTGGTCTCGATATGCCTTCGGCTAGCGCCTCAGGCTACTCGACCACCGAGGTATGGATGATATGAATAAACAAGAACGCAACGAAAAGATTGAATTATATGGGCGCGGACATGATTTGCTGATGCAAACTCTCAAAGACATCCCGCGCGAGATGTGGAAGTTCAAGCCTGAGCCGAAAGAGTGGAGCGTGCATGAAGTTTTGATTCACATTGCCGACTCAGAATCAAATGCGGCATTGCGCGCTCGTAAGTTGATCGTCGAGCCAGGCGGCGCGTTCATGGGATACGATCAGGACCAGTGGGCAATCGAACTCAATTACCACGAGCAAAGTTGGGAGGACGCGCTGGAAGTTGTGAGACTCGTCCGCAAGACGACTTATGAATTATTGAAGAAACAACCTAATGAAGTCTTTGAGCATGCGGGGAAACATCCGCAATATGAAGAGCCATACACGTTCGAGAAGTGGTTGAATAGTTACTCGGGGCATATCCCAGGTCACATTGAGCAGATCAAGAATAATTACAAGATTTGGAGAGATCGGCACGGGTAACGTAAACAAGTAGACAAGTAAACACGTACACACGTGTCTCCCTGTCCACTTGTTTACCTGTTTACCTGTGTACTCCAATAGGAGCGCACATGGAAATCAAACATATTTTTGTTGTGGGAAGCGGCACCATGGGCAACGGCATCGCGCAAGTCGCGGCGACATCGGGCTACCAAGTCACCTGCATGGACGTTCAGTCTGCGGCGTTGGAGAAAGCCAAAGCCGCGATTGCGAAATCAACGGCGAAACTGTTGGAAAAAGGGACGATCACACAAGAGGGAAAAGATTCCGCTGACAAGATCAATTATGTTAGCAATATGGATACGATGAAAGACGCGGACTTTGTTATCGAAGCCGCAACCGAAAACCCCGAACTCAAATTCAAGATATTTAAAGATATGGATGCCAACGCGCGCGAAGGCGTGATATTGGCGAGCAACACATCGTCCATTTCGATCACGAAGATCGCCGCACAGACCAACCGTCCCGAAAGAGCGATCGGAATGCACTTCATGAATCCCGTGCCGCTGATGAAACTCGTCGAAGTCATTAAAGGACTCGCCACCAGCGAAGAGACTCTCGCATCCACGCTTGAGTTATGCAAAGTCATGGGCAAGGAAGCGTGGGAGGCAAACGACTCGCCTGGCTTTATCTCCAATCGCATTTTATGCCCGATGATCAACGAAGCGATCTTCGCGTTGCAAGAAGGAGTCGGCACCAAGGAAGCGATTGATGCGGTGATGAAACTTGGGATGAATCACCCGATGGGTCCGCTCACGCTGGCGGACTTGATCGGGTTGGACGTTGTGCTGTTCATCATGGAAGTGTTGCACCGCGACCTCGGCGAAGACAAATATCGCCCCGCTCCGTTGCTCCGCAAGATGGTGGATGCGGGATATTTGGGGAGGAAGACGGGGAGAGGGTTTTATAGTTATCAGTAACCGAGTGAGCAGTGATCAGTGGGCAACCAAGAACTCCGAGACGCTGACGCGAAATCTCGGAGTTCTGCGTTCAGGCGACTTTTCAAGAGTAAAATATACCCATGAAAATTGTAACTACTCAGCCTCGGAACATGTCGCTGCGAGGCGCTCTTGGTTTTGCCGAAGCAGTCTCCCCATGCCGGGAGATTGCTTCCCTTCGACAGGCTCAGGACAGGCGTCGGGACCCGAAAAAACATCGGGGCAGGCGAGCA
>CASGHD010000142.1 GCA_949319575.1 uncultured Anaerolineales bacterium | reverse complement strand
GCATACACCGCATACCCGCGCGGGGGAGCGTAGAACTGGGCGCGGCCGTCGCGGTCGGTGGATTGGTTGATGGGGCGCGAAAGGTCGCTTTTGGACCACCAAGCCACAGGGGCGAATGAAGCGTTCGTCCATTTGGTGGTGACCAGTTTGCCGTTCCAGTTATCGCCGCGATTGTTAAGTACATAAATCAGTCCGGGTTGATCCGCGTATCCCTCGCGTTGCATGACGTAGAGGTTGTCGTCCACGTACAAAACATTTGTATCGCCGCCCGCGTATTTTTCGTGCGCGTCCACGAGAGCGACAATGCCGTTGGGCGTATCGCCAAGCGCGAGATTCAAATTGAAGTAATCATGCCAGAACACGCACGGATACCCCTCGTGCGTGAGGATGTAACTGTATGCGAGAAGTTTATCGTTGATGATGGGACGTCCCTCGTCGCGCAGGTCGTGATTTTCAACGAACGAGACCGCGTTCTGTTCCTCGCGCCGAACGACAGTGTCCCACGTGGTGAGATTCTTCAAACTAAAACCGTACGAGTCGCACATCGCTTTGAGCATTTCGCGTTGAGGGAAGTCAAACGCCTCCACAGGATTCGTGTTGGAGAAGTTGGCGAGGTCCACCCAGTTTTCAATCGCGTGCGCGTTATCCCAAAACTCCGCCACGCCGTACGGCACAAATTGTTTGCCGTCGCGTTGATAGCGATACTCCTGAACGGCGGTGATCGTATCTGCGCCGTAGCCTTTTACAAAATCGTATCGAAATCCGTCGAAGCCGATATCCTCGATCAGCCAACGCGCCAGCTTGAGTAGTTCGGCATACACATACGGATTACGATGCGCGAGGTCGGGCATGTCGCCGAACGTCATGTTGTCCCAACTTTCGTACATGCACGGATGGAAACATTCCCAATTGCGCGGGAACTTTTCACTCTTTGGATTGAATAACGTCCAACGCATCTGATTGATAAGCGGATTCAATTCCTGCGCGTCTGCCCCGCTGTTGTGATTGAAGACCATATCCGCGATCACACTCAACTTGTGGCTGTGCGCGGCTTGGATGAGGGATTCTAACTCGGAGCGCGCGCCGAACCACGTGGGAATCGTTCCCTTCTGATCAAATTCGCCGAGGTCGTAATAATCGTACGGGTCATAGCCCATCGAAGGACCCGTCAAATTCGCGGCTTTATGCGCGGGCGGAATCCACAACGCCGTGAATCCAACTTTCGCCAGCGCGGGAACTTGCTCGCGGATCGTGTTCCACCATTGGAATTCTTTATTTTCCACGCGCGGACAGTCCCAGTAGAAGGCTTGCATCATAACGCCCATTGAAACGACTCCTGAATCATGTTGAAAGATTTTACCGCGAGAATGGAAAAAACCGGTATGCAACCGCAGACCTTTCACCGTTTCGTTGTTGCTGATGTAACATACCTTGCGTACGAGTGACCCCGAAGGCGACGCGCTGAGCCTGTCGAAGCGGGTCTAATGATTATAGATTCAATGAATTGCGATATTCAACCCCGCAGGGGTGTCATGGTGGGATGATCTATGTCATCCCTTCGGGATTTGGGTACATCTGATTTTCGATTCTAGAATCGTTCCATCCCTTCGGGATTAGATTGCGTAAGGTGAGTTGTATCTTAGCGCGTTGTGCGTCCGTCTCGCGGATGTAATACTCGCGGGCAGACTCGCCCTCCACGCGCATGATGAGGCGGTAGTGAGACCAAGTTAATGCTCTACGCAGTGCGTAGAGTTTTTCTCCGGGAAAGGTCAGATAAAACTGCCTGAAATTCCACAAGTTTGCAACTGCGAATCCCTTGCCAAACTCGCCGGTCAGTTGCTTGGAGAGTTCCTTGATAAGCGCCGCGCCGTACTCAGCCCGATCCTTGCCCTGTTGTTCCTCCTCCACGATGCGGCGGCCAATCTCCCAGTAAGCCTCGACCATCGCAAAGTTGACAGCCGCGTATGCCTTCTGGCGGGCTTGCGCCAGAATCGCGCGTACCTCATCGAAGAAAGCGGAACGGGGAACGATTTTATTGGTTTTCATATTCTGATGAAAGTCGGAGTCACGAAGCCGCCTCCATTGCCGCCACGAGCCTCTTCTTCGACAACTCGCAATACTTCGCGTCCACTTCGATGCCGATGGCTTTACGTCCATTCGTCGCGGCGGCGATCATGGTTGAGCCGCTGCCGCTGAATGGATCTAACACAGTATCACCAACATAACTGAACAGTTTGACGCAGCGGCGCGGCAGTTCGAGCGGAAACGGCGCGGGGTGTCCGATCTTCTTTTTGCTCTCGCCGTTGAACGTCCACACGCCGTTGGTCCATTCCATGAATTCGTCGCGCGTCACGTCGGAGACTTTGCTTCCGCCGCTTTTCTTCCATTGATTTTTGTACAGCACAAGGATCAATTCCACCGGGGCGATGACGTACGGCGCGCTGGCGCTCATCCACGAACCCCAGGCGGTGCGGCGCGAAATATTGCCCTCGTTCCAAATGATGGTGGAGTGATAGCCAAAGCCGATCTGTTTTGCGAGCGTGGTCAAATCTGCGCCGACGCTTTGTTGCCCGCCTTTATTTTTATCGAGCGGAATGTTCAAGCAGAAGCGGCCGTCGTCTTTGAGCCATTCATAACAGCGCGTCATCCACTGTCGGCTGAATTCGAGATATTCGGCGTACGAAAGATCATCTTTGTGCGAGTTGTATGCGATGTCCACGTTGTAGGGTGGCGAGGTGACGATCAGGTCAATGCTGGAATCGTCCACGCGATCGGTGGCGACAACGTCATCGTGGATGATTTTTACTTGTTCAGTTTCAAAAAAGATTTGGGAGTCGGGCATGGGATTCACGTGCGCGGATTATAGCACGCCCATTTTGCCCCCTCTGTCCCGCTTCGCGGAGACATCTCCCCCAAATACGACGACAACGAGTTGGGCTGTGAATCTAATTCCCCCATCGTCGGATTTGGGGGAGTCTAGCGAATATCAATCGCCACCACGAGCGCGGTTTGCGCCCATTCGCTGAGCGAGCCGTCCGATTCGCGTTCGTTGTATTTGTCGGCGAGCAGGGTTCGGGCGGTGGTGTCCTCGTCCGCAGACTGGACCAGCCGTCCCGTCGCGTTGAAGCGGTGTGTTCCAATCCGCACGGCGACGTTGGGATTCTTCGTCAAGTTTTTTACCCAATCCGATTTGTGCCCGCCACCGGAGAGGAGATAGAGCGTGTCCCCTTTCATCCCAAACCAGATTTCGATCTCGCGCGGGTTGCCGCTAACGCGCCCTGTGGTGGTGAGGTAGCAGAATTCCTCGTTGATGAGATCACTCTTCATCGTCTTCGCTTTCGTTGGAAAGGAAATAGGTCTGCGCGGGCAGGAGCAGGTGTTTGCGCGTCCACGTGGCGTAGACGGTGGTGCAACGCGCGCGGGGCAGGCGTTTGATGCGCGAGGAGTCGTAGAGGAAGATCGAGCGGTCTGTGATGTATTCGATCACTGTCCAGTGGTCGTGATAGCCCTGCAAGCCGAGGATGATGGCGCGGTTGGGTGTGCCGTCAAGGAAGTTTTGCATCGATTTCCAAAAGGTGGTCAGGTCGGGGTTGGGCACGCCACGCCATGAGACTTCGACGCTGGAGATCCTTTGCTTGCCGACGACTTTATCGAGTATCAATAGCATTTGTTTGTGGTTGATGCCGCCGATGAGCAGTTGACTCAACAGCCTGCGTTTGGAGAGAAAGTGGACGAGGTCGTCGAACAGTTGTTGCGTTTCTTTGTCGGGGGAGCGGTTGACGATGCGTTCCGCATTGATAATGCTATAGAGTCCGCACAGCGAGTCGAGACCGCCCTGTTGGAACGGGAGCAGACCGGAGGGGAGGCGGGAAGCGCGGGGCATTGCCCCATTGTAACGCAGTCGAAAGTTTCGCCAATAAATATTCGTTTGTCATCTTTTGAAGATTTCGAGTCCCCTGTTTTTAGAGGAAAAACCAAAGCCTCAGCCGCGAATTACACGAATTTTCGTAACTACTCAGCCTCGGAACATGTCGCTGCGAGGCGCTCTTGGTTTTGCCGAAGCAGTCTCCCCATGCCGGGAGATTGCTTCCCTTCGACAGGCTCAGGACAGGCGTCGGGACTCCGAAAAAACATCGGGGCAGGCGA
>CASGHD010000141.1 GCA_949319575.1 uncultured Anaerolineales bacterium | reverse complement strand
CTCATAGCGCCCCAAACCATCCACGAATAAAAACCGCAAATACTCGAATTCGCGCCGGGCATTCGCGCGCTTGTGTTGAGTCTATCGAGGCATTCGTGTATTCGTGAATATTCGTGGACGGTTTACCCATACAACAGATTAACCTTGCGCTGTAATACTAATCTACGCTAATCTATTAAAAATTCGCGAAGATTGGCGTGGATTAGCGGACAAAAAATCATTCTGCGTAAGTCCTGACTATTAAGCATGTCGCCTTGAGCGATAGCGAAGGGTCTCTACGGCAACGGCAGAGTTTCTTCGCGGAGTGTATCCTGAGCGTGTCGAAGGCTCAGAACGACACCGCGCAAGGTGAGTTAAAACCAGGCGAACCTTGCCGTGCCGCAAAAGGCAACATGAACGTTGCCGTACCAAGCCATACAAAAAAAGCGACGCTGTTGGAGCGTCGCTTTTGATTCTCGTTATGCGGGTTGAGGTTGTGGTTGTTGCGCCGCAAGCTCCTCGAGCATTTTAGTGGTCAACGACTTGGGTCTCTCGATGGGCTGCCCCAACGCGCGCGCCCATACGTAATTGGATGTCACGCCGAGAGCGCGACCGACACCGAATAGCACGGTATAAATCTCGAATTCACGCACGCCATAGTAATACTGCAACGTGCCCGAGATCGCGTCCACGTTCGGCGCGGGGCTTTTCGCTTTCCCCTGTTCCTTCAACACGGCGGGGACAACGTCCAACACCATTTCAGCCAGCTTGAGCAATTCAAAGTCGGGGAAGCGCGCATCGGCAAACTCCTGCTGAGCGGTGAAGCGCGGATCGATCACGCGCAACACGCCGTGACCATAGCCCGGAATCACATGACCCGAATTGAGAAAATCCCAGGCGTATTTATAAAGATCGTCACGAGTGGGCAAGCCTCCGAAATTCTTGCGCACATCCAACAGCCAGCCGAGGCTTTCCTGGTTCGCCAACCCGTGCAAGGGACCTGCCAGCGCGTTCAGGCACGCAGAAAAGGAGAGATAGGCGTCTGAGAGCGTGGAGCCAGCCAGATGCATGGCGTGAGCCGAGGCATTTCCCGATTCATGGTCGGAGTGGATGATGAAGTAGAGTCGCATCAATTCCGCATACCCCTTTTTATCGTCCACTTTCATCATGCGCGCAAAGTTCGCGCCGTAATCGAGTTTTGGGTTATAGCGCGGGATCTTCGTCTCGTTGAAATATTTCATCCGGTAGATAAATGCCGCGATCAACGGCAGTCGCGCTGTCAGGTTGAGCGAATCCTCGAGCGCGGAAATCCAATACTGATCCTTTTTCATCTCGTGATACTTCTTCGCAAACACCGACTCGTTCTGCATGGCAAGAGCCGCCTGCGAAAGAAGCGTCATTGGATGGGCATCCGTGGGCATGGCGCGCAACACTTTATAGACATGCGCGGGCACATGGGCGCGTTTTGCCCATTCGGCTTCCACCTCAAGAGCCTGCTCTTTTGTTGGAAGGTCGCCAACCACAAGCAAGTAATATAACCCGCCAACCAGCGGAATCTTGTTCCCGCGCCCCTTGGGTAATGCCTTCAACGTTTCCTTGACCGTCAAACCCCGCAGGCGAATCCCCTCCGCCGGGTCGACCGATGAAATATCCGTGTACAGCCCCTTGATGTCGCGCATCCCGCCCACGATCTCGCCAATGGTGACCGTATCCACCACAACCTCCGCATGTTCCTTGGCAAGCGAGCGGATGCGGTCTCGCCACGAGGGCAATTGCGCTTCGATCTTATCGTAAATAATCATGTTTCCTCCAAAGGTGCGGGGACGAAGAGCCGGCGTGTCCCCGTTCAAAAATTATAGTGCCACTAATTTCTTCAACGCGTCGTGTGTTTCGCGCACCGCCGCCGCAGATTTATCGAGCATCTGCTTCTCATCGTCATCCAGCGCGTATTCCACAATACGAACCATGCCGCCCCGCCCCAACTGCGTGGGCGCGCCGAAATACATATCGCTCAACCCATACTCGCCGTTCATGTACACCGCGCATGGGACAATGAGATTCTTATCCTTGAGAATTGCCTCCGCCATTTGGGCGCACGCCGCGGCGGGAGCATAGTACGCCGAACCGGTTTTCAACAAATTGATCACTTCCATCCCGCCTTTGCGAGTCCGTTCCACGATCGCAGCGAGCCGGTCGGCAGGAACGTACTCCCGGAGCGGAATTCCCGCAACATTCGAGTGGCGCGTCAGCGGCACCATCTCGTCGCCGTGACCGCCCATCACATAGCAGTTGATATTTTCCACGCTCACGCCGGTCTCCAACGCGACGAACGCGCGCATCCGCGCCGAGTCCAGCACGCCCGCCTGTCCGATCACGCGCTCACGCGGCAAGCCGGTCTTCTTCATCGCAAGATACGCCATCGTATCGAGCGGGTTGGTGAGGATGATGAAAATGGCATTCGGCGAATATTTGAGCGTTTCAGTCGCGGCATTCCCCACAATTTCCGCATTGGTTTTCAACAAGTCGTCGCGGCTCATGCCGGGTTTTCGGGCAATGCCAGCCGTGATGATGATAATGTCCGAATCTTTCGTTGCCCCGTAATCGTTCGTCCCCACAACAGAAACATCCCTGCCAATGATCGGTAACGCCTCCAGCAAATCCAACCCTTTGCCCTGTGGCATCCCCTCCACAACATCCACCAGCACAACGTCGGTAAACTCGCGTTCCGCCAGCCAGTGCGCGGTGGTCGAGCCGGTCATCCCCGCGCCGATGATGGAAACTTTATTCATGTGGTTCCTCCAAAACAAATTTATGATTGAATTTTAGTAACTGCTCAGGCATGTCGTTGCGAGGAGGGCTCTTGCTCGCCTGCCCCGATGTTTTTTCGGGGTCCCGACGCCTGTCCTGAGCCTGTCGAAGGGAAGCAATCTCCTGGCATGGGAAGACTGCTTCGGCAAAACCAAGAGCGCCTCGCAGCGACATATTCCGAGGCTGAGTAGTTACGAATTTTATCCGAAATCTTCGGATTATTACATGTCATTTACGCGCAAACTCATGGCTTTCTCAAAGTCTAGATTGCCGACTCTTTAGTACGCGGGTCTCTCGGAACTGACGGATTTTTTCGTTTTTCACGGAGAGCCCCGCGTTGTCCGTGCGATCCGTGTACAACAAAAGATTTTGTCAAGCGATAATGAGAAAGCCAAACGCGCACACTTTTCATCACATAAAACGGGACTTCCAAACTCGGAAGTCCCGTTCGCTTCATTCCACAATTACGCTTGATTCCTCCGCCTCGAGGAATCGCGTCGCTTGAATTGCCGCCGCCGCCCCCATCCCCGCGGAGGTGACCACCTGCCTGAAATGCGGATCCGCCGCCTCCCCTGCGGCAAACACACCCGGCACGTTCGTCTCCATCTTGTCGTTGATCTTGATGTAGCCGAGGTCGCTCATCTCCAACTGGCCCTGGAACATGCGCGTATTTGGCGTGTGACCGATAAAGATGAACAAGCCGTCGGCTTCGTAGGTGGTTTCTTCGCCCGTGATCACGTTCTTGAGTTTCAACGCTTCCATCTTATCCGCGCCGACAACTTCGGTGACGACTGTATTCAAAATAAAATCGACCTTGGGGTGTTCTCTCGCCCGTTTTTGCAAAATCGTGCTGGCGCGGAATTCCTCGCGACGGTGGATGATCGTCACCGACGACGCGTAGCGCGTGATGAACAATCCTTCCTCCAACGCGCTATCGCCGCCGCCAACAATGACGACCTTCTTATCTTTGAAAAACCAACCGTCGCATGTGGCGCAATACGACACGCCGCGCCCGGTCAACTCCACCTCGCCCGGCACTTCAAGATGATTGGGACTCGCGCCTGTGCCAACGATCAACACGTCAGCGAGATAATCGCCGCTATCCGCCTCCACTTTGAATGGGCGTTGCGACAAGTTCACCGAATTCGCCGAAGCGAACTCCGTCACCGCGCCAAAGTGTTCCGCCTGTTTCTGGAACAACTCGCCCAACTGCGCCCCACCGACTCCATCCGGGAAGCCGGGATAATTCTCGATGGTGTACGTCAGCGCGGCTTGCCCGCCCAACTGCAACCCAGTCAACACCACCGGTTGGAGCTCCGCCCGCGCGGCATATAACGCGGCAGAATACCCGGTGGGACCCGAACCCAAAATCAGTACTTTTACGTGTTTTTCGTTTCCGTTTGAAGACATGCTCTAACTTTATTCCTCGCGTGAGATATTTGACCGTCATTCAGACGGCTCAATTTCCAAATATGTTACCAGCTCGAATTGTAACAGCGTAAGAGAAATGTTTGAGTTTCAATTTAGCGGCTCTACCGTTTTTAACGGGAAACCCTTTTCCAACACAAAGGCTTGCATTGACGGTTCGTCTTTCGCTCACCGTGTCGAAATGACACGACGGTCACAAAGGAAAAACCCAAGGATTTTAGGCTTTTTTTCCCTTTGTGTACTTTGTGTCCTTCGTGGCGAGGCTCTTTCCCGTTAATTACGGAAGACCCAATTTAGTTAATTCGCCAAGTACCGCAAGATTTTGCGCTTTTCCAAAATAATCGTAACTACTCAGCCTCGGAACATGTCGCTGCGAGGCGCTCTTGGTTTTGCCGAAGCAGTCTCCCCATGCCGGGAGATTGCTTCCCTTCGACAGGCTCAGGACAGGCGTCGGGACTCCGAAAAAACATCGGGGCAGGCGA
>CASGHD010000140.1 GCA_949319575.1 uncultured Anaerolineales bacterium | reverse complement strand
GAAGGGCAGCGGAGACTCGCGTAAATCGCTCGGCTGTGGTTCATCCTTTTGATTCAAGCGGATGCACTCGCGCGCGAGATCGGCAAGAGTTGCATTGGCTAAAAAGTCGCCTGGGTTATTCCGAACCGCGTCTAACTGAGCGAGAACCGAGTCGCGCTCCATGCCCTGCTCGATGAGTTTATTGCCCGCGTCCTTCGCCAGCCCGATGGCTTTTCCATCCTGCCAGTTGTGATATTTCAGAATTTTTCCTGTGATGATGTCCATTTCAAATTCCTTGACAATGGACGATTGACCATTGACCATCGTAATACTTCTATCGCCTATCGTCTATCGTCCATTGTCCATCGTCAGATCTGCCCAGGCGGCACACAGCCTTCATCGAATTCGATGGTGGTAAACACTTCCGCTTGCAAGACCCATTCGCCATTGCGCGTTCGTTGCCATTTGGCGGAGTACACACCTGATGCTTTCACTAACTTGCCATTGAGCGTGTAACTGCCTTTCCAATTGCCAAGCTCCTCCGCCAAGCCCCACGCTTCGTTGATCGTAATTTCTCGCGTCGTGCGGATGTAGATCGCCGTCGGATCAGATTGAAACACGGACGCCCAACGCGCCGCCTCTTCCTCCGCGCCGTGGTTCTGGTCGCTACGGCCTGTGACGATGTGATACGTTGGCGCAAGCAATGTGCAAATGGTTTCCGCGTCCTTGTTTGCGATGGCGGTGTTGAAGCGCTCGCGGGTTGCGATGATGTTTTCTTTTGAGGCTATCATGGTGGCATCCTATAATTTTTTGACCATAGACCATGGACCACAGACCATGTGGTTGATTGTCCATCGTCAATGGTCTATGGTCGGTTTTATTCATCCAACTTCCACAACTCGCGCATTTCTTGGCTTGTCGTCAATAATTGATCCAGCGTCCCTTCGGATTCGACTTTGCCGTCTTTTAGCACGATGATGTGATCGGCGCGGCGGAGGAGCGGACGGCGGTGGGAGACGACTAAGCAGGTCATATCTTTGCCTGATTCAAATATCCGTTCCCAGAGTTGACGCTCGGTTTCGACGTCGAGCGCGCTGGAGAGGTCGTCGAAGACGACGAGTTCGGGTTCGCGGATGAACATTCTGGCGGCGGCGGTGCGTTGCATTTGTCCGCCAGAGAGTTTGACGCCGCGCGCGCCGACCGTCGTTTCGAGATTGTCATCCAGTTGTTCAAGATCACGATCCATCACGGCGAGTTTGGCGGCTTCGTAGATTTCGTCGTCGCTTTTGTTCATGCCGAGCAAAATGTTATTCCGCAACGAGTTGCTGAACAAGCGCGGGACTTGCGCCGTGTATGAACAACGCGGCGGGATGAAGAAGTTTCCCGCATCTGTGATTATGTCACCGTTCCATTTTATTTCACCAGAGTCTGCGGGGAGCAAGCCGAGCAACGTGCGGAGTAATGTTGTCTTGCCAGAGCCGATGCGACCTGTGATAACCGTCAACGAGCCGCGTTTGATTCTGAGCGAAACATCTTCGACGCCGTTGGTTGATGAGGGGTAGTGAAAAGTCAGATGGCTTGCGACCAGCTCGCCCAGTCGGTCTGAGGCGGTTTTTGTCGCGTACGTCACATCTGGCAACGGCGCGGAAAAATCCACTGGGCTGTGTTCGACGAGCGCGGTCAATGGCGCGTTTTCCATCAGGCGATACATGCGCTTGACCGAGACATCGAGTTGTTTGTAGCGCGCCCACAACATGCCCGCGAAAGTGGTGAGGTCGCCCATGCTGTTGAGGAGATACACGAAGAGCGAAAAATCGCCGAGGGTGAAGTTGCCCGCGCGCATGGATTGACCAACGAGGACGAGGATGACGCCCGTGCCGAGTGTGGATGTGTTGCGATAGATCGAGCCGAGCACGTCGTCGAATAATTTTTCGCGGACGGCGAAGACGCGGCGTTCGTCGTTGATCTTGTGAAAATGTTTTGTGATGTTTTTCTCGGCGTTAGCGACTTTGATCGCTTGCACCGCGCCGAAAAATTCGCCGATGAATCCAGCGACGTTGCCCGCGGCTTGACGCGAGGCAGTGCGATAATGCTCGATCCGTTTTGTGGCGATGTTTGCCACGATGCCGACGATGATGAGCGGGATCAATGCCATGACGGTGACAGACACGCTGATCTGCGCCATCAAGTAAATCGAATACGCAATGATGCCCACGCCGACGAGGATGTCGTTGATAAGAATCACGAACAACGGAATTTGATCCACATCTGTTTTGAAGCGGCTGACGGCTTCGCCCGAAGAGTCGGGGAGTTGCGACGCGCCTGGGCGTTTCAAAATATAGGTCAGCAAATTTTTTCGTATCAGCGTGTTCATCTCAGCAAAGATGGGAACGTCGGCGTAGTAAAAGCCGTAGCCACCGACGACGCGCCCAAGCCACGCGGCGACGAGGAACGCGACGATCGCCCAGATGCCGAAGGTCAATGTCGCGGCGCCTGTGAGCATGTCGAAGAAGGCTTTGATGATGAGCGCGGGCGCGACCTGCATAGAGAAGCGGAAGAGCGCGACGCTGAGGAGATCAATGAAGTCGAGCCACGGGCGGAATCGAATCATTTCCCAGATGACTTTCCACGCGGGGAGGGAGGGGGTTGGGGGGAGGGTTGATGTGGTCATGGTAATACCTGAGATTGGAGATTGGAGATTGGTGTGATGGAGGAGAATTAGAGAAGTGGAGAATTGGAAAGTAGAAAGTAGAAAGTGGAAAGTGGAAAGTGGGATTTACGCAGGCTTTGAGTTTCTACTTTCCACTTTCTATCTTGCTCCGCATTCAACGCGGCTCTTCGTTTCCTTGTCTACCTGTCTACTTGTTTCCTTGTGTACTTTCTTTTACGCCAGCACTTCTTCCATGCCCGTTTGTAGCAATTGATAAAAGCGCGATGTGGAATCTGACGCCAACACTTTGCGATCACCGTATTCGAGGATGTTGCCTTTATCCAAGATCAGCACGTTGTTGGCGCGGTGCAGGGTGTCGAGTTTGTGGGCGATGATGATGGCGGTGCGACCTTTCAGCAATTTGTCTATCGCGCGTTCGAGTTTGACTTCGGTTGCGGGGTCGAGGCGGGAGGAGGCTTCATCCAAAATCACCAAGCCTGGATTCTTCAAGAAGACTCTTGTGAACGCGAGCAACTGCGCTTCACCCGCGGACAGTGATCTTGATCCTGTTTCGAGGACCGAGTCCAACCCTTGAGGCAGACTCGCATACCAGTCGCCGAGTTCGAGTTCTTCGAGGGTGGCGATAATTTTTTCATCGGTGATCGCGCGGTCGAAGAAGGTCAGGTTCTCGCGGATGGTCGCTTTGAACAACTGCACGTCTTGAGTCACGATGGCGATGTCGCGGCGAAGCGATTCGAGATGATGTTCTCGAACGTCGGCGTTGTTGATTTTTATGCCGCCGCTGTTCACGTCGTACAAACGGAAGATCAACCGTCCGATGGTGGTTTTTCCGCTGCCCGTGCGACCAAGCAGACCCAAAACTGAAGCAGGCTGAAGGTCGAAAGAGAGGCGAGTGAGGACGGCGTCGTCGCCGTTATAGGAAAAGGTCACATCGTCGAACGTCAAATGAATCGGACGAGAGTCCACATCCAAGCCCGCTTCGTTTCGGACCTCGCGCTTGAACTCCTTGAACTCGGTCAACCTCTCGACACACGCGCCGATGGTTTGAAAACTTTCGATTTCGTGAGTCATCGCCCAGAACGGTTCTTCGAGCAAGTTGATGTAATGCACGAAAAGATAAACCGTGCCGATGGTGATGGCGCCCGCGGTGAAAAGCCAATAGCCGTTGACGATGGAAAGCAATGTGCCGAGCGTGAGCGCGAGACCCATCGCGTTTTCGATGATCCAGCGTTTGAAATGCGACTTGCGATTGTGCTTGAGTATCTCGCCTTGATGACGAAACAACTCGCGGATCGAAAAGCCAACCGCGCCGCTGGAGCGAACGTCTTCGGTGCCTGAGAGTTGCTCCTCGATGAAGCCGTAATATTGCGCTTCGGCTTCACGCCGCGCTTTTTGATGCGGCACGGCGATGTCTTTCACTTTGCCGAGGATGAAAATAGTGAGGAACGAATAGACCGTGAACGCCAAGCCCGCGCGCCAATCTTCGAGGAACAACGCGATGAGGATGCCGATGAGGAGAAATCCGTTGGCGATGAGATTCAACGCGAATTGCGAGAAGAACGTCGCCAGTTCGGTCACGTCGCCGTCAATGCGTTCGATGAGTTCGCCAGGCGTATGGTCGTTGTGAAATTTCATGTCGAGGTGCAGGGCGTGTTCGGCGAGTTCGGCGCGGAGGGCGTTGGTGGCTGTCCATGCGACGTTTTCGCCAAGCCATGTGACTCCGATCGCGACGACTTGTTGAATCAACGCGATGCCGATGAAGGCGATGGCTGTCCACGTGAGGGTTTGCAGCGCTTCGCCCGCCAGAGCCTCGTCAATGAATCGGCGCATGATCTGCGGCGCGAAGATACGAAGTCCGATACTGCCGAAGAGGAGGGCGGCGAGCAGGGTGAAACGTCCGCGTTGGGGGTGAATGTGGGAGGAAAGCAAGTTCCAATAGGATTTGAAGGAGAGATTCATGTCTCAGGTTCCAAGTTTCAGGTGTCACGTTCCAAGTTTGAAGGGTGACAGGTTGAAGGTTGACGATTGACCGTGGACGATGGACTATGACAATGGTCTATGGTCTATTGTCTATGGTCTGAAAGAAGCAACAAAAAAGCCACGATGCGAGGTGCACCGTGGCTGGGAGGACACAGAATTCAACCGCTATGAGCGGCGAGTAGGCGTCGTCTTGAGCCTGTTGAGGGGCGCACTTCGAGTAGGTATGCAGTTTTGGATACGGTTGCTTTTCATTCGTAACGTCATCGGTCGTGCGCTCCTTTCTTTGGGATTTGATTGCGTTCGGAGTTTACATGAGAGGGGGATGGGTTGTCAAGTGGGAGTTTTGGTTGTGTTAGGGCAAAGTAGAAATGTCCCTTTTGAGCAAAGTTAAAATGTCCCCTTCGGAGGACAGGCAACTTGGAGACATTACTAGAAATGAGCGCGAAAGAAATCAATCGGTTGGAAGTGCTGCAACGGCTGGACAAGAAAC
>CASGHD010000139.1 GCA_949319575.1 uncultured Anaerolineales bacterium | reverse complement strand
TGCTCGCGAGTCAATTCGACAAAACGGTTATCTGCCAGATCCGTGATGATCCGATCGAAGTTTGCGACGATCAGCGATTCGAGTTCCTTGTTACTGACATTCCCCGTTGAAATCAAAAGTAATTTTTCAGGGCGGTTATTCAGCCAGAAGGAAGTGGAGAAATCCGAGTCTTTTGTGGTTATGACGCGATTTTCCCTATCGGCGTAGCCTAATAGTTCGAGATCGGGCGTTGAGTTCCCCTTGGGTAAATCGAGTGTGTGAACAGCGTTATGCCCCCGCTCGCGGAAAATATTAGCCAGATGGCGCGGGAGATTAGCGTCTATGAGGAAATTCATGCCAGCGTAACACTAACGCGTTTAACCTGACTGATTCGCGCCGCGTACAATAAAGCCGCTTGAATATCGGCAGGTTCAAGGTCTTCATAGTCTGCAAGAATTTCCTCGACAGACATGCCTGAACTAAGCGTTTCCAGTAACCATTCGACGGAATAGCGCAAGCCGCGAATGGTGGGTTTGCCGAATGCCATAGCAGGGTTGATGATGATTCTATTGAGGAGGTCTTGACTGTTCATGGTTCGGTCTCCTGCGCTAAGTATACTCTAATGCGTTACGTCCACTCCCCAACCTTCTCCATCACCTTATTCGGATCGAACGCATCGCGCAGACCGTCGCCGATGTAGTTGACGGAGATGGTGGTTAGGAAACAATCTTTACGCGCGGCGCGCGATCTGACTCGTTGTTGCGGGCGACTTTCTCTTTGTGATTCTGATTGGTATTGCATCTTG
Organism: uncultured Anaerolineales bacterium; assembly: GCA_949319575.1. Taxonomy (GTDB): domain Bacteria; phylum Chloroflexota; class Anaerolineae; order Anaerolineales; family Villigracilaceae; genus Defluviilinea. Next base: position 3,924 of record CASGHD010000139.1, on the reverse strand, counting down.
TGAAATGTTTTGATAGAGCCCCGACTGAATCTCCGTCATATATTGCCAGCGGTTCGCGCTGATGATGCGAATATCCAGCAGAACATCGTATTTTAGCGCGATGCCTGAACTGATCTTGCTAATGGCTTTTCGGAACTTCCAATTATCGTCGGTGACAATCAACAGGATATCAATGTCTGAATAGCGAGTTGAATCGCCGCGAACTTTTGAGCCAAACAAAGCGGCGCGTTGGATTTTATTGCCGTACGCGAATTGAACCGCCGTCAGGAATGCACGTATGGCTTTTTTTTCTTTGAGGGGCAGGTCTACAGAAGGTCTTGTTCGAGTAACCATTTTTCCACTTCCGTAACAAAGGCTTGCGCTTGTTCGACAACATCTACAACCTGTTCTTTCTCAGGTTGATCGGATAACTCGTAATCGCCAGAGTGCCTGCTGGACATGACGTATTCGTATACGTCACTCCATTTCTTGGCGAACTCGCCTGTTTTGATGAAATATTGGCGAAACGCGGCAATCACGGCGCTGTGCTTGCCATACGATTTTTCTTTTGAATAAAGCAGGGCGCTTGCCGAATAGAAAACTGCGTAATATGCTCTATTGCAGGCTGAACTGAAATAACCATTTCCAAGATTGGACTTGGCGACTTCGATCATCTCATGGGCGTTTGTGATGTAAAGACGATAGTTTTCTTTCTGATCTTTCATTTGAATTGATTATACAACAGACAGCAAAGCCCCCGAAAAACTGCTTTCATCTTACGTCCACTCGCCAACCTTCTCCATCACCTTGTACGGATCAAACGCGTCGCGCAAACCGTCGCCGATGTAGTTGACGGAGATGATGGTGAGGAAGATGGCTATGCCGGGGAAGATCGCCAGCCACGGATATTTGGTGAAGTGATCTTGCGCGGTGTAGATGAGGTTGCCCCATGAGGGAGTCGGTTGTTGGATGCCGAAGTTGAGGAAGCTCAAGCCTGCCTCTTGAATGATGGCGTAGCCGAGTTGCAACGTGGCTTCGACGATGACGACGCCGATTCCGTTGGGGAGGATGTGACCCAGCATGATGCGCCCATCGGAGGAGCCGAGGGCGCGCGCGGCGGAGACGTAATCCATTTCGCGCAGGGTGAGGAAGGCGGCGCGGACGAGGCGGGCGAAGGTCATCCACGAGAGGACGCCGATGACGAGGCTGATGGTCAGCACGCTGTTGCGTTGAAAGATGGGGAGGTCCACTTCGCGTAAGATCGCCGCGAGCAAAATCAAAACGAGGAAGGATGGCAACGACAAGAACGCGTCGGTGACGCGCATGAGGACGGTGTCAATTTTGCCGCCGTAGTAGCCAGCCAGCGCGCCGACGGGAACGCCGATGAGCAGGGAAATTGCAACCGCGATTCCGCCGACGGCTAACGAGATTCGTCCGCCGTAAAGGATGCGTGTGAGCAGGTCACGCCCAAGCGCGTCGGTGCCGAGGAGGTAGGTTGACGATGGATGTAAATATTTTTCGGAGAGATTTGATTTTTCAGAGTCGAACGGGGAGAGAAAAGCAAACATGCACAGAACAATGATGAGGCTGATGACGACCATGCCCACAATCGCGCCGCGATGACGGGTGAAGCGTTTCCAGATAGTGGAGGAGAGGCTAGAGGATTGGTTGTTCATAAATTATGGCGGTGATTGAGTAGCCTTTCGAACCCGCGCGCGGGACCACTCACCAACGAGAAATGTTATTCACTACCTCACACGCCATCAATCCCGAAAGGATGGCAGAATTATAGAAAAGGGCGCAAATCACCATCAAATCCCGAAGGGATGATATAGCGTCACGCAAAATTATGACACCCCTTCGGGGTTGGCAATCCGTATTTTGCGAATCTATAATCATTTCACACCTTCGGAGTTTTAACTGTGCTCTATACCAGATTTTATTCCGTCCTGAGCGGAGTGAGGAGCGATAGCGACGAACGTAGTCGAAGGACGCTCCGCTCAGCGTGGAGGAGTTATTCATACCTCACCCTCGGGTCGAGATAGGCGTAGAGAACATCGGCGATCAGGTTGCACAAAATGATGAACGCCGCGCCGATGATGAGGACGGCGAGCAGGAGCGGATAGTCGCGGTCTACTGCGGATTGGTAGTAGAGGCGTCCCATGCCGGGCCAGGCGAAGATTGTTTCTACCAACACCGCGCCGGTAAAAATATACGGCAGATCCAGCGCGAGCAATGTGACGATTGGAATCAGCGCGTTGCTGAGCGCGTGTTTGAAGATCACATTGCGTTCGGTGAGTCCGCGGGCGCGGGCGGCTTTGAGGTAATTCAACGGGAGGATTTCGAGAAGGCTCGAACGGAGAAAACGCGAGTACCAGGCGACCCAGCCCAACGTCCCGGTGAGAACCGGGAGAACCAGATGGGCGAGTCGGTCCGAAAGGGAGAATCTGCCGTCTAGGGAGGAGATGCCTCCAGCAGGTAAGAGGGGTTCTCCTGTCACAGGATTTTTTAACCACGCGTAAAAAATAATGATGAGCAGAAGCCCCAGCCAAAATTCGGGGATGGCTTGACCCGCGAATGAAAATGTTGTGGCGAAAAAATCGAAGAGGGAATATTGTTTGATGGCGGAGTAGATGCCGAGCGGGATAGCGATGGCGAGCGCGACCAGCATGGTGATGGACATGAGGTAGATCGTGTTGGGGAGGCGCGATGAAATTTCGATCAGAACCGATTTGCGCGTGCGATAGGAAAGACCAAAATCGCCGCGCAGGATTCCTTTGCGCAAGCCTGCTTCATCTTTGACACCGTCGCCGTCGGAGTCGATTTTTGTCCAGTCGTTGCCGACGAGCCAATAAACGTATTGGAGGGGAAGCGGCTGGTCGAGTCCGAACTGTCGTTTGAGTTGCTCGATTCTTTCCGGGCGCGGACGCCTGCCCGCATACGCGGTGATGGGTCCGCCGGGGGCGACGTTGACCAGCGTGAAGAGGATCACGCTGAGGAGGAACAACAAGCCGACGGTTTGAATGAGGCGGCGGAGGATGTAGGTGGTCATGTAGTCTGATAGTCGCTTAGTTGCGTAGTTAGATAGTCAGAAAGTTTAACCGCGAAGACCGCAAGGACGCGAAGATTTATTTTTCTCTTTGCGCTCTTCGCGGTTATTTTTTGATTCTCCGCGCCTCCGCGACTTTGCGGCAAAATTATTTCAACGTCCAGTCGCTGATATTCCACGTGACCAGATCGTTGACGGTGGATTGCACGCCAACGAGCCGCGCGGAATATGCCTCGAAGTTGGGGGTGGTAAAGAGGTAGTCAATAGGCACATCTTCGTTGAGGATGTCGGCGATTTTGCAGAAGGTTTCTTTGCGCGAGGCTTCGTCGAGCGTGTACGCTTCGTCAATCAACGCGTCCACTTCGGGGTTGTCGTAGCGCATCACGTTGTAGCCGCTACCCGGGACGAGAGCCTCTTCCGAATACAACTCCCAGATGTAATCGGTGGGGTCAACGCCGGCGTACCCGTCATCCCAAATGTCAATATCGAAGTTGCCGCTTTGCTCGATGCCGCCGTTCTCGGCTTGATCCCACAGGATACTGCCCTCCACGATGGTGATGTTCATCTTGATCCCGATCTCACCGAGCATCTCTGCAATGAGTTGTTGAGTTAGCTCGAGCGGTTCGCCGAGTTCGGCATAGGCGATGAATTCCATTTCCATTTTGTAGCCTTCGGGCGCGCCGGTGGAACAACCGTGACATTCGCGGACTCCGTCACCGTCCGAATCGGTCCAGCCTGCTTTTTCGAGCGCTGCCTTCGCGCCATCAGGATCGAACGCGGGGCGCGGCACAGCGCATTGATACGGCGGGCGGAAGAATTCCGTCCATGTGGGGGTTGTCAGCCCGTAGAAAATTTCGGAGGTGATGGTGTCAACATCCACGGCGGAACGAATCGCT
>CASGHD010000138.1 GCA_949319575.1 uncultured Anaerolineales bacterium | reverse complement strand
TGGAGCAGGGACAGACGGGCTTATCGGTCGCGTTCGACTTGGCGACTCTGATGGGCTACGACACCGATCAACCCGAGGCGCTGGGCGAGTTCGGCAAGTGCGGCGTGGCGGTCTCTTCATTGAAAGACATGGAGATTCTGTTCGACGGAATCCCATTCGATCAAGTGTCCACGAGTATGACGATCAACTCTCCAGCCGCGATCACGTGGGCGATGTATTTAGCGGCGGCGGAGAATCGCGGCGTGAGGCTCGATCAACTACGCGGCACGATTCAAAACGACATTCTCAAAGAGTTCATCGCGCAAAAGGAATTCATCTTCCCGCCCGAACCTTCGATGCGACTCGTTGTTGACACAATGGAATACGGCTCGCAGAAAGTTCCGCAGTGGAATACGATCTCGATCAGCGGATATCACATCCGCGAGGCAGGCTCAACCGCGGCGCAAGAGTTGGCATTCACGTTGGGCGATGGACTCGAATACGTGCGCTGGGGAATCGCGCGCGGCATGGACGTGGACGAGTTCGCGCCGCGTCTGTCGTTCTTCTTCAACGCGCACAACGACTTCTTTGAAGAGATTGCAAAATACCGCGCCGCGCGTCGCATTTGGGCGCGTGAGATGCGCGAAACGTTCAAGGCGAAGAATCCGCGCTCGTGGTTGTGCCGCTTCCACACGCAGACGGCGGGAGTTTCGTTAACTGCGCAACAACCTGAGAACAATGTTGTGCGCGTTGCCATCCAGGCTCTTGCCGCTGTCCTCGGCGGCACGCAGAGTTTGCACACCAACTCATTAGATGAAGCGCTTGCCCTCCCCTCTGAACACGCGGTGACGATTGCCCTCCGCACGCAACAGATCATCGCGGAAGAATCGGGTGTGACGAATACCGTGGATCCGCTGGGGGGTAGTTTCTTCGTCGAAGCGCTGACAGACCGAATGGAGAAAGAAGCGTACGACTATTTCCGCCGAGTCGAAGAAATGGGCGGAGTCATCCCCGCTATCGAAAAGGGATTCTTCCAAAGTGAAATCTCCGACGCGGCATATCGTTATCAACGCGAGATTGATCGAGGCATCCGCAAAATTGTCGGCGTGAACGCGTACGCCGAAAAGAAACCGCTGACGATTCCGATTCTCGAAATGGATCCGCAGGGGTATCAGCGACAGGTCAAACGACTCGAAGACCTGCGAAAGACGCGCGATAACGGGCGTGTTGGTCAGACGTTGGATCGGTTGCGAATCGCGTTGGAGGGAACCGAGAACACCATGCCGCATATCATGGAAGCTGTCCACGCGTATGCGACGCTGGGCGAGATCATCCAAGTGATGAAGGAAGCGTTCGGCGTGTACGAAGAGCCGACGATGATCTAATTTTTCAACACAATATCCAAGCCGCCACGAACGACGGTTTGAGTCTATGAAAGAGGAGAACAGGAAAGATGAGCACAGGCAAGAAAGGGGTAATCGGAATTTTGACAGGCGGGGGAGATGTGCCGGGGTTGAACCCGGCGATCCGCGCGGTGACCATCCGCGCGTTGCGCGAGGGATACAAGGTCATCGGCATCCGCCGTGGATGGGCAGGGATGGTGGATATCATCCGCGATTCACAGGCAGATAACAGCAACAACTTTCAAGTGCTGACTGAGGATATCGTCAACAAAGCCGGGCGCACCGGCGGCACGTTCCTGCACACGTCGCGGACGAATCCGTCACGGGTCCGAAAAGACCGGCTTCCACTCCACTTGCGCGAAAAGTACACGGACGATGTCAACGATGTGACGCCGGAGGTGGTGAAGAACATCGATTTTCTGGGGTTGGATTATTTGATCCCCATTGGCGGCGACGATACGTTGAGCTATGCTGTTCGCATGTATAAGGAAGGGATGAAGATCGTTGCCATCCCGAAGACGATGGATAACGATGTGCCGGGCACGGATTACTGCATCGGGTTCAGCACCTGTGTGACTCGCACCATCGAGCTTGCGAATCGTTTGCGGACTGTGGCTGGCTCGCACGAACGATTATTAGTGCTGGAAGTTTTCGGTCGCTACGCCGGCTTTACGGCGATGCTCCCGACCATGGCGGGCGCGTCTCATCGTTGTGTGATCCCCGAGCATAAGTTCAACATCGAGCGCCTCGCCGAGATGATGATGTATGACCGCAGTTACAACCCGAGTCATTACTCGGTGGTGCTGGTTTCAGAAGGCGCCACTTTCGACGGCGGGGAAATGGTCTTTTCGGATCGCGCCACCGATGAATACGGTCACATGAAGTTGGGCGGCATCGGCGATATGGTCTCCGCGCAATTGAGGGAATTGACCGCCAGCCTCAACAACGGACGCATGGTGGATACCGTAACCCAGAAGCTCGGCTACCTGACGCGTTGCGGCGACCCGGACGCGATCGACTCCATCGTGCCAATGGCATACGGCAACCTGGCGCTCGATCTCGTCCTGAAGAACATGCATGGGCGGCTGGTGGTGCTCAAGAACGGGCGCTACGACAATATCCCTGTAGATATCGTCACCAGCACGAAGAAGACCGTCAATGTGGAGCGGTTCTACAATGTGGACCGGCTCCGTCCGAAGTTTGAAAGCTTCGAGATGACCCCGCTGTTCATCATGACCAGCGACGCGATCTGATCACAAGACATGATTCGCCATCCAATCTAATTTGAGACGCGGACACTTGCGCCGAACGCAGGCACGGTGTAAACGCTGATTCAAAAAAAGAAAATCTGAGTTCAAATAAACGAAAGAGACCTCCGAAATTTTCGGAGGTCTCTTGTTTTGTGTTCCTGCTTTAGGGTAGCGAGAGCGTTGCGTAGAACGAGAAGTGGAACGTATCGCCCGTATAAGAGGTTGAGTACGTTGACGGCATGGCGCCGAAGGTATAACTGTAATGCCGCCCAATTCCAGACTGCCCCAACCTGCCCGCCAATGTGTTGTTTTGCGGAAGGAAAACAAGCCAATACGTGCCCGGTGATAGCGATAGCGGGGTCGTCACGGCTTGCGTGTTCCAACCTGCCACCGGGGTGAAGGCGGCGGTTTGCGCCATCAACGCGCCGGGCGCGCTACCGGAGTTATTATAAATTCCCAGGCGGAGTTGTCCGCCGGTGGTGGCGACGTAGTAACTCAAACTCTGGATGGTGGCGCTTTGCGAGAGCGTCACCTGTTGGGCGATCAGGCGATTGCCCATGCCGGAGTAATTCATGCTCAACACGCTGGTCTCACCGATGGTGATCGTGCTTGAAGACGGCGTGAATGTTCGAGTTGGCGTGCGCGATGCGGTTGGCGTCCTGCTTGGAGTATTGCTAGGCGCTTGGGTGGATGTGGGTGTTCGACTAGGAGTCAGACTTGGGATTGGCGTATTCGTTGGAATAGTTGGAATCACAAGCGTGGGAGGGGTAACAAGAGTTTCTGTTGTAGTTATCGTAGCCGTATTTGCGGGTGTGTTGCTTGGCAGGAGGGTGTTTGTAGCGGTGTTGGCAGGCAACGGCGTATTGGTGATGGTCGCGGTCAACGTGCTTGTATTGGTCGGCACGATGGGGGTGTTCGTCAATGTCGGCGTGCGGGTGGGCGAATTTGTGGGCAGTGGCGTAATGGAGGGCGTGTTGGATGCCACCGCGCCCGTCGAGAAGGTCGCATAGAACGAAAATGTGAACGCGCTGTTGGTTGGCGAGGTTGAATACGTCGCGGGCATTGCGCCGAACGTGTATGAGTAATAGCGACCCTCGCCGGATGGATTGACGCGCCCCGCCAGCGTGTTATTTTGCGGCAGGAAGGCAAGCCAGTAAGTTCCGGCGGTAAGTTGAGTGGGCGTAACTACCGCCTGGGTGTTCCACCCTGTGACCGGGGTGAACGCTGTGGTTTGCGCCATGAGACTCCCGGGTCCGCTGGCGACGTTGCTGTAAATGCCGAGGCGCATCTGCCCGCCGGCGGTGGAAACATAGTAGCTCAAACTTTGAATGGTGGCGGTTTGAGAAAGCGCGACTTGTTGCGCGAGCAATTGATTGCCCAGCCCGGAATAGGCGTTGCCCAAAACTGTTGTCTCGCCGATGTTAAACGTTCCGGAAGACGAAGTTGGGGTGAAGGTGAAGGTTGCTGTCGGTGTGCGCGACGGGGTCGGGGAGAATAGCCCGGTTGCGGTTGGCGTGCGGGTGAGCGTGGTAGTGGGGCTTGGACCAGCCGTCGCGGTCGGTTGATTCGCGCAGGCGGGAGGCGGGTTGCCCGGAACCACAGTCCCGTTCACAATGGATAATAGTTCGGCGTCGGTGAGGCGCGGGATTCCCAAAAAGTTTACCGCGATCGCGTTCGCCAGCACGCCGTTTGCCATTGTGCCCAGGTGACCGTCTGCCACGCGGATGTTGTGATATTCGTTCCCCCACGTATAGGCGATCATCTGTCCGCCGAAATTATAGGATTGCCCGTTGTCCAGCGAACGACAAGCCAGCCCGCTGTGATAGCCTGCCCATGAAGCGAAGGCTGTGCCTTTTTCGGTGGCGATATCTTGCAAGCCGGCGTTGTATTGGTTTACATACGTCCGGGTTGGCTCGTTCCAATTGTCCTGTGAAATATCGACGATCAAAATATTTCCCGGCAGGATGCCGGCGCCGATCATGCGCTGGATGTTGGTCTCGTAGGTGGCAAGCAGGGCTTGGACGTCCGGCGTGCTTCCGACTACGTAAATATCGTTCGAGCCGATCATGCTGATCACCTTGCCGATATTCCCGTTGTTGTAATCGTCCAGAATGTCGTCTGTCTGGGAGGTCATATTGAGGCGCACGGTTTCGCCGCTCCAGGCATTGTTGTACGGCTGGCAGGGCATCCCGCCGAAGTTGACGCCGCGAACGACCTCGAGTATTTCCGTCCACGTATAGGCGGTTTCGCCTCCGCGATCGATGCACTGATAGGGCTGGGTGGCGCTGTCGCCGATGACTCCCACGCCTGTGGGGATGGCAGATACGGCGGAGGGTTTTGAAACCATGACCAGCGTTAAAACCAACAGGGAAATAAAAAATTTTTTCAACATAGGGCTTCCTCAGAAGAATGGGACGAATGGGTTGCGCGCGCAATCACCGCGATTACTTTGCTCCTCAAAGTAAACCCATGACGATGAAAGGATTATAAAGTAACAGGGAAAGCCCGAACCCACTGGAAGGTTACACCCCAAGTTAACTCATGCCGCAAGGGTATGGAAATTAACAAATACATGCCGTAGTGGCGCATAGTTGGCGTTTTCCAACGCCGACCGCCGTGTTAAACGCCTTTGGCGCGCGCCCTGCGCGGATTAAGAAATAGTTTCTCCCTCATCTCGTTTGATCTGGAAGGAGTCGAAATCACGCGCCACCGATGTGTTGGGGAAGATTTCCTGCGCTTCCTTTAAAACATCTTTTTCGCGGTACCGCCGCGAGATGTGGGTCAGGATCAATTTTTTGACCCCCGCCTGCTTTGCCAGCGCCGCGCTTTGTTTCGCGGTGAGGTGATGGAACTGCTTCGCCATATCGGCTTCTTCATCCAGATATGTGGATTCGATCACCAGCGCGTCCGCGTCCTTGCAGACTTCGAAGAGGTTATCCGTTCGCCCTGCGTCGCCGACAATGACAAGTTTGATTCCCCGCTGAAGCGGACCCAGCACATCATTTGGACTGACGCGTCTTCCGTCGGGGAGGCTGATCTCCTTCCCTGCGACCAGTTCCCGCCGTTCGGGACCAAACGGCACGCCGAGTTCGGTCGCCCTCTCGTTCAAGAACGGGCGCCGCGCCTTGCCCTCGAAAGCATAACCGAGACAATCCGGTCCGCGGTGGGTGACAGGGAAGGCGGTGATGGTGAAATCGTCCGTTTCGAAGAATGTGCCGGGTTTGATCTCGTTCAAATGGAGCGGCATCGGCGGTTGGTTGCCGCGCAGGACAACGTCGTACAGAAGAGCGCGCACGCGGTCGAGCGTGGAACGCCCGCCGTAAATTTCGAGTTCGTCGATCGCTTCCCAACGCAGGAAGGTGCTGAGCAAACCACCCAAGCCGAGGATGTGATCGAGATGCCCATGGGTGAGCAAAATGCGCGAGAGGTTTTTGAACCCCAGCCCCGATTGCAAAATCTGGCGCTGTGTGCCCTCGCCGCAATCGACGAGGAAGCGGTATTCATCGTGCTTCACCACCTGCGCCGAAAGACCGCGCCTGGCAGACGGGGCAGAGGCGGAGGTGCCGAGAAAAAGAATTTCAAACAAGAGTTTATCCTTGACGGTCGAAAAAATTTTTCACAGAGTTCCACCGATTATTTTTTCTCTGTGAGAATCCGTGAATTCTGTGGCGCGGAACTGTGCAATTTTACGGGTCTTTACGAGTTGCCGTGATGAACCGCCAGATCCGGCGGCAGTTGCACTGCCGCCCGCCAGCAGTGCAACTGCTGGCGTAACAATCACGGCAATTCCCAGAGAGCCAATTTTACCCCAAAAGAAAAACAGACCATTTGTGCTATACTACAAAAATGCCTCTCAAGATTCCGTTCATCTCGCCGAAATCAAACGCGAAGCCAAAAGGCAAGACCGCGCGCCCCTCGCGCGGCAAGGGCAAGCCGAAGTACGCGCCGCAAAAAGGAAGAACGCCGCCCATCTCGCCTCCCACGCAACCGATGCCGGTCTCGTGGTGGGATTCTCTTTCTGCCGAACGCAGACTCGATGTGGTTGGCGCGATCATGGCGGTGACCGGGCTTCTCATTGGGCTGATCCTCTTCTACTCACAACGCAGTGTTGTCACCGGAAGCGCCACGATCCTGCTCAGCCAGATCCTGGGCTGGGGCGTGTATGTTTTGCCGGCGGGGTTGGTCACCATGGGCTTGTGGCTGATCGCGCGGCGCATCGAGAAACTGCCGCCGCTTTCGTTGGAACGCGCCTTTGGGCTGGTCTTCTTTTTCTTTTGGTTATTGGCGGCAATGCATTCCATTGCGGCGCCGGTGGAATTGGCGGAGGAAGCCGCGCTGGATGGCTGGGGCGGGGGCTACATTGGCAGTCTGTTCGAGCGGTTGTTGTTCAATAGTCTCGGCACGGCGGGCGCGATTGTCGCGTTGCTGGCGTGGTTGCTGGTGACGATCACGATGATCTTCGATATTTCGGTGGAGGATCTGTTCCGCTGGGTCGCGCCGCTCGTTGGCAAGATCCGCTTGCGATGGGCGAAGCAGGCTTCCCCGGCGGGTGAAGCGTTTTTGCCCGAAGGCGACGAAGCCGCGTCGAACGGATTCACGCCTCTCCATCGCCCCGAGACGCCTGCCTCAGCGGCGGAGGCCGGCAAGCCGGTGACGACGGTCAGACCGGCGGAAGCGGTCATCCAGTGGAAGTTGCCGGATGTGAAAACCATTTTAGATTCAGGCTCGGCGCCGGAAGTCAATGAAGAATTCATCCAGGGGCGTTCGCGCTTGATCCAGGAAACGCTCGCCTCGTTCGGGGCGCCGGTGCAAGTAGTGGAGATTAATCGTGGACCGACCATCACGCAGTTCGGCGTGGAGCCGTTGTTCGTGGAGACGCGCAATGGGCGCATCAAAGTGCGTGTGAGTAAGATCGCTTCGCTCGCCGACGATCTCGCGCTCGCGCTCGCCGCGCCGCGCATCCGCATTCAGGCGCCGGTGCCGGGTCATAGTTATGTGGGTATCGAAGTTCCAAACGAAGAAATGACTCTTGTGGCATTGCGCGATCTGATCGAAAGCGAAAGTTTTCAAAGGAATAAGAATGCGTTACGCTTTGCGCTCGGGCGCGATGTGACCGGCAACGCCATTAATACCACGCTCGAGAATATGCCGCACATGCTCATCGCCGGCACGACCGGCTCCGGTAAATCGGTTTGCGTGAACGCGATCCTCACGTGTTTTTTACTGCACAACACGCCGGACGAGTTACGCCTGATCCTCGTAGACCCCAAGCGGGTAGAGTTGACCGGCTACAACGGCGTGCCGCATTTGCTCGCGCCTGTGGTCGTGGAGATCGACCGCGTGATCGGCGCTTTGCAATGGATGACGCGCGAAATGGACAAGCGCTATCACATGTTCGCGCAGGTTGGCTCGCGCAACATCGCCGATTACAACTCCAAAATGAAAGCGCAGGGTAGCAAGACGCTTCCGTTCCTTGTGATCGTGATCGATGAACTGGCAGATTTGATGATGATCGCCCCCGGCGAGACCGAACAGACCATCACGCGCCTCGCGCAATTGGCGCGCGCCACCGGCATCCACATGATTCTCGCCACCCAGCGTCCCTCGGTGGATGTGGTGACCGGCCTCATCAAAGCCAACTTCCCGGCGCGTGTCGCTTTCGCTGTGGCGTCGAACACCGATAGCCGCGTGATCCTCGATCAGCCCGGAGCCGAACGCCTGCTCGGGCGCGGCGATATGCTCTTCCAGGCGCCGGATGCGCCGGCGGCGGCTCGTTTGCAGGGGGTGTTTGTCTCAGACCATGAGATTCAAAACCTGGTGGAGTTCTGGCGCGATCAGGCTGGCGCCGCCAACCCGTACGCCGCCGTGTCTCAGCCTGCCCTGGGGGGTATTCCAAAATCGGATGCGCCGCTCAAGCAGGGCGCGATGTTCGAGGAGATGAGCCCCGCCGACACGACCACCGATCCGTTGCTCGTGGAAGCGATCGAACTTGTGAGGAAAGAGGGACGCGCCTCGGTCTCGATGCTTCAGCGGCGGATGCGCATCGGCTATACTCGCGCCGCCCGCCTCGTGGATATGATGGAAGACAGGAAGATCATCGGTCCGCCGGAGGGGGCGACCCAAATGCGACAAGTGTTGGATTACGGACAGACCGCGCCGCCGAAGGATGATGGGGCGTAATGTTACGGTTGCAACTTCGCCCTGCCAATGGGTAAGGCGGCGCATGACTTTTTGGTTACGACCTGACGATTCACTTCTCCTCTCTGATATGATAGGCGCATGATTTCAGCGCTCATCAAAACCATGCGTCCGCGCCAATGGACGAAGAACGGCTTCGTCTTTTTCGCGCTCATGTTCGACAAGCAACTCTTCCTGCGCGAACCGTTCCTGCGGACGCTTGCAGGTTTCGCCTTATTTTGCCTGGCTTCCAGCGCGGTGTACCTCATCAACGATATTGCCGATGTGGAAGCGGATCGTAAACACCCCGAAAAGAAACATCGTCCCATTGCGTCAGGGAAACTGCCCTTGAAGGCGGCGTGGCTCGCGGCGATCTTGCTGGTCGCTGTCGCGCTTCCGTTGGGTTATTTCCTTTCGCCGGCGCTGGCGATCATCCTTGCGGTCTACCTCGCCATCAATATTTTGTACTCGCGCTGGCTCAAACATATCCCGATACTCGATGTGTTCATTGTGTCCTCTGGTTTTGTCTTGCGCGTTGCGGCGGGCGTGGCATTGATCACGGTCGAGCGTTTCTCGCCGTGGTTGTACATGATCACCACATTATTTTCGCTGTACATCGGCTTTGGCAAACGGCGCGCCGAAATGAGTCTGCTTGAAACCGGCGCCGGCTCGCACCGCAAAGTGCTGGATGGTTACACCCTGCCGCTTCTCGATCAGTTGATCACCATCGTGTCAGGCACGACCATTGTCACCTATTCGCTGTACACGTTCACCGCGCCGAACCTGCCCGAAAACCACAGCATGATGTTGACGATTCCCTTTGTGGTGTATGGCATCTTCCGTTATCTGCAACTCATTCAAACCGGTCACGCAGCGGGCGCTCCGGACGAAGTGGCGCTCAAAGACCGCCCTCTGCAAGTCACAGTGTTATTGTGGATCGTCTCTGTGATCGCTATTTTCTACCGATCGTGAACGCCTCCGCGCCCGGCAAGATGATTCTATTTGGCGAACACGCCGTTGTCTATGGGCGACCCGCGCTGGCTGTGCCGGTTAAGCAAGTTCACGCGGATGTGGAGATTCTCGACTCAAACTCGACGGGGATTTGGATTCACGCCCCCGGCATTCGCCTCCACTCCGAACTGAACGCGCTTCCCTCCGACCATCCGATTGCATCAGTCATCCACAACTTTCTCTTCCTCGCGCGCGCCTCCCTGGGTGAGGGGCGATTCCCCAACATCAACCTAACCATCAACTCTACCATTCCTGTCGCCTCCGGGCTTGGCTCTGGCGCGGCAGTGACGGTTGCCCTCGTCCGCGCATTGTCTTCTCATTTGAATTATCCGATGTCGGAGGAAGACATCAACGCTTTTGCCTATGACATCGAAAAGATTTATCACGGCGCCCCCTCAGGGATTGATAACACAGTTGTCACGTATGCCAAGCCGGTCTATTTTGTAAAAGGTCAACCGATTGAGACATTCAAGGTTGGAACACCGTTCACGATTGTTATCGGCGGCACGGGCATCTCCGCGCCGACGAGGGAATCTGTGGCGGATGTGAGAAAACTTTGGGAGGCGGATAGGGCGAAGTGGGAAGGCGTGTTCGATGCAGTGGGAAAGATTGCAGACGAGGCGAGAATGAGAATAGAGACTGGAGAGCCTGCCCTGAGCAAGGTCGAAGGGTGGAGACTGCTCGGCGGGTTGATGAATCAGAATCACGAACGGCTCCAGGAAATGACAGTTTCCTCGCCGGAATTGGATTTGCTGGTCGAGGCGGCGCGAAAGGCTGGGGCGGCTGGGGCAAAACTCAGCGGCGGAGGACGCGGCGGGAACATGATCGCGCTCGTCGAGCGGGAAAACGCCGACGATGTTTCATCTGCTTTGATTTCTGCGGGCGCGAAAAATACGATCATCACGCAAGTAGCATGAAATGGATCGCGCCGGCGCTGGCGTATCTCGCGGTATTTCTGGGGTTGTTCGCGTTTCATAGCGCGTGGGCGGCGTTGCTCGGATTCCACGCGGCGATCCTCGGCTCGCTGTGGATCGCGCGACCGAACATCCCGCTTTCCATACTTCTCAAGAATTCAAATAAAAAATGGATCGCGGTGAGTTTGTTGGTTTGTGGGAGCAGTGGCTTCGCGTTATTTTTCCTGTGGAATGTTTTCGGCATTGCTAGCGATCTCCCCGCGCAAGTGGAGGCGCTGGGGCTGAACGCGCAAACATGGTTTCCGTTTATCGCCTATTTCGCGCTGGTCAACCCGTTCATTGAGGAATATTTCTGGCGCGGATATTTGGGAAACGCAACGAAGAGTTTGCACATTTCCGATTTTTTATATGCGGGTTTCCACGCGTTGATTCTGATTCACAAAGTCCCCATCGTTTCGATCTTCTTTGCGGTTGCCGCGCTTGCGCTCGCGGGTTGGTTTTGGAGACAACTCGCGCGCGAGGAGGGTGGCGGCTTGCTCGCGCCGGCGCTGGGTCATATGGCGGCGGATTTCACCATTTTGGTCGCCATCTGCAAGATGACAACCTGAATTTACAAACCGGACTGGCTCTTCTGCAATTAACGAGGGCGAGCCTTCGCGACTGTCGTTTCGGCACGGTGAGCAAAAAACGAACTGTCAATGCCAGCCTATGTGGCTAAAAACGGTAGAACCGTCTTTTTATAGGTACAATCAACCGCATGAAAGAATTCATCTACTCCCGCAATGCTGTGTACGAAACCCTGCGCGCCAAACGCAGGGAGGTGTTCAAGATCGAATTAGCCGACAACGTGCAAATCAAAGGCAAACTTGCCGATGTGATGACGTTGGTTGCCCAGCGAAAGATTCAAGTTGTAAAAGCAAAACGTCCGCAATTGGATAAAATCCATGAGAACAATCAAGGCATCGTCGCGGAGGTGGGTCAGTATCCGTATGCCGATTTGCTCGATATTCTGGAGAGCGCGCGTAAGAAGAATGAACCTCCATTTATTTTGTTACTTGATTCATTGAACGATCCGCAAAATTTCGGCACACTGATTCGCACCGCCGAGGCGACGGGTGTGCATGGCATCGTTATTCCGCTGGCGCACACGGTGGAGGTGACGCCTTCCGTCGTCAACGCGTCATCGGGCGCGAGCGAACACATGCTTATCGCGCGGATGAATCTCGCGCAGGCGATTGACGCGCTGAAAGACGAAAATGTTTGGGTCGTGGGACTCGATCAAGACGGGGAAACAGTCGGGGCGGCGACAACGCGTCACTTAACTGGATCAACAGCGCTTGTGGTCGGAAGCGAGGGCGAGGGCATCCGTCAACTCACGCGCGCGAAATGCGACATCGTCTTGAAACTTCCGATGCGCGGGCAAGTCGAGTCGCTCAATGCGGCGGTGGCGGGTTCGGTCGCGTTGTATCTGGCGTATTTGGCAAGACAATAAACCTTGCGAAGG
>CASGHD010000137.1 GCA_949319575.1 uncultured Anaerolineales bacterium | reverse complement strand
ATGACGAATCAAGGCGACGCGTTGGAAAACATTTATAATCTGCCGGGCGTTCCGTGGTGCGCCTTCTTCACCGGCATTGGCAACGCATTTCATGGCACGTATTGGCACAACGATTACGGCCGTCCGCGCAGTCACGGGTGCGTGAATTTGCCGTCAGACGCCGCGAAATTTTTGTATCGGTGGACCAGCCCGAATGTCCCGCCTGAAACGGAGTATTTGCACAGGCCGGGCGAGGGGACGAAAGTCCAGATTTTTTGACGCGTAGTGACGATTTCAATCGTCATATCAAGCGACTGAAGTCGCCACTACTTTATAGGAAAAATCATGAATCCAATCTTTCAACATCAATCGTATTTACTCAAACGCCAAGCCATGGCGCTGACGGGGAAGTTCCGTTTTTATGACCCGCTGGGTAATCTCGTCATGTTCAGCGAGCAGAAGATGTTTCGCTGGAAGGAAGACATCCGCGTGTATGCCGACGAAGCGAAAACGCGCGAAGTGTTGAGCGTCAAGGCGCGGCAGATGATGGATTTTTCAGCGTCGTACGATGTGGTGGATACGGAGATGAATCAAAAGGTGGGCGTGCTGCGGCGCAAGGGATTGCGTTCGCTGTTGCGCGATGAATGGGAAGTGTTGGACGAAAACGATAACGTGAAAGGTTTGCTGTTCGAGGATAGCATGGGACTCGCGTTACTGCGCCGACTCGTCCTCGGTTCGTGGCTTCCACAAAATTATGATATTACATTCGGCGCGACGCGCGTCGCCGACCTCAAACAAAACTTCAACCTCTTCCGCTATGAATTAAATCTCGATTTCAGCATGGACGTATCGCATATGATGGATCGCCGCCTCGGCATCGCGGCTGGGATTCTGCTCGCGGCGGTGGAGGGGAAGCAGAGTAATTAAAATCTGGGATAAAGGATAGGAGATAGGTGATAGGAGGCTGGTATGAGTGATGGGTTTTTGAAGTTCGAGGAATGGGAGAAATCAATCCCTGCTTTCTATAAGAGGGACCCGTTGTGGGAGTCGCTCTATTACCGTGTCGCCTTGTACCTTTATGATCTCGTTTGGGATGACTGCGACCTCCTGCAAAAGCATTCTCTGGCAAGGCATAACGTGGCGCAGATCATGCGCAGTTCGGGGAGCGTCAGCGCGAACATGGAGGAGGCGTATGGGCGCGGAGTCGGGACGCCGGATTATGTGCGGATCATCAAAATCAGCCTTGGGGAGGCGAAAGAGACGCGAGGCTGGTATTATCGTTGCCGCCATGCGTTTCCAGCCGACCTGATCGAGCATCGTTATAAAGTGATTGACCATTTGATCTCTCTCATTATCAATCTCTTGAAATCACATAAACAAAATTTAGGAAAGAAGTGACCCAGCTCTAATCCTATCTCCTATCTCCTATCTCCTATCTCTCATCTCCTAACTCTCATCTCCTAACTCTCATACCCTATCTCTCGCCTCATGTCTTCGAACATATTATGCGCCAACCTCTCTTTGCCGGTCTCGTTGTAGACGAATCCAATCGCGCCGCTGAAACAGCGTTCATCGGCGACGAACCATGCTACGTTGTGGACGATTTCGGATTCCGCCGTCACATCCCCTCCGAGCAGGTGGATCGCGTGGTGCTGGGTCAACTGGCTGAGATGATGAAGGGCAGCGAGGATTTCATCTCACAGCAAGCCGCCAAGATGCTTGGGCAGGAGGACGTCTTTACCAAAGCCGCCATCGAACAGCAACTCAAAAATATGGACAAGCAGTTCGATCAACTGATACAGGTGGGAATCCCCGAAGACATGCGCGCGTATCTCGGCATGATGGGTTTCAAAATTGTGATCAATGTGCATGGCGAGGTGGTGAGGGTGGAACAGCCCAGCGCGGGAGGGGATGATGGGGAATAGAGATTGGAGACTGGAGACTGGAGATTAGAGAGTTAGAGAATTGATTTGCGGGGAGACATAATCATCGACTCAAATCGTAAAAATACAAATAGACCGACGTGCCTGATTTTTGAATCTCTCGCCTCTTTTCGCCGATCTCATCCAGATACGCGACAAGATAATCGCGCTCGTTGAAGCCTCCCTGCTCGTAGACGTGAGAGAACAACACCCACACCCGCTTCTCCCCGACGAGCGGGCTGATTCGGCTCCTCAACTTTTCGCCGTCGGGGTAATCTTCGATCCTGCTGGAAACATACTTCACATCCTCCAATCCATAGAACGGAGCGTAATATCGAAACGCGGGTTCCGCCCATGCGGTGACGAAGAGCGCGTCGCCGTCTTTCCATGAATCCGCCAATACCTGCATCGTCGGGCGGATGTGTTCGTAGTATTTCGGGGAAATGAAATTTTGAAATGATGTGAGAAACGGATTGACGAGCAAATATCCGCTTAATAAAATCGTGATGCCTGCCGAAACAAGCTTGTTCGAGGAAAAAGTTTGACGCAAAAACGCAATTGCTTTTCCCAGCAAAAGAATCCCCAGCGGAATTAAGAAGAGACTCAACCGTCCATTGACAGGGTAGAGATGCAATGCCGATGCCGTGAAAGCAAAAACTGTTGTGAAGGCAAAAGCAAGGGCAAGGCTTCGCGCCTCTCGAAACAAAGCAAACCAGCCGGTCAGGATCAAAACCGCAACGAACAGGGGGATGAATTGAACATCAAATTGATATTGGATAAGTTCGCCCAGCCAATTGAAGTCGCTCCACGGGAAGAGCGAGATAAATCCGTCTGTCCAGTAATTTGCTAGATAATCGTTTTGGCTCAGTTGCCGCAGGTTGATGAAATATAACAATACCAAATTTGCCAGCCAGAGCAAGCCAACGCCAAAAGTTATTCGCAAATTTTTGAAATCGCGCGTCCGCAAAAATTGGATGACGAGCGCGACGCCGATCCCTGCGAGGGCGAACAACGCAGGATGCGAGAACCACAGCGCGAGAATCCCTGTGACGGCAAGCAGGGTGAAATTCTTTTTGTTGAGTTGATTCTGAAAAATTGGGATCGCGAGCAATAGCAAGCCAAGCGCGACAGCCACGTCCACGATGTATTGTTTGGCTTCGGAGGTGTAGTAAATCAATTGGGGATTTAGCGCGAATAACGCTAATGCGAGGAGATTGCCTCGTCGGCTTGGTCTCGATACGAGCGAGAAGAGCGCTCGCTCTACTCGACCAGCGCCTCCACGCAACGACATAACCAACAAGTAAAACAACCACAGCGACGCCAGACCTGCAAGCAGGGGAAAAAAGCGCAGGACAAGTTCGGTGCGACCGAACATTACGTTGAACAATTTCTCGACGAGCAAGAATCCCAGCGGCGCGCCTTGATCGTATTCCAACGGTTGGAAGAGCTGGGCGAAGTTTCGGTTGACGATGTTCAATGCCAGCATCGCCTCGTCTGCCCAGAGGGAGCGCCCGCTGAAATATTGTCGCAGACGGAGGATCGCGCCGAAAATTAATATGCCAAGCGAAATGTTTTTCTCGGAGAGTTTCATGCGCGGTCAATTATACAAGTTCTTGACGCAGTTGAACTGCGTCAAGAATTGGCGGGCGAGTCCGTTTGAACGGACTTCGTAGGAGTAGCGCGGGGATTAATCCCCGCGCGGGGCCGAGGCGGCGAAAACGCATCACGGAGACTGAATCAGCCGTCCCTGCGAAAGAAGCGCGTATGAAATTGAAATCCACGCGGCGGTTGTGCAATCCAATTTTCGGGCGTACAATTCGTCATCATGTTTCATCAGGAAGAGAGTCAACCTCCCAGTTTGGGGAGGAGTTGTAGAACGGTACGTCAGTCAATCATTGTCATTGAGGAGGTGAGCGCGCCTCCCGCGTGACCATTTAATTTGCAGGAGGCAGTTATGCTCACCATGTACAAAACCACCGAGGGCGGAATCGAAGAATTGAAGTCCATGGAAAACGGCGCGTGGGTAAAAGCCGTAGACCCGACACCCGAGGAAATTCAGCAACTCGTGCAATGGGGCGTGGACCTGGAATACATCAATAACTCGCTCGACTTGGACGAAATGCCGCGCATGGAGCGCGACGACGATTACACGTTTATCTTGATCCGCATCCCGCATCGCCAGCCCGATAGCGATGTGCCGTATATCACGATCCCGTTGGGCATTTTTATCAAAGGCAACATGATCGTCACCATTTGCCGCTATGAAAAAGAAATGTTCCAGGCGCTGGCGAATCGAAAATATCGCCTGTTGAAAACGGGCAAACGTTATCGCTTCGCGTTGTACATTTTTTTGGAGACCGCCACGCGCTACCTCACCCACTTGCGCGAGATCAATCGCATCACCGAGGCGCTCGAAGATCAGTTGCAAAAATCCACGCGCAATCGCGAAGTGCTTGAACTGCTCAAATATCAAAAGAGTCTCACCTATTTCGCCACCGCGCTGCGCTCGAACGAAGTGATGATGGAACGCGTACAGCGCACGCAGATCTTCAACTATTACGAAGACGACCAGGACCTGCTCGAAGATGTGCTTACCGAAAACCAGCAAGCCATCCAAATGACCACCATCGCTACCGAAATTCTTTCAAGCATGATGGACGCGTTCGCTTCGATCATTTCAAACAATCTCAACGGCGTGATGAAAGCCCTCGCCGCGCTGACCATCATCGTCAGTTTGCCCGGCACAGTGGCGGGCTTCTTCGGCATGAACGTGATGCTGCCTCTTTCCGATGGCAACCCAACCGCGTTCCTCATTGTCTTCGGCATCGCGCTTTCATTGACCGCCATCGCCACGTTCATCTTTTACAAGCGCGATTGGTTCTAACATGCGCGTCGAATTGTTGTACGATTCAAAGGCAACGTTAGGCGAAGGTCCCGTTTGGGATGCGCGCGCGCAGACTCTATTTTGGGTGGATATTCTCAACAAACGAATCCATGCCAACGCGGATGTGATCGCCAAATTGGATGAATACGTCGGATGTATCGCCTTGCGAAAACGCGGCGGGCTCATCCTGACAAAACGCCTCTCCTTCTGGACGTTGGGGCTGGATTCTGCTTCGTCAACTTTTCTCGCCGCCCCGGCGGATGAGTCCGCGACGAATCGCTTCAACGACGGCAAATGCGATCCGCGCGGACGCTTCCTCGCCGGCACAATGGACATGAACGAGAAAGACCCAACAGGCTCGTTGTACTCCTTCGATGGAAACACCATCACGAAATTATTGTCCAACGTCACCATCTCCAACGGCATGACGTGGAGTCCCGACGGCAAAACGTTTTACTACATTGACACTCCCACACGCGAAGTAAAAGCCTTCGACTACGATGTAGATTCAGGAGCAATCGCCAATTCGCGCGCGGCGGTGACGATCCCCGCGTCCCTCGGCTGGCCCGACGGCATGACCTCCGACTCGCAAGGTAACTTGTGGATCGCCATGTGGGGCGGCGCGCAGGTCACAAAATGGAATCCGCACACGGGTCAATTACTGGAGCAGATCCCTGTGCCTGTTATCCAACCCTCCTCGTGTGTGTTTGGCGGAAAGAATATGAACGAACTGTTCATCACCTCCGCCCGAAAAGATTTGGATGACGAGGCGTTGAGCGAATATCCGCTTTCGGGCGGCGTCTTCCGCGTGGAGACGAATGTCGAAGGTCTGCCGTCGTTCGAGTTCGCAGGGTAAAATTCAATCAATAGTTTGCGAAAGAATTTTTAGCCACAGATTTCATGGATTTTCACTAATTGATTCAAAAAATCCGCGCGAATCCGTGTAATCCGTGGCAAAGATAGAGGAAGTACCCTCATGCCCAAACGAATCGAAACCATAGACATCGCGCGCGGAATCGGAATCCTGCTGGTGGTGCTGGCGCACAACGATTTCGGGTACATCTCGCAATACGGCTATCAGGTGATCTATTCCTTTCATATGCCGTTGTTCTTTTTGCTTTCGGGGTATTTCATCAAAACGAATATTTCGTTCTTCGAGTTTTTCAAAAAGCGGTTCCATTCCCTGCTTAAACCGTTCCTGTTTACGCTCTTTCTCATTTACGCCACCTCAGTATCCTTTGAAAAGATGGCGTTTGAGACCGCCCTGCGGCGCATCGTCAAATCGCTGTATGGGACAGGCGTGTACATTGACTGGGTGCAGTTGTGGTTTTTGCCGCATATGTTCGTGGCGAGTCTGTACGCGTTCCTCTTTATCGTGATCGTCGGCAAACTCAACAACCGCTGGCTGAGGCTCGGAATTTTGACCGCGACATTGGCGCTTTCGCTCCCGTTCCTCAAAATGTTCTATCCGTTTTCGGTTTCGCTTCTTGGAAACGATTACGAACTCTTCGGCTTGCCATTCAGCCTCGACCTTGTTTTCCTCAGCGGTTTCTTTTACGTCCTCGGAAGCGAATTGAGACAACTCACAACAGAGAAAACGTTCGACAATTATTTTCTTCTGATCGGCGCGGGAATCGCCCTCTTTGCAATGAATTATTTTATCGAATCGCCGATTGACTTCAATACGAGAACGTATAACTCGTTTTTCATCAACACCATTGAAGCCATCGTTGGGATTTTGTTCGCGCTGGCGTTATCGCGTCAGATCGAGTTGCGCGCGAACAAACTAGCATCGCTGATGAAATATTTCGGGCGGATTTCGCTCATCATCCTCATCTTCCACGTTCCCATTCAGGATTTTTGGGGGCAGAAAGTTTTGGCGGTCACAGACAATCTCCCACTCTCGATTTGGATCGGATTCATTATGGGAGTCGGCGGGTCTGTGTTGATTCACGAATTGTTTATCAGGAAGAATCCCGTCGCTTCGTGGTGGTTTGGGAGGGAGGCAGAACTCCCCGTCCAGAAAAAGACGGGCGCGCAAAAGGCGGACTGAAGTCCGCGCTCCGAACATCCGCGTTCCGAAATAAAAAAATCCCTCCGTGATGGAGGGATTGATTTTTACTTATCCGCTGTGTCGGTGACTGACGCCCTGCGTTCCTGTTCATCCTGCACGACGCGGATGCCATTCTCAACCTGATTTGTGATTCGCTCCAACTCAGCTTGTAATTGGGTGAGGCTTCGCATCACATAATCGTTCGCGTCGTCGCGCGTGTTTTCGGCGTCGACGCGAGCCTGCGTCAGGATTTGTTCCCCGCGGCGCTGCGCCTCTTGCACGACCAGTTCCTTCGAAGCGAGTTGGTCCGCTTTTTGGCGGGCGAGGTCGAGGGTGCGATTCGCCTCCTCCTGAGCCTGCGCCAGCACGCGGTCGCGTTGACCGAGTAACTGTTGCGCCTTCTTCACCTCTTCAGGGATGGCGATGCGCATCTGGTCAATAATGTCCAACATGCGGTCTTCATCCACCATCACATTGCGCGTGAGGGGAATGGATTTGCTGTCGTTGAAGAGTTCTTCGAGTCGGTCAATTAGTTGCAGGATGTCCATACGCGGCTCCTCCGTGTTTGAGCCGTCATGCGGCTACCGCAATGTACTCGGCAAAACTATGCGATTGAGGCACGCGGATCTTATCTTCGATCATGCCTTGCACGTGCATCTCGATGGCTTCGCGCATATTGCGAGCAGTCTCTTCGCGGGTTTTTCCAGTGGCTACACAGCCTGGCAGGTCGGGCGAATACGCGGAAAAATTCTTGTCTGCTTTTTCGATTACGATGAGGAAGCGGTACATTCTTTACTCCTCTTTTTTCTTTGTCTTTTTCAATTGCGCCTGCTTCAAAACGCTATTCCAAGTTCCGGGAGCAAGGTCATCGCTTGGGTGTCCTGCAATGGTCACTCGACCCGCTTTTTGCGAATGTTTATATTGGCGATGACTTCCTTTTGTGGTTATCAGATACCAACCATCTTCCTCGATCAACCTGATCGCCTCACGGACTTTCATCTGGCAATTCTAGCACAAATTAATCCCGAAGCGAACTAGGGACGAGGTTGAGATCGTCGAGGCTGGCGACTTTTTCCTTGAAGGCTTTTTCCACGAACGGAGGCACCATGCTCGAAACGTCGCCGTGAAGTACGGCGATCTCGCGGACAGTGGTCGAAGAGAGGAAGGTATGCTCCTCCGCCGTGATGAGCGCGACAATTTCGATGTCGGGCGCGAGGCGGTGATTCGCCAGCGCCATGCGGAACTCAAATTCAAAGTCCGAGAAGACGCGCAAGCCGCGCACGATCACCTGCGCTTCGATCTTGCGCGCGAACTCAACCGTGAGTCCGCTGTAGCCTGTGACCTTGATCTTCGGATTATCTTTGAACGCCTCGTTCACCAAACCAATGCGTTCCTCTGGCGAAAACATCAAAGACTTGGACGGCTTGTCATAGACTGCCATAACGATCTCGTCGAAGAGACGCGAGGCGCGTTCGGCAATGTCAATGTGACCGAGGTGGATGGGGTCGAATGTTCCGGGGAATAAGGCTCTGACCATATTTAGTTCCTTAGTTCAGTAGTTTGTTCGTTTCATAGTTTGGAGTCAACTATCGAACTACCTAAACTATCCAACTATCTAACTAACATCCCCTTTTCCTTCACCCCAAAATCTTCCAAGGGATTCGGCGAGGAGTTTATGTTCGGGCTGACTCAAATCCGCATCTTTCTCGAAGACGGCTTGCGCCTGCGTTCGCGCTTTTTCGATCAATTTGACATCGGTGATGCTCGCCATGCG
>CASGHD010000136.1 GCA_949319575.1 uncultured Anaerolineales bacterium | reverse complement strand
CCCTACGCCACTCCTCAAAAAACACCGAACCGCGAATAACTCCCCGATTCTTTGCTTCTTTATTCCCGCGTTCCGGACTTTGGATGGTTCTAAGATTGATTTCAAGATTATATCATTCACAAATAAAAACTCCGAAGCATTGGCGCTTCGGAGTTTGGTTTATTCTTGTGCCAGCCAGCGTTTGGCTAGCTCGATATCGTCGAAGTATTTGAGCGGCTGACCTGTGATCATTGTCAGCAGGTCGGCAAGTTTTTGTTTGACGCCCGTCACGCCGATAACGGCTGTTTTCTTCACGTAAGCTTTGGTCGCGGCAGACGCCGCGTTCATGGCGGGGAGCAGTTCAGCGTCTACGTTGGTATCGCGTATATCGGTCAGCACCAACACAGAATCTTTCGGCTGGGCTTTCACAATTTCCTGCACTTCCGCAAGTTCCGCTTTCACCGCGGCAGAATTGTAGAACAGTTGTGAAAAGTCCTGGTACAAGATTTTTTTGCCGTTGTATTCGATCCACTCAGAGCGCATGGTCATACTCCTTCTTTAGTTTTGGTCTCAGAATTGAGCGCGAATCCGGTAGCTACCGCGCCAGCCAATTCCCACGCGCCGACGCCGAAGAAACGCGTCGGGGCAAGTTGCGTGATCACTGCCAGGGTGAACACGATAAATGTGATCCCGCGGAAGGGGACGGTCCATTTGTAAAATTGTTTTACGTCGTTTAGCGCGGCGAAGATGTAATACGCGCCCATGTTGAACGAAGCCATGGCGGAAGCGGTCAGAAAAAGGAGCGTGTAATCCCCGGCGGCGCGCGAGGCGCGGTCTAGTGGGGTAAAGCCGAGGAGCGATAAAAGCGTCTCGGGGCGGACCAAGCCGACCAGTCCGAGAAGAAGCGCAAGTAGTCCAAAGATGAAAATCGTCCAGCCGGAGGCATCCCGTATCTTGAATTTTGTCAGCATAAGTTTTCCTTGCCCGAATTATACCGGGCGTTGTTTTCTCGAGCCTCGACAAATTTGTTTGGCTCGCCTATACTCAAAATATCTTTTTGCGGAGGATTCGTGTCGAAGTATCAGGTAGTTGTGGCTGGCAATATCGGTGTCGGCAAGACCTCGCTCACGGAGCGAATTGGCTCGCGCCTCGGTTGGTGGACCGGGTACGAGTCGGTTGTGGATAACCCCTACCTGGCAGATTTTTACAGCGACATGCGCTCGTGGTCGTTTCACTTACAGGTGTTTTTTCTCGGTCATCGCGCCGACCAGTATCTCGAAGCCGCGCGCGATTCGCGTTCGGCGATCCTCGACCGGAGCATTTACGAGGATTTTCATATTTTTGCGCGCGCGTTGCATCACATGGGAGACTTTGCCGAACGCGACTATCTGGCGTATCGCCGCTTGTTCGACCTGGTTGTGAATAGCGTGCCGCGTCCGAACTTGCTGATCTATTTGAAGGCGCCGGTCAATGTGTTGATGGATCGCATCCGCCGGCGCGCGCGAGGGATGGAATCAGGCATCACGCCAGAATATCTCTCCCTGCTTGATTCGTTCTATGACGAGTGGCTGGGCGCGTTTGATATGTGCCCGGTGCTTACGATCCGCACCGACGACCTGGATTACGTGCACCGCCCGAGACATTTGGATACGGTTATCGACCACATCCAGAATAAACTTTCGGGCAAAGAGGTCGTCGAATTTTGAGGCGATGGAAACTTCAATTCGTTTTCGGTGTTTGTGTTCTTGCGCGATAGATTGTTGACCCCATGAGTGAATCCCTAAAGACAACCAACCTTTCTGCAAGCCTGCTGACGCGGATTCCGCTGTTTTCGCAACTTCCCTTTGATGAATTGAACCTGCTTTTGAACGCCCTGGATAGGGTGCGTTTGAACTCGGGCGACATTTTGTTCAAGGAAGGGGAGCCTGCGGAGCATCTTTACATCGTCACGCGCGGGCAACTTGAGGTCAACATGGCTTCGGGGACCGAGAATGAACTCATCTTGAACGTTATCAATGAAGGCGAATATATCGGCGAGATGGGTATTATCATGCCCGGTGGTAGGCGCACTGCCGGCGCGCGGGCGCGCGGCGAGGTTATGCTGTTGAGCATGAGCCGCACGCAGTTTCAAGATGTGCTGCGCCGTCATCCTGAACTGGCGAATGCGATGGTCGGTGTTCTAAGTTCGCGCCTCGATAACACCAATGCGCAGACCTTCCGCGACCTGACCGAGAAAAACCGCCAGTTGCAGACCGCCTACGATGAACTCAAAGCCGCGCAAGAGCAGTTGATCGAGAAGGAACGCCTCGAGAAAGAACTTCAAGTTGCCGCAGAGATTCAAATGTCCATTCTCCCGGATGTGTTGCCCTCGCCCGATGGATACGATTTCGGAGGGCGAATTCTGCCAGCCCGTCAGGTGGGAGGCGATTTCTATGATGTGTTCGACCTTGGCAACGGAAAGATGGGCGTTTTGATTGGGGATGTTTCAGACAAGGGAGTTCCCTCCGCGATCTTTATGGCAAGGGCGCACGCGCTTATTATTGCCGAAGCCGATAACTCCACCTCGCCCGGCGCGGTGTTGCGGATGGTCAATGAACACATCACCCGCCTCGAAAAATCTACGCAGTTTGTTACTGCGTTATACGGCGTGCTGGATCTCCTCACGGGTGAATTTTCCTATGCCCGCGCCGGGCACGAGCCCCCGTTATTGATCGGCGAGCGCGGGGATGTTCATCGTTTGCCTCACGAGCCGGGCATGGCGCTTGGGCTATGGGAGGACATGTTGTTGGACGAAAACAGCATTCGCCTGGCGAAAGGCTCATTGCTGGTCATGTTCACAGACGGCATGACCGATTGTCGCGATCCGAACGGCGTGCCTTTTGGTCTCGAGCGGATCAAAGAGACGATGAAAGAGTTGCGTTCGCTTCCCGCCCAAGCGGCGTGCGACCGCCTCTTTAGCACCTTGATGGATTATCAAAACGGAGCAAAACAGGACGACGATGTGACCTTGTTGGCGATCCATGCGAAATAAAAAGAGACCGGTGATCACCGGTCTCTTTTTATTTGCCAGGCGTTCATGACGCAACGTAACCGCGTCGTCTATTGCGTAGATTAGGCTTTCTCCAGCGCCTGCTTGATGTCTTCGATCAAATCCTCTTGATGCTCCAAGCCGACCGACAAGCGGATAAGAGCCGGGTCAACCTCCAGTTGTGAGCCGGCTACCGATAGGTGGGTCATCGCCGCCGGGACCTCGATCAACGATTCGACTCCGCCAAGCGATTCGGCGAGCGCGAAGATCTTTGTCGCCTCCACAACCCGAATCGCGGCTTCCCTTCCGCCTTTGATGATGAATGAGATCATCCCGCCGCCATTCTTCATTTGGCGCATTGCGACTTTTTGTTGCGGATGACTCGCATGGAATGGATAGATGACTTTTTCCACTTTGGGATGGCTTGCTAAAAAGTCAACGATAGCGGTCGCGTTTTCATAGTGACGTTCCATGCGGAGGGGGAGTGTCTTGATTCCGCGCAGGACGAGGAAGCAATCCATGGGTCCTGGCACCGCGCCGACGGCATTCTGTAGAAAATAGAGTTTATCGGCAAGTTCTTTATCTTTGACAATCACCGCGCCGCCGACCACATCCGAATGTCCGCCGAGGTATTTTGTCATTGAGTGGACGACGATATCCGCGCCGAGTTCGAGGGGGCGCTGTAAATAGGGTGTGGCAAAGGTGTTATCAACAACGAGAAGCGGTTTGTTCTCATGCGCGTGGACAATTTCAGCAACTGCGCGAATATCAGTGATGCGTAGGAATGGATTCGTCGGGGTCTCCAACCATACGAGGCGCGTGGAGGGAGTCAGCGCGTCGGCGACGGATTCAGGATCAGTCGTGTCGGCAAATGTAAAGTCGAGGTTGAAGCGGCGGAGCACTTTGTCGAAGAGGCGGAACGTGCCGCCATAGACATCGTTGCCTGCCAGCGCGTGATCCTCCGAATTGAGGAGACGCAGGATCGTATCTGTGGCGGCGAGACCGGAGGAAAATGTCAGCCCGAAATTTCCGCCTTCAAGCGCGGCGAGGCAGTCTTGCAGCGCCTTGCGCGTAGGATTCAGCGTGCGCGAATATTCATAACCCTGTCGCGGCTTGCCCACGCCGTCCTGCATATAGGTGGATGTAAAATACACGGGCGTCATCACCGCGCCGTTGTTGGGGTCTGGTTCCTGGCCCGCGTGAATGGCTAGCGTTTCAAATTTCATGCAATCTCCTTTTGAGTTGGTTTCTGAAATCATACAGGAAGTGCGGACTTTGAGCAATAGAGGGATTGCCTCTTAAATAGTAGTTTTTTATTTTATAATGTACAAAAAAGTTGGAGGTATTGTCATGTCAGGCAGTAGTATGCTTGATGCTCTTCGTCCGTTTTTGAACGCATTCTTGATCGGCATTGGCGGGCTTTTAGTTGCCTTTGTGTTATCGAAACTGATCGGACGGATCTGGAGCCGATTCTTCGGAAACCTTGTCGGGATGGCGATCATGGTCTTGACCGCCAAGTTGATTCTGGATAACGTCGGCGCGGTAGCCGCGTTGGCGGCGATCGTTGCGGCGGTTACCGCCGCGTTTGGTCTGGGTGCGAAAGATATCGCCAATGACTTTATGGCGGGATTCAGCATCTTTATCAGCCGCACCTACAGAGTAGGCGATTATCTGGTAATTGCCGGGCACGAAGGCTGGGTGTCGGATATGTCACCCTTTGTGACCACTCTGGAAACCGCGAACGACGACGAGATCTATATCCGCAACGCTGAAGCGATCAGCGGAACGATTATCAATTTAACCGCACGCCCTGGACAACTGGTTTCGGTTAAAGTTCCCCTGCCATTCAGCCAGGACTTGAAAGTGGCTGTTGATGCGATAGAGAGCGCCGTCAAGAACTTTGCGCCTGCGCCTCAGGTTAAGAAGTCGAAGTGGTCCAAGAATCCGCCTAAGCCCACGTACCAGCCAACTGTTATTGTGGAAACAACCTCCGGTGCATACTACATAATCGAGGTTCGCGCCTTCATCACCGAGCGGTTGATTTTGGGTCCCGAAAAAACGCGCCTGTTCCTCCTTGCTACGGATGCTATTAAGAGCGCAGGACTGAGTCTTGCTCCGTAGGATTCGGCGCGGTATGTCTAACCATCTGAATCAGTCTCCTCCATCGCGCCGCTCAAAGCGCGACTCCACCGCCGATTTTTTGGTGAGCATATTGCTTGTTACCACCATTCTCGCGACGGCCGGATTCGGCACACTTCCCGACAACCCGATCACAACGGCATTTCAGACGGTGATCGGGCAGTATGTTCCGGAAGTCTGGCTGAATCCCATCAACGATTCTCTAAGCCAGCTCTCTGTTTCGACTATTCAGCCTCTGCCTGCCGTAACTCCCAAACCGACTTTTGATTTGGTTGATCCGCTCAGTACCAGTGTCGCAATCGTGATTCCCAAAATGGCTACGTTCATCGCTACGGGAATTCCGTTCATTTCCGTGCGGGAATCTGACGTTTCCGTAGCCGCAGGTACACCAAACTTTGCCCCTACTCCCACCTTAGCATTCACTCGAACCGCAACAATCACCGCTACACCGAGTCTAACTTCCACTCCCTCATTGACCGCAACTACCACCGCCACGCCGACCATTACCCGGACTCCCATTGTCATAGACCCGGAGACTAACTGCCCAGTGATCGCTGGGGCAACACAGGTCGTTTGCTACGATATTGAAGGCTCCACAGAAAGCGAGCTCAGTGCGATGATGGACGAGCTTAGCCCAGTCGCTCCCGATAAAATTTCCACAAATTGGGCCGTCGCATGGAATTGGCCCGGCTACGGCACGAATGATTGCGATCTTTCTTCCGCAACCGTGACGTTAACCGAATTGGTAAGCATCATGCCGCGCTGGGATCCGCCCGCGGACGCTTCGCCCCAGCTGGTTGCCAAATGGAATCAATACATTCAAGATGGCGCCAGTCGGGTACAGGTATACACCGATTACGTCCTCGCCAATTATCTAGACGTAAGAACTGCCATACAGAATGCGACCTGTTCCACTGCCGAGACCGAAGCGCAGAAAGCGGTTGACGCGCTGGGCGCATCAGCCAGTCAGTACGCGAATGAAGCGGTAGGTAAGCCTGCGTTCCCTTAGAGACTGTTTCTTAAAGACTTTTTTAGACACGGACGCCACGGATATCACTGAGCATCACGGAAAAAACCATCAAAAAAGAGGCTCTTTTCCGTGCCTTCCGTGCAATCCGTGTACAAAAAGAAGATGACACAGACTTAAGAAACACTCTCTTACGGGTTCGAGATAACGTGCCATAATAAATCTGACAGGCGTTGGACGCCCGTCAGATTTATTTCATTTGAAAATCTTGGCTTCCAAAACCTGGCTTTTCGTTTCAGAATCCGTTAATCCCTGCGAATTCACGCTAATGGGTCTCTGGGAATTGCCGTGATTGTTACGCCAGCAGTTGCACTGCTGGCGGGCGGCAGTGCAACTGCCGCCGGAACTGGCGGTTCATCACGGCAACTCCTAAAGACTCATGCTGATTACCTTACACAATGGTTTTGGGACGAAGATAAACGCTGATTTCGCTGATTCAAAAAGAAAAAATCTGCGTTTTCAGCGTGAATCAGCGTCCTGATTTTGAAAGTGTAAGGTAATCAAAGACTCATGCTAATCTTTCTAAAAAAGCAGCGCAGATTGGCGTAGATTAGCGGATAAAAAACCCAAGTACGATGCCCTAACGTGGCGGAGGAAATATTCCGGTGGGAATGATTTTGTCTTATAATTCAAAAAAAGTCTGGATGAGGCGCCCCATGTCCGACACTCTTTTTGAATCTCTTCGCCCCTTTTTAAATGCGATATTGATAGGTTTGGGTGGAATTCTAATTGCGCTAATTGCCTCATGGGCGGTCAGCCATTTGTTAGCCCGCCCCATGGGGTCGGTATGGAGTCGGTTCATCGGGAGTTTGCTGGCTCTCACAATCGGCATCTGGACAGTCAAGGTGATCCTGGATACCACCGGCGCGGCAGGCTTGCTGGTCGTCATCGTCACGGCGATCACAGGCGCGTTTGCCATCGGCTCCGAACGGATCGCCGGGGACCTTTTGGCAGGCATCAGTTTATTTTTCGGACGCACCTATAGCGCGGGAGACTACGTGGTAATTGCCGGGCGGGAAGGCAGGGTGTCGAATGTTTCACTCTTTCTGACAACCCTGGAAACCGTGAACGGCGATGAGGTCTACATCCGCAATGCGGAAGCGACCAACGGAACGATTGTTAATTATTCGGCGCATCCCGGTCACCTGATCTCTGTAACAATTCCCCTGCCTGTGAATCAAGACTTGAATATGGCTGTGGATGTAATTCAGAAAGCGGTGGCTGGTTTTGCCCCTGAACTTTCAGGCAAACCGTTCCATAAACCAACCGTCGTTGTGCGAACGGCTGAGGAAGGTTATTTCATTATCGAAGTTCGCGCCTATATGACCGAACGACTGGATGCGGGTCCTGAAATGACGCGCCTCTTCCTTCTGGTTGTCAACGCGATAAAAGAAGCGGGGATAAGTTTGAACGCTGAAGCATAAGAAGGCGTTGTGTCGCGTTATCAATCTACACGGACACCGAGACGCGCAGGGAGTCGTTCGTCCGTGCGTCTTTTCGTGGTTGCGCTGACTGCCACGATGCTTGCCACCGGTGGGTTTGGAATGCTGCCGAAAAACCCCATTACTCGCGCGGCGCAGGAACAAATAGGAGAAAATCTTCCCGAGCCATTTCTGGGACCGGTCAATGCGTATCTCAAGCAGATTTCTGCGCCGACGATCGAATCGCGACCGCGCCCGACGAATGGATCCATTGATCCCGTTGGCTGGATTCTAGCCGGTCTATCCTCTGAAACTCCCGAAGTTGCGACACCCGCTTCTACTTCGACCTTGACGTCTGTTCCCATTTCCCCGAACACCACCACACCGGCGGTTACCCCCAGCCAGACTTCGACGGCGACTCTGACCGCTTCCCCAAGCGCAACCATCACAATAACGCCCACGCCAAATTGCCCGCGCCCATCAACAACCCCGGCTGTGACGACATTCTTCAATAGCTCGGCGTTAACCATCGACGTATATCTGATTGACCCCGCGTGTAAACTCATCCTCTATTTCACTCTTGGACCGAAAGAATCCGTTAGCCAGCAAACTACCATCGGGCAATTCTGGTGGTTCATTGAATCATCTGCCGGTCGCCTCCTTGCTGATCACCTTGTCGCATCAGCAAATGAAAGCGTGGATGTATCCACCGGGGCTGTATCGTTGATAACGCCCACGCCTACCCCGTTTGGAGGTTTGATTTTAAGCAATGTGGTTCTAACAGACGACCTGTATTCATTTGGGACGACGATCACGCTCGTGCCGGGGCAGGAATTCTATGTCTCGTATGATTTTCAGGTATCGAGCAATTTTTGCCCCACATGCAGTATTCAATTAGTTACCGGGTTGGGCTCCTCAGATACAAATGGTAGCGCTTGCGCCTACGCCGGTATACCGGACGTTGCGCCGGGGGCGTCTGGCACAGAGAGCGCCACACTTATTGCCCCGTCCTCGCCCGGCGCGTATGCGGTCGTTGTCGAATATCATCAGCGGGCTACCTGCGGAGACGCGTTATCAAACTATGGAACGGGCGCGGCTGTGTTTAAACAGGTGATTGGGGAGATTATCGTTCTGTCAGGATCCTCCTGACGCGCCAAGAACTCGTCTTTGTGATCTACGGATGCTTCATGACGAAAGTTTATGATGTACTCAGTTGTACTGCCACTATCGTAGCGCAACTTCGACAAACAGGCTCAACTGCGTAACTCCTAAAGTTATTTAAAGAACTGGGTGATCCATTCCAGAGAGTAATATCCCGCGTATGCAAAAAAGGTCATCTTGATCAATTGACCGATCCAGATGAAGAAAAGAAATGTGCGCATCGGCATTTTGGAGATCCCCGCGGCAACCCCAGCCACATCGAAAAACGGATTCGGGATGGCGGCTAACACGAGAATCGTCCAACCGCCGTATTTATCCACCCAGGGTTTGATGCGATCGTACACGTTTGAATTTTCTATCACCGCCTGCCCGCTGAAGCCGGCAAGATACCCCGAGAGTTCCCCGAGCGCGCCGCCTGTCCCCGCTGAAAGACCGACGAGTAAGGGGTTGAACACCGCGCCCATGGCGTAGATGATCGCCACGCCGGGCGCGGGGATGAAGATCGTCGCGTTGGCAAGCAGGGCGATCAAAAAGACGCCGGGGTAGCCCAATGCCGCAAAATCCTCCACGCGGTCTCGGATGCTGAACACAAACGCCGTAATTCCAATCACGATCAATAACGCCAGAATGCGCAGAATATTGGTTTGAAGATTTGACCGCTTCGTTGTCATGAGGAACTTCTGGTTGCGCGCTCGGCGAACTTTCCAAGCCATGTTCAAGCGCGGTGGCTTTTTCCCGCGTGGCGCGCGAAAAGCGCGCAGAAGCTTTCTTCGCGGGCTTCCGCGCGCCTGCTAGTTTTGATTTATTCGCTTTCTTCGATGGTGACACTGAGAATTTTCACCGCCGGCGCATTGCGGTTGTTTGGGTCGCGCGCGGGAATCGACATCAACACATCCAACCCTTCCACCACCTGACCAAAGACGCTGTGGCGGTTATTGAGATGCGGGGTTGGTCCGTGTGTGATGAAAAACTGCGAGCCATTCGTGCCGGGTCCTGCGTTTGCCATGGAGAGAACGCCCTGCTTATCGTGTTTCAGGCTGGGATGAAACTCGTCCTCGAATTGGTAGCCGGGTCCGCCCGTGCCGGCGCCGGTCGGGTCGCCGCCTTGCGCCATAAAATTATCAATCACGCGGTGAAAGATCACATCGTCGTAGAATCCTGCGCGCGAGAGGAAGACGAAGCTGTTGACGGTCTTGGGGGTTTTGTCGGCGAATAGTTCGATCACCATCACGCCGTTAGATGTTTCCATACGCGCCTTATATTTTTTATTCGAGTCGATCTGCATTGCGGGTGGGGTGGTCCATTGTTTTGACATTCGATTTCTCCTTTTCTATGTATAAACCTGTCAGGTTTTGTTCCTATCAGGACTTTCGCTTATAGACGGTCTATGACCGCCGTAGTTACCAGCGAAGCGACGGTCACACGTGTGCCTGCGGCTCAGTGCAGGCAGAGACCGCCTTGGAGCAGTACAAGCGAAAGTCCTACCTATTTTAGCAACGCTTCGATGCGTGCCACAACCATATCCAGCGCGGCGGTGTTGAATCCGCCTTCAGGGATGATCACGTCGGCGTAGCGTTTCGAAGGCTCGACGAATTCGAGATGCATCGGGCGCACGGTTGCCTGGTATTGCGCGATCACCGATTCGGTACTACGCCCTCGTTCATGGATGTCGCGCTCCAGGCGGCGGATGAATCGCAAGTCGGCATCCGTATCGACGAAAATCTTTACATTGAACATCTTGCGCAGTTTTGCTTCCGTGAAGATGAGAATGCCCTCCACAAGAATAACGCTGCGCGGCTGAATGATGAAGGTCTGGCTGGTGCGTCGGTCGGTGGCGAAGTCGTATACGGGAACGTCCACAGGCTTCCCATCGCGGAGTGAGGCGATATGTTCGATCAATAATTCTGTTTCCAGCGAGTCGGGATGGTCGAAGTTGACCTCCGCTCGTTGCACGGGCGGGAGTCCGCTGAGGTCTTTGTAGTAAGAATCGTGTTGCAGGAAGGCGATACGGTCATACCCGACCCTGCCGAGGATGGCGTTTGCGACGGTGGTCTTTCCGGAGCCTGAACCGCCTGCAATGCCAATGACGAGAGGGTCTGGGTGCTTCATACAGGTCGATTATACGTGATTTCACGTGGTTGATGATTGTTAGGTATAATACTCCGACGAATATGAAGAATCGATATCGAGGAGCCTGCCTTGGCGTTCAACCCGATTAATTGGCTGTTGGGCTTATTTTCACTGGACATTGCGATCGATCTGGGGACTGCGAACACGCTAGTGAACGTGCGCGGCAAGGGAATTGTCATCAATGAGCCTTCGTGGGTTACCATTGATAAGCGCCTGCGCCAACCGCTTGCCATCGGTTTGGAAGCGAAAGAGATGATGGGTCGCACGCCGAGCAATGTGGCGGTGGTGCGCCCGTTGCGCGATGGCGTGATCTCCGACTTCGATATCACGCAGGTGATGTTGGAATATTTCATCGGCAGGGTGCACGAGCAAAATATTGTGCCGCTCCCCCGCCCGCGCGTGGTGGTGGGAATCCCCACCGGCGTGACGGAAGTGGAAAAACGCGCAGTCTACGACGCGGTAATGGCGTCTGGCGCGCGCGCGGCGTACATGATCGAAGAGCCGATCGCCGCGGCATTGGGGGCTGGCTTGCCGATGGGTGAAATTCGCGGGAGCATGGTGGTTGATATCGGCGGCGGAACGACGGAAGTGGCAGTGATGTCTATGAGCGGCGTGGTCACATCCCGCTCGTTGCGCGTGGCTGGAGATGAGATGGACCAGGATATTGTGCAATATTTGCGAAACAAATATAACCTGCTCGTTGGCGAAGGTGTTGCGGAGCAGATCAAATGGAAGATCGGTTCGGCCTATCCCCTTCAACCGGAGAAGACCATGGAAGTGCGCGGGCGCAACCTCGTCACGGGCTTGCCGGAAAGCATCGAGGTATCATCGGTGGAGATGCGCGAAGCGTTGGCAGGTTCGGTGCAGGTCATTATCGATACCATCCGTGACGCGTTGGACGAAATCCCTCCGGAGATCGTTGCGGATCTGATGGACGCGGGCATCTGTCTTGCCGGCGGTGGCGGGCTCTTACAAGGGCTGGCGGACCGTCTCACGGATGAAGTGAAGTTACGCGTTTGGGTTGCGGAGGATCCACTCACATGCGTGGCGCGCGGCGCCGGCATGGTGTTCGAGGATTTCGATGGTTTGAGCCGCTATCTTGTCGGGCTTGAACGTGGTAGCACCCGACATACCGTGTAGCGTGTGAAGATAATCATCAATGTGCGAACGATAGGTTTAAGGACAAAACGATCATACTAACATGAGAAACAATTTTTCGCGCGCGCTCCAGACAACGATCATTTTCCTGGTCGTCGGCGGGGTGATTGCGCTTGCGCTGGGGGGATATTTCAGTTCTGCGTCGAATGTCTTCACAGGGTCGCTGGTCAATTTGCAGACGTGGTTCTCCTCCCGCTTTGTGGCAGTGCGGGAATTCTTGACCGCGCCGCGCGATGTCGCCTCTTTGCGCGAGCGAAACGCAGAACTCGAATCGGAAGTATCCGAATTACAGGCGCAGGTGATCCAGCTTCAACAACGGGTCGGCGAAACCGAGATTCTTGCCGCGCTGGTCGACTTCTCGCGCGCGAACCCGGAGAATACCTACAAAGCCGCCGCCGTCATTGGGCGCGACCCGAGTCCGTTTTTGCATTACGTGATCATCAATCGCGGCTCCAACGATGGAATCCTGCGCGGCATGCCGGTGGTGACCAACCAGGGCTTGGTGGGGCGCGTGGATGCGGTCATCGCCGACGCGGCGCGCGTTCAACTGATCACCGACCCGGCGTCGAATGTGAATGTTCGGTTGGAAAATGCCGAAACCGACGCATCGCTTGTCGGCTCGGTTACCGGCGATCTCGAGTTGGAATTGATTCCGCAGGAAACCAACGTGGAGGCGGGCGATTTGGTCCTGACCTCGGGGCTGGGAGGCGGGTATCCTCCAGACTTGATCGTCGGGCAGGTGATTAATGTCCGCGCCCGCGATTTCGACTTATTTCAGCAAGCCACGGTTCAGCCGGTAGTAGACTTTAACCGCCTGCAAATTATTCTGGTGATCGTAAACTTTACCCCGGTGGATATCGCCCCGTTGCTCCCCGTCCCATAACTCATGCGCGATCTACTTGCGATCCCAATCATCCTTTTGGCTGTTGTCTTGCAATCTTCCATTGTGAGTCGGGTTCCTTTATTGTCCGGTATCGCTGATCTGCCGCTGGTGATTCTTGCGGCATGGGCGTTGCAAGAAGGCGTGGATACCGCCTGGCACTGGGCGATCTCGGCGGGCTTGCTGGTCGGGTTTGTGTCCGGCGTTCCGATTCTTGTTCCGCTGATCGCCTATCTGTTTGTTGTCATGCTGGCGAGGCTCATCCAACGCCGCGTATGGCAGGCGCCGCTACTGGCGATGTTCGGCATAACCTTGATCGGCACCTTGTTCATGCATATTTTTTCATTGGGCGCCTTGCGCCTGGCGGGCGCGCCCCTGCCCATTGTCGATACATTGGGTTTGCTAACCCTGCCGAGTATTTTGTTGAACATGTTGCTTGCCATTCCCGTATACGCGGTGATGCGCGACCTTGCCCGTTGGATGCACCCAGCCCCGGAGTTTGAATGAGTAATCAAA
This sequence comes from uncultured Anaerolineales bacterium, assembly GCA_949319575.1. Taxonomy (GTDB): domain Bacteria; phylum Chloroflexota; class Anaerolineae; order Anaerolineales; family Villigracilaceae; genus Defluviilinea. The sequence goes on along the minus strand of CASGHD010000136.1, from coordinate 21,855 downwards.
CCGATAATAAATTTCAAGCGCAACCCTGGCGGTTACTGCTCGTCTATGGGGTGATCGCTCTGGTTTTGACGACGATCGTAGCGCGGCTTGCGTCTCTGCAAATTTTTGGCAGTCAGGAATGGCTCGACCAGGCGGTGGAGAATTACGTGGCTGAAGTCAGCGTGCCGTCCCAACGCGGCATCATCTATGACCGCAACGGTTATATTCTGGCGCGCAATATCGCCTCCTATAATGTAATCATCACGCCAGCCGGCCTGCCGGACGATGAAGGCGACATTCAGAAAATCTATCGCGAAGTCTCCGAACTCACTGGCGCGCCGGCGGGCGGACCGGTCACCGAAGAGTCGCTGGAAAATGCCAAACTATTTTCCGCCTGTGTGCCAGGCCCGAGCATTGCCGACATGGTCGCGCTTGGCGATTCCATCGCGCCGTTCGTGCCGGTCAAGATCAGTTGCAACATCGGCGAGGAACTTGCGCGCATTGTGCGCGAACGTTCGGTCGATTGGCCCGGAGTTTCCCTGGAAATCGAACCGGTGCGAGATTACCCCACCGGCTCGCTGACTGCCAACATCATTGGTTATTTGGGGCCGATCTCCGCCTCACAGCAAACTGCTTACGAAGAACGAGGTTTTGTTACCAACCGGGATAAGATCGGTTACGCCGGTGTGGAAACATCTATGGACGATATCCTGCTCGGAAAAAACGGACTGCGCGTGATTCAAGAGGATGTGGCAGGCGAAGAATTGCGAAACCTCGAGCCGCCTATCCCTCCCACGCCGGGGTACAACGTCACACTCACCATCGATACCCGCCTGCAAAAAGTGGCGGAAGCCTCGCTGATTGATGAGATCAATTTTTGGAACACGCGTTTAGAGGCGGCCCGTCGCATTTCCAGCGGAGTGGTGATTGCCATGAACCCGAAGACCGGGGAAATCCTCGCCATGGTTTCCTATCCCACCTATGAAAATAACCGGCTTGCCCGTTTCATACCGGGCTATTACTACAATCAATTGGCGCAAGACCCGCGCCGCCCGCTTGTGAATAATGCCATCTCTGCCGAGCTGGCGCCGGGCTCCACATTCAAACTCTCTACAGCCACCGGCGCGCTAAATGAAGGCGTGATCAAAGTCGGTCAGATCGTCAAAACACCCGGGCGGTTGTTTTTGTGCGAACGGTTTCGCCCCACCGACCCGTGCACCGACCGCAATTCGCGCCCGTTCGTAGATTGGATCTACGAACGCAACGGCGTGTTCAATGAAGCCGGCTTTGGCTCGCTCGATTTTTTCCGGTGCATCGCTTATTCGAGTAATGTCTGCTTTTATAAACTTGGCGGAGGTTTCGAAGACGAGATCGAAGAAGGACTCGGTATTTTCCGCCTGGGCGAGTACGCGCGGGCGTTGGGATACGGTTCCCCCTCCGGCATCCAACTTCCAGGCGAGGAAGACGGACTCGTCCCATCCCCGCAGTGGAAACGCATCAGCACCGGGGAAAACTGGTCCACAGGCGACACCTACATCGCCAGCGTGGGGCAGGGATACGTTCTCGGCACACCGTTGCAGGTTTTGATGTCCGGCGCAATGATCGCCAACCGCGGCAAACTCATGCAACCCACCGTCATCCGCGAAGTGCAGGATGGGGAGGGGCATATCGTTCCACTGTGGTTTGACCCGGAGAATTTCTATATTTATGAACAGCGAACAACCATTGACGGCGAAGGCAGGGAGCGCGCTGTATGGGTGGACGTTGCGGATGAAACAAAGATTTTCCCGTTGCCGCCCGCCGGAAGTTATCAGATCTCGCCGTTTACGCCGAACATGAAATGGGACGCGACCGTCGAGCCTCTCATCAACGAATGGAGTTGCGAGGCGGGGTACTGTGATCTGACCGGAAACACAAAAATCATCCTGCCCTCCACCATCGAGGCGGTCCGCACCGGCACGCGCATGGCGGTGACCGAAGACCCGCTCGGCACGTTGCACCAGGTATATACGGAGTTCTATCCGATACCGATCGCGGTGGCTGGCAAGACCGGGACGGCGGAATACTGCGACGATGTTGCCAGCGCGTTGGGAAAATGTCGCTTTGGCTCCTGGCCCACTCACGCGTGGACGCTTTCCTACGCGCCATTCGACGACCCGGAAATCATCATCCTTGCCTTTGCCTACAATGGCGGCGAGGGCGGTTCGGTTGCCGCGCCGATCGTGGCGCGCGTGATGCAGGCGTATTTCGAACTCAAAGCCATCGATCTTGCGCAGGGCGATTAGAATTTCAACGAATACTTCATGCTATAATTTCGCAATCGTTACCGCGCATGGAAGATACCAAATCGCTCCTTCAGATCAAAGGCATACGCGACGGGCTGCTCGTTTCGATTGATGACGCGCCGTGGGAGCAACAGCGCTCCGCCTTGCTTACTCAGGTGGATTCCCAGCCTGCGTTCTTTCAGGGCGCGCGCCTTGCGCTGGACGTGATGACGCAAGTGTTGAAAGTGGACGATCTCGCGGAGTTGCGCGATCAACTTTCTGAGCGCGGTATTTTTCTCTGGGCGGTGATTAGCGAATCGCCGACAACAGAGAAGACAGCGCAGTTGCTTGGGCTTGCCACGCGAATCTCCAAGCCCAGGCCCGAAGAGGCGCGTCAATTTTCTATAGCCGATCTCGGCGAGGAAACTGCGTTGCTGTTGAATCGCACATTGCGCTCCGGCACGCGGATCGAATTTCCCGGCCATGTTGTTATATTGGGCGACGTGAACCCCGGCGCCGAGATCATCGCCGAGGGAAACATCATCATTTGGGGACGACTGCGCGGCATGGTGCGCGCAGGTTCGGCTGGCAATGTCGCCGCCGTGATCTGCGCCCTCGATCTTTCGCCCACCCAGTTGCGAATCGCCGACGAGGTGGCGACAACACTGCGTCCGAGAATAGACCCGAAGCCCGAAATGGCGCGAATCAATGAGCACGGCAAACTTCAATCAGAGAACTGGTCGCCCGACCGATAATCAGCGCTTCATGAAAGTTCAGGCGACAGTTGCACTGTCGCCTGACATGCCGCAGCGCAACTGCGGCATGAACTTGTTTTCGACCGATAATCTAAATTAGGAACATCGCATGCCTGCACAAGTCATCACACTCACATCCGGGAAAGGCGGGGTAGGGAAGACCACTGCCACCGCCAATCTTGCCGTCGCGCTTGCGGCCGAAAAATCGAAAGTGGTCTGTATTGACGGCGATATCGGCTTGCGCAACCTGGATGTCATTCTCGGTTTGGAAAACCGCATCGTCTACGATTTGGTCGATGTGATCGAAGGACGTTGTCGTTTGAAGCAGGCGATGATCCGCGATAAGAAATTGCCCGATCTGTATCTCATCCCCGCCGCGCAGACCCGCGATAAGAACGCCATTTCAGCCAGCGATATGATGCGCGTGGTAAAAGATTTGCGGTCTGATTTTGATTTTGTGTTAATTGACTCGCCCGCTGGTATCGAACGCGGGTTTCGAAACGCCATCGCCGCCGCCGACCGCGTCCTCGTGGTGACCAACCCGGAGGTCAGCGCGGTGCGCGACGCGGACCGTGTCATCGGCATCCTCGAGTCGGAAGAGAAAGGTCCGGCGGCGCTCATCTTGAATCGTTTGAATCCCGCGTTGGTGAAAAGCAAAGATATGCTCTCGCCCGAGGACGTTCTCGATTTGCTTGCGGTCGAATTGATCGGTATTGTGCCGGAGGATGAAAATGTGATCATCGCTTCGAATCGCGGCGCGCCCGTTGCGTACGACGCGAAGAGCAGAGCGGGGCAGGCGTTCCGCAACATCGCAAAACGATTGAAGGGCGAGACCGTTCCGTTCCTCGATCTTGAAGCGCAAGGCAGTCTATGGGAACGCATCCAGCGACTGACGGGGAGGAAGTGACATGGGATTCTTCGACAGATTCTTTGGAAAGAAAGCCAGCGCCGATAGCGCGAAGGAACGCCTGCAACTTGTTTTGATTCACGACCGCACGGATCTGACGCCCGCCGAGCTGGATTCGCTTCGAGACGACTTGATCGCCACCATCAGCCGCCATGTCGCAATTGACGCGAAAGCCATGCAGATCGGCGTAGAGCATGACGGACGCTCGCAGCGACTCGTGGCAGATATCCCGCTCAAAGCCGCGCGTCGAAAGTCGCGAAAGTCGAAATAACTTTTTGGTTGCTAGTTCAATCGGCAGGCGTGCTGCCGATTGAACGGAATAGAACGCTGTAAGACTCCCCTACTCATGTTTAAAAATATTTCATGGCGATATTTTGACTTCTGGTTGTTGGGCGCCGTGGTGTTGGCTTCGGCGTTCGGCACAACCATGATCCGTTCCGCGGTGGCGGGGAATGAGGTATTGCTTCCGCTTATCAACCGCCAGATTTATTTTGCGCTTGTGGGTTTGATCCTGATCTTCATCGTCGCCGCGATCGATTATCGCTATTGGATGGCGCTCTATCGCCCGATGTACCTCGTTATTTTGCTGTTTCTCATCACGCTGACGGGCTTCGGTCAAACCGCGTTTGGCGCGCAACGTTGGTTCCAGGTGGGCGTGTTATTTCTTCAGCCGACGGAATTTGCCAAGATCGTGGCGATCCTTGTGCTGGCGCGTTACTTTCAGGCAACTCAACACCGGCCGCGTGACCTGCGCTGGTTGGTCGGCGCGGTGGTTTGGGCATCCGGTATTATCGGGTTAATCCTGCTCCAGCCGAACCTCAGCAATGTGGTGGTGTTGAGCGTTATTCTTGGCGGGCTGTTATGGCTCAATGGCGTGGAGGTAAAACATGTGATCGCAATCGGGGCGATTGGGACAATCTCCTTTATTGCGATTGTTGGTTTGACCGCCGCGGGCATTCGCATTCCGTTTTTACAGGAATACCAACAAGACCGCATTGCAAATTTCATCCTCCCCGAGGAAGATGCCACCTTCGGCGCGACGTACAACGTGCAACAGGCGCTCATCGCCATCGGCTCGGGCGGCGTGACCGGTCAAGGATACGGTCATGGCACGCAGACCCAGTTGCGCTTCCTCAAAGTACGCCACACCGATTTCATCTTCTCGGCAGTGTCGGAAGAGTTTGGGTTTGTGGGAGCCATGCTGGTCATCGTCATCATCTTGCTGGTTATTTGGAGGTGTTTGCGCGCCGCGCAAAAGGCTCGAGATGTGGCAGGTATGAACATTGCCTACGGCGTGGCGATCTTGATTTTTTTTCAAGGTATGGTCAACATTGGAGTAAACTTGAACATCGTGCCGGTCTCAGGCTTGCCGCTGCCGTTCATCAGTTACGGCGGTAGCGGTCTCACCTCGTTGATGCTCGGCATTGGGCTTGTGGAAAGCGTTGCGATGAGATTCAGGCAGTTAGAGTTTTAATTTTTGCCACAGAGTCGCGGAGACACAGAGAAAAAATAAATTCTCCGCGACTCTGTGGCTCTGTGGCAGTAAAACCCCGGAGGAGTTTCATTGAAACCAGCACGCACACGCATGGCGCCATCTCCAACAGGGAGATTTCATCTCGGAAGCGCGCGCACCGCGCTCTTCGATTTTCTGCTTGCCCGTAAAACGGGCGGACAGTTCATTTTGCGACTCGAAGATACCGACCAAAAGCGATTCGTTGAAGGCTCGGAAGAGGAGATCATGCGAAGCCTTGATTGGCTTGGCATCACACCCGATGAAAGCCCGATTCACGGCGGAAGGTTCGGCCCGTATCGCCAGACCGAGAGGCGCGAGTTGTATCAGAGTCATGCGAAGGCGCTTGTTGAAAAGGGACATGCCTACCCATGTTTCTGTACGCCCGAACGACTCGAACAGTCGCGCAAAGACCAGGAAGCGCGGAAGGTGGATCGTGTCCGCTACGATGGGTTGTGCCGCGCGCTCGATCCGAGCGATGCCGCGAAGCGCGTAGCCAGCGGGGAAAAATATGTGATTCGATTTAAGATGCCGCACGAAGGTTCGACAACCGCGCACGATCACTTGCGCGGCGACATCGTCACTGAAAATAAATATCTCGATGATAATGTCATCCTCAAATCGGACGGCCTGCCCACCTATCATCTTGCGGCGATGGTGGACGATCACGAAATGGAAATCACTCACGTGATGCGCGGATCTGAATGGTTGTCAACATTTCCGCTTCACGTAAATATCGTCCGCGCGTTTGGATGGGAGGAGCCTGTGTGGATTCATCTCTCATTATTCCTCAAGCCGAGCGGCAAAGGCAAGATGAGCAAGCGCGATAATGCCGATGTTATGAAGGACGGTCGCACAGTCTTCGTTGATGACATGAAAGATTTGGGATACACATCCGAAGGCGTATTGAATTGGATCGCATTGATGGGGTGGGGAGTGGCAGAAGATGATGTGATGTCACTCGATGACATGATTCAACGCTTCAGCATAGACACATTGACTCCCTCGCCCGCGGCGATCAACTTCCAACGGTTGGATCACTTCAACGGGACTCACATCCGCTTGTTGACGACCGAAGACCTGTCCGCGCGGATCAAGCCATATTTTGTCGCGGCAGGCTTACCCGTCGAGGATGAAGCGCTGCTCAAGATCACGCCGCTCATCCGTGAGCGACTCGTCACACTCGATGATTGTCTCACGTTTGCCAGTTTCTTTTTCAAAGATGCAGTTTCACCGACTCCAGACGATTTGATCGCCAAAGGACTCGACGCGAAGCAGTCCGCTGAGATCGCAAGAAAATGTTTCGAGATTGTATCTGCATTGCCTGATTTGTCGCATCAAACCGCCGAGCCGCCGATGCGCGCGTATGTCGAGTCGGCGGGGTTGAATGCGAATCAAGTCTTTGGCATTTTGCGTGTCGCGGTGACGGGACAAAAGGTCAGCCCGCCGCTGTTCGAAAGCATGGAGATTATCGGGCGCGAAAAAGTGTTGGCGCGCTTGCAGGACGCGATAACGATTTTGGAAAACTTAAGTGTGTCACCCTGAATACTATGACGCGCTAGCGAAGGGTCTCTACTGCTGAAAGTATGAGACTCTTCGGTCGCAGGGGAGCGCCCTCAGAGTGACATAAATGCTGTTATACTTTTGAAAATTAATTCACAGAAAGGAATTTTTATCATGCCACAAAATTCTAGAACAGGTCGCAAGGCGGGAGCGCCGCGCGGGAGCGCGACACAACCTTCAGCGCGAGGCGGCGCGGATTTATCTTCGCTGTTCGGCGTGGCGGCACAGGCGCTTGCCGCGAATCAAGGAGCGTTGAATCAAGCGGACGCGCAGAACGGCAATCATGGCGATAACATGGTGCAGATGTTCAACATGCTTACGCAGGTGATGGGCGAGCAGAAAGGCGCATCGCCTACACAGCAACTCAACAATGCGAGTCAATACTTGTCGCAACACGCCACGAGCGGATCATCCAAAGTGTACGCGCAGGGACTCGCCCAAGCCGCGCAACAATTTCAGGGACAGAAATCCATCAACCCAGACAACGCGATGATGTTGGTGCAATCTTTGCTCGGCGGAGGGCAACTTGCTCCGCAACAACAAATGGGTGGCGGCGCAGATTTGCTCGGCTCACTGCTCGGCGCGGTGACGCAATCTCAGCAACCGCAACAACAGCAAGACAACGGCATTGACGCGGGTGACTTGCTCAGCGCGGGTATGGCGTTTATGAATGCGAAGAATCAAGGACAGGATAACTTGCAAGCGGGGCTCAGCGCGCTGATGGCGGCGGGACCGCTCGGGCAAAGTTCCCACCGCCATCAATCGGGTCAGGTGGTTGGGAACGCGCTTATGCAGGCGATCTCTGCAATGGCGAAGAAATAAGTTATAAAGTGACCTTGCGCAGTAACGCTCAAAGGCGGTCTGAGACCTCCGTGTTTCGCAGGGTCACAGACCCTGCGAGAGCGTAAAGATGCGTAAGGTGAGTAATAAAATGAACATCCGCCCGTTGTTGAGACGGGCGGATGTTTTTATTTCTGGATAAGTTTGAGCAGTGTATCGGTTAATACCGTCGCCGCCTTTGCATATTCTTCCAACTCAATATGTTCATTCGGTGTGTGATCCAAACTCGAATCGCCTGGACCATACACCACCGCTGGACATTTCCACACAGGCGCGACGATGTTCAAATCGGCAGTTCCCGTTTTATAGACGAAACGCGGCTCCCCGCCCTGTGACCTGATTCCGCTTAAGAAGCTTCGTACCAGCTGGGTGTTTTTCTCACATCCCCATGCAGGGATGGCGAATCCCGTCCGCTCCAAGTGACAGTCACCTTCAAGGTGACTGTCACTTAATATTTCATTTAACCTTGCGTACCAATCCTCTGGCGAAACTTCCACAGGCAAACGCGCGCCAACTTTAAGAGTCGCGCTTTGCTCAAAGCCGTCTTGACCAGAATCCATTCCGCGCAAAGTTAGTAACAACTGGTCGAAGACTCTTTTCTTATCTTCATTGAATTCACTCACATAGGCTTTGATTTTCAACCAAACATCCACAGCAATCTCTGCCGCAGTTTCTTCTCTGCTGGCAGTGTGCGCCTGCTCGCGTTTGACAATTACATTCGCCCACGCGCTTCCTTTATATCCCAACGCAATTCTGTCCCAACGATTCGGCTCGCCGATAATTGCAAAATCTGGTTTATATTTTTGGGCAACAAACCTTGCGCCTTCAGAATTTCGTTCTTCTTCCACTGCGCCAATCACAACAAACTGCCAGCCGTCTTGCACTCCCACACTTGCAACCGCATCCACAAAACACGCCAGCGGACCTTTCGCATCCACCGCGCCGCGCCCATATAAAATTCCATTTTCTTCTCGAACCGAAATCTCGCCCGATACCGTATCAATATGCCCAAGCAAAATAACTTGCTTCGATCCTTTCCCCATCACGCCCACAGCATTGCCCGCTTCATCTATAAAAGATTCACCATAGCCCAGCGACTTCATCCGCTCCACAAGCCACTCAACAGCCCGTCGTTCTTCTCCCGAAGGGCTGTATTGCGAAACCAAGCCAATTAAAGTATCGCTCATTATTTATCCGTGACCATTGACCGCAGACGATAGACCATCGTCTATTGTCCATCGTCCATCGTCATATTCATCACCAACACTTCCGTCAACGCATCCACCAAATGATCCAACTGCTCATACGTGATCACCAGCGGAGGCAGTAAACGAATCACAGTCATGCCCGCATTCAACGCGATGATGTTCGCTTCTTGCAACGCTTTGATATACGGCACAACTTTTTGCTTCATCTCAATCCCAACCATCAAACCAAGCCCGCGCACTTCGCGGATGTTCGGCGATTGAATCGCTTTCAACTTCTCCATCAAGTACTTGCCCTTCGCTTCTGCTTGACCCGCTAAATCTTCTTCCTTGATGACATCCAACGCCGCGTTCGCCGCCGCGCACGAAAGCGGATTTCCGCCAAACGTCGAGCCATGCACGCCTGGCGTTAAATTTTTGATATTTTTTCCAATCAACACCGCGCCCATCGGCACGCCGCCCGCCAACGATTTTGCACAACACAATAAATCGGGTGTGACGCCAAAATGCTCAATCGCAAAAAACTTTCCCGTGCGCCCAAAGCCCGTTTGGATTTCATCCACGATCAACAACGCGCCGCGTTCATCGCAAAATTTTCGCGCGGCTTGAATATAGTCAACATTCGCGGGATATACGCCGCCTTCGCCTTGCACCACTTCCAAAATCACCGCCGCCGTTTCTTCGTTCACCGCTTTGTCCAGCGCTTCGATATTGTTATACGCCACATGACTAAAGCCAGGCACGAGAGGTTCAAAGCCCTCGCGATATTTTTTATTGTACGTTGCAGACAAAGCTCCGTACGTTCTTCCATGAAACGCGCGCATTGCCGCCACGATATTTTTTCGTCCCGTTGAAATACGCGCAAATTTAAATGCCGCTTCAACAGATTCGGTTCCAGAGTTGCATAAAAAGACTCGGTCCAAGCCCGCCACCAACGATGTTAATTTTTGCATCACCATCGCGCGTTGATCGTTTGGAAACGACTCAAATAAAGTGATCAGCGTGTTCGCCTGCTTGTAGAGCGCCTCCGCAATTTTCGGGTGAGCGTGACCGAGATTGGCAACGCCGTGTCCCGATGAGCAATCCAAATATTCTTTGCCATCCGCATCAAATAACAACGCGCCTTGTCCGCGCACAATTACTAATGATTGTTTCGCGTATGTCCCCGATGTATATTTATTTTCGATTTCGATGATTTCGTTTGTGTTCACTGAATCACTGTTCCATTTCCTGCTAACGCATTTGAGATTGGATTTTGAATTCGCCCATCGGCGATGACCACGCGACTCACGCCGCCTTTCAACGCTTCTTCCGCGCCTAAAACTTTTTTCTTCATGCGACCTTGCGCCGCCTCACTCGCCGCCGATAGTTGACTCTGCGGCAACAGCCGAATGAGCGTTGATTCATCTGGGAAATTTTTCATCAACCCAGGCGCCGCCGTCAACAACAGCAGACTCTCCGCCTTCAGCGCGGATGCAACCATCGCCGCCGCGCGGTCTGCATCCACATTTAACGCCTCGCCTTTTTCGCTGACCGCCACTGGCGCAATCACTGGCAGATAACCCGCATTCAACAGCATCAACAACAACTCGCTATTAATCGTTTCGATTTTTCCCGTGTAATCGTCACGGATAATTTTTCTTTTACCGTTTTCAACGCTCTGAACAGATTCTTTTCTCACGGCTTGCATCAACTTGCCATCGAGTCCGCACAAACCAAAAGCGTTGACTCCCAGCATCTGCAATTGTTCCGTCAGCAATGAATTAACTTTGCCATTGACCGCCATCAAAAATATTTCCAAGGTTTTTCTATCCGTATATCTGGATGTATAACCCGAAGGTGAAGTAATCATCTTCGGCGGCGTTCCCAACCCTTCCCCCAGCGCATTCGCTTCGGCAGAACCGCCATGCACAAAGACAAGTTTTTTACCTTGCTTCAATAACTCAACGGCATCGGCGCAGATCGCGGAAAAATCCACACCCTCCGCACCACCGAGTTTTACAACTGTAACTTCCATAAATTCTCCCATTCATGTCGTTGCGAGGAGGGCGCTCTCCCCGACGAAGCAATCTCCTCATAACAGAAGATTGCTTCGGGCAAAGAACAAGAACGCCCTCGCAATGACATATTAAATCGGATGCAACCCCATAAACTCCAGTCCCAGCGTCTCATCCCAACCCATCATCAGATTCAGACATTGCACCGCCGAACCAGACGCGCCTTTCATTAGATTATCAATCGCGCACATCGCCACAATGTGATCGTTGCTTTCGTCCAACTCAAAACCTAAATCCGCATAATTTGAGCCTGCTAAAATCTTCGGCTCAGGCACGCGATAAATTCCGCGCTGTTCTTTGACCACGCGAATAAATGGGTTGTCGGTGGCGACCGCTCGATAGGCTTTCCACAAATCTTTTGTCGCCGTACCCGCTTTCACCTTGGCATGAGCCGTCGCTAACACGCCGCGCACTAAATCAACGGCAGTCATCGTCAACGAGATATTTTTCACGCCCATCTCCTGAATCACCTCTGCCGTGTGACGATGACCAAACGCCGAAAACGTGCGGATGACGTTGGCGCGTTCCGCATGAAGCGCGCCAGAATTGCCCTCCGCGCCGCCTTCGGATGAGCCAACTTTGATTTCAATAAAAATCGGGGAGGATAAATCAATCAAATCCGCTTTGATTAATGGAAGCAAGGCGAGGTTGCTCGCGGTGGCATTGCACCCCACGCCGCTGATGTAACTGGCATTTGCAATTTCCGCGCGATGCAGTTCGGGCAAGCCGTACACAAACTTGCTCAACCATTCAGGCGCGGCATGTTTTTCGCCATACCATTTTTCATAAAATGATTCATCGCGCAAGCGGAAATCTGCAGAGAGGTCAATAATTTTTGCGCCAAGTTGTGCATAGGCTTCGATATTTTTTTGCGCCTGCCCATGCAGTTGCGCCAAAAATAAAACATCCACAGACTCAAGTTGAGACGGATCGCTAAATTTCACTTGCGTCCGCTTTCTCAAATTGGGATGCGTTTGATACACATACTCGCCCACACGCGAACGCGACGTGACTTGTTTAATTTCAACTTTGGGATGACCCAACAGCAAACGCAATAACTCGCCGCCGCCGTATCCCGAACCGCCAATAATCGAAACGCTTGTCATTTATGCCACTCCAAAAATACGAGCTAAGATTGCTTTCTGTGCATGAAGCCTGTTATGCGCCTGCGAAAAAATAACAGACTGCAAACCATCCGCAACATCATCGGTCAATTCGTGATTGCGATGCGCGGGCAAACAGTGCATGACGATTGCGTCGCGCTTCGCTTCATTCACTAACTGACGGTTGACTTGATAGGACGAAAAAATTTCTTCGCGCTGGATGGTTTCTTCTTCCTGACCCATGCTCGTCCATGTATCAGTATAAATCACATCCGCGCCTCTGACAGCCTCATGCGGATTATTGTAAAAAGAAATTTCCGCGCCCGTTTCGCAGGTGATTTGTTTTGCCGCTTCAATTGCATCCGAAGCAAGTTCATAGCCGATTGGATTCGCAATCGCAAAGTTCCAGCCGAGTTTCGCGCAAATGTGCATCAACGAAACGGCGACATTGTTTCCATCGCCAACATAAGCGACGTTCAAGCCTTTGGCTGTGCCGAATCTTTCTTGAATGGTCAACGCGTCCGCCAGCGCCTGGCATGGATGGTTGTAATCGCTCAATCCGTTGATGACTGGCACGCTCGCCCATTCCGCCAACTCGATCAAATGCTCATGCGAAAAGACGCGCGCCATGATTCCCTGCACATAACCCGATAACACGCGCGCCACATCCGCAATTGATTCGCGTTCGCCGAGTCCGATCTCCGCGGGCGAAAGGTACAAGGCATGACCGCCCAAATGTTGCATCGCCATCTCAAACGAAACGCGCGTCCGCAAACTGGGTTTTTGAAACACCATTGCCAACGCTTTGCCTTTCAACACGGGCGCATTACCGCCGTTGAAATATTCCTTCTTCAAAGCCATCGCCAGGTCTAATAAATCCTGCAACTCCTCCGAAGAAGAATCGGCAATATGCAGAAAATCTTTCTTTATCATCAATTTCGGGCTTACAGCCATCTGCATTTCTTGAACATCCATAATCGCTCCAATAGACCTCTTGCGAAAGCGCTTGTAGGGCGGGTTTGTAACCCGCCATGTATAAAATTCCGAGAGAGCGTCAGGCTAAAAGCCTGACCTACAGTTGACTTATACAAAAGGTCTAATCATCCATTCTCAATAACAGATTACGCAAAGTCCGTTCTCATCCGCGCATCCGTTTCAAAGTCCGTTTACACAAAAGGTTTTGCTCTTCCTTCGTGCTCTTCGTGTCCTTCGTGGTTAAAACTTTTCCTTCACCACGTTCACCGTATATTCCACAATCTCGCCCGCGATATCAATTCCGCTCACGGGTTGCATCGTGTGGAATTCCATCGTGTGATTGATCTCATTGACCACGAGTCCCTTTTCGGGATGCTCAACCAAATCCACAGCCAGCACGCCGCCGCCCACAGATTTCGCCGCGCGCAGACATAAATCTTCAATCTCAGGCGTGATCGGGCACAACTCCCCTTCGCCGCCGCGCGCCGTGTTCGTGATCCAATGTTCGGATTTGCGATACATCGCGGTCAACACTTTATCGCCAATCACAACCGCGCGGATGTCACGCCCAGGTTTGGCGATATATTCTTGAATATAAAAAACAGAATGTTGAACTGAACCCAATGTGGATTTATGTTCAAGCACCGCTTCCGCCGCGTCACGGTCATTGACCTTCGCCAGCAACCGCCCCCACGACCCGACGACGGGCTTCAACACCACAGGATAGCCAAACGCTTCAATCGCTTCCAACGCCGCTTCGGTTGTAAACGCCGTCGCGTTATGCGGTTGCGGAACGCCATCGCGTGCAAGCGCCGCGCTCGTCATCAACTTATCGCCGCACACTTCCGCAACCGACGCCGTATTCACCGTCGGCACGCCAAACGCATTCAACAAGCGCAGTGCATACAATCCGCTGTTGTAACTGATGCTTCGTTCCAACACCGCATCATATTGTTGCCACGGCTTCGCGTTATCCAAATCAAAATGAATCGCGCGATCATCCAAGCGGTCATAATCAATGCCGCGTTTTTCCATCGCGCCGAAAATCCATTTCTCTTCCACGCGCACACGGGAATATAAAACGCCTATTTTGAGTCGTCGTTGCATAACATCTCCATCATGACGATAGACGATTGACCACAGTCCATCCATCGTCTATCGTCCATTGTCTATCGTCTACTCCCCCCAATCTTCCTGTTCCATCGGCGCGAGTTGCACCGTTGCAGGCTCCAGCGCGGTCACTTCCAAATCCACGCCGCAATCGGAACAAACCAAAATCTCGCCAACTTCCGTTCCAGCGGCTAACTCAACTTGGGCTTCACATTCAGGGCAAACAATTGTAGACATAATTTTTTTCTCCTTATTTTCAAACGATGAATTTAGAACAGAATAAAAATTTTCTGCGCTATGTACTATTTTGCATTTTGCATTCTGCAATCTGCATTGTTACTGATTTGAGACTCGTGCCGCCAACTGCATTTCTTTTTTCGATGGACTTCAGCGCATCAAAAACTTGATACACATCCGCTTCAAATTCTGGACATTCAGCCTGATACGCTTCGAGCGGCAGTTTCTCCATCCCAACCTTTTTCTCCTCAGCCAAGCGGACAATTTTTCCCGCTATCGCATGAGTCTCTCGAAATGGAATGCCTTTATCAACCAGATAATCTGCAAGGTCAGTTGCCATCATCGTTGAATCAATTGCATCTCGCATTCGTTCAACTTTGACAGTAATCGTCCGCAAAGCATTTGCAATCACTGGAAGCATAACCAATAATATATCCGTCGCTTCAAAGACTGGTTGTTTATCTTCTTGCAAATCTTTATCATACGTGGATGGCAAACCTTTGAGGGTTGCCAACAGCCCAGTCAACACGCCGATCATTGTCCCAGCCTTGCCGCGTGTGAGTTCAAACACGTCTGGATTCTTTTTCTGCGGCATCAAACTCGAGCCTGTTGAAAACGCATCCGATAGTTCAAAGAAACCAAACTCGGCAGTTGTGTACAAAACAATTTGCTCGGCGAGTTTGCTCAAGTGAATGCCAATCATCGTAGTACAAAACAAATATTCAGCCGCAAAATCACGATCAGAAATGGCATCCAAACTATTTTGCGATGGTTTCGCAAACCCTAAAGATTTCGCCAACGCATTTCTATCAACCGCGATGGAAGTTCCCGCCAACGCCGCCGAGCCAAGCGGCAAAACAGAGACTCGTTTCACCAAATCATTTAATCGCTCAATATCTCTTTGCAACGGGTGATAATGACTCAGCCACCAATGCGCCAACAAAATCGGTTGGGCGCGTTGCAAGTGAGTGTAGCCAGGCATGATAGTTTCGCCAGCGGATTCAGCATTCTCCACCAATGCCGTTTGCAAATTCTTCAACGCAGATGCCAACTCAGGAATCGCGCCCAACATCCACAAACGGAAATCAGTTGCCACTTGGTCGTTGCGGCTTCTGCCTGTGTGTAACTTGCCCGCAATATCGCCGATGAGTTCGGTCAATCTTCTTTCGACGGCGGTGTGGATATCTTCGTCGGAGGGGGCGAAGGTGAACTGTCCCTGAGAAAATTCTTTTCGGACGGTATCCAGCCCAACTGAGATTGAAGCGTGTTCTTTATCCGAAAGAATGCCCGTTTCATGAATCGCACCCGCCCACGCGAGCGAACCGTCCACATCCTGAATCGCCAGACGTTGATCCACACCAAGCGACGAATTCAAATCCCAGGCTTGTTGATTTAATTTTGTTGAAAACCGTCCGCCCCAGAGAGTCATAACGCCTCCATGTAGACAGGTAAACAAGTACACAAGTAGACAAACTCATCTACGTGTTTACCTGTGTACCTGTTTACGTGTTTACTTGTTTCCATCTAGTCTCTTTTAAATTTCGAATAATCAGGCTTGGGCATATCGAGACCCGAAACAGGCAAGCCGTTCAACGCGCGGACTTTCATACTGAGTCCGTACAGTCGAATAAAACCTTCGGCGTGGCTTTGATCGTAAACATCTTCCTGACCGAAGGTTGCGAAATCTTCGCGATATAAACTGAACGGAGATTTTTTACCAGCCGTGATGATATTGCCTTTATACAATTTCAGTTTGACCGTGCCAGTGACGGGACCTTGCGTGGAATTGACAAACGCATCAATGGATTCGCGCAAGGGCGTAAACCATAAACCGTTGTAGGTGAGTTCGGTATATTTGACTGCGACCATTTCTTTGAAGCGCATCGTTTCGCGGTCAAGAATTAACGATTCAAGTTCGCGATGCGCGTACAAAAGAATCGTGCCGCCTGGGGTTTCATACACGCCATGCGACTTCATGCCGACGAGTCGATTCTCAACGAGGTCCACGCGTCCAATGGCATGTGCGCCGCCAATTGCATTTAATTTTTGCACAATCTTTGCGGGCGAAAGTTTTTCACCGTTCACCGCAATTGGGTTGCCGCTTTCAAATTCAATCTCGACATATTCGGCTTCATCGGGCGCATTCTCTGGCGAAGTGGACATTTGATACATGGCTTCTTCGGGTTCGTTCCATGGGTCTTCGAGCAAGCCGCCTTCGTGTGAAAGATGCCAAAGATTTGAATCGCGTGAGTAAATGGATTTGATGGTGGCGGTGACTGGTACGTTATGTTTCGCGGCGTAATTCAACGCATCTTCGCGCGAGCGGATATCCCATTCGCGCCACGGGGCGATGATTTTTAATCGCGGGTCGAGCGCCATGACGGTTAATTCGAAGCGGACTTGGTCGTTGCCTTTGCCCGTTGCGCCGTGCGCCACTGCATCCGCGCCCACTTGATGAGCGACATCCACTAAATGTTTTGCAATTAAAGGACGGGCTACCGATGTGCCCAATAAATATTTATGTTCATACACCGCCCCCATCTTCAACATGGGAAAAAGATATTCTGAAGCAAATTCCTCTTTCATGTCGTGGATAATGCATTGACTCGCGCCGCTGTTAATGGCTTTCTGCTCCAGCCCGCGCATATCTTCATCGCCCTGACCAATGTCGGCGCAAAAACAAATCACTTCACAGCCATAGTTTTCTTTCAGCCACGGCACAATCACGGACGTATCCAGCCCGCCAGAATAGGCGAGGACAACTTTCTTTACTTGCGGTTTTGATTTCGGACTCATTTCATACTCCTTGGTAAAAAATAAAAAGCGACCCACCTTCAAGGTGGGTCGCTTTTGGTTGACTTGTGCGCATCTGTCAGCGCGCGCTTGCGTTCGTTATTCCGTCATCCAAACAAAAAAACCCAACCTTTGAGTTGAGGTACGCTTCGAACGACGGATACGCGGCGCAAACGATTTGGCTACCATATTGGGCAGTATTCTACCCGCAATGTGAAATGTGTCAATGGTTTTAGAGAAATTCGTCATGACTTGTACAAAGTCGGAAAGTTCTTAACGCGAATGATGCAAATGAGCGAATTGCGCGAATTTTATTGGGTTCTATTCGCGTCGTTCGCCGATTAGCGTAATTCGTGTTAAATTTTCATTATGCAGCCATAACTCTGTCCATGGACTTTGCTATAACTGTACGAAATTCGTTTTGAGGACTTATTTGCGTGCTGCTTGATGATGACTCTGCAAACTGCGATACTTCAATTCCTTCTTGCGCATGGCTTGAATGGCGGAGGTTGCGGCAGTGGCGGAGGATAAAGTCGTCAGCAACGGCACGTTCATGGCAATCGCCGCTTTGCGAATCTCTGCGCCGTCGGTATGCGCGTGCGGACCGAGCGGCGTGTTCAAGACCAGTTGAATCTTTCCCGCGCGAATCAAATCTACAATTTGTGTCGAGCCATCCATTGCTTTTTCAACAACCTCAACAGGCAGGTTGGCTTTCTTGCACATATCTGCTGTGCCAGGCGTGGCGTATAAACTAAATCCTAGTCGGTGCATGTCGCGCGCAAATTTCAAGCCCGCGCTTTTATCATAATCATTGACTGTGATTAAGACTGCGCCTGCATCGGGCAAGCCTTGTCCCGCCGCTGTTTGTGATTTTGCAAAAGCATGACCAAAATGCGAGGCGTGTCCCATCACTTCGCCCGTCGAGTGCATTTCAGGTCCGAGCAGTGAACTGGAGCCAGGCAATTTTTTGAATGGAAAGACCGCTTCTTTGATGAAGAATCCATCCACTTGCGGTTCTTCGGTCACGCCCAACTCTTGCAATGTTTTGCCCGCCATCACTTGCGCCGCAACATGCGCCATGTTTAATCCAGTGGCTTTGCTGGCATACGGAACGGTTCGTGAGGCGCGAGGGTTGACTTCCAACACATACACCACTTCGCCTTTCAACGCGAACTGCACATTCATCAATCCGCGCACGCCCAATGCAAGCCCAAGTTGTTCGGTATATTCGCGCATGATTCCCTGATGGTACGCGCTGACTTTATACGGCGGCAAAACGCACGCCGCATCGCCCGAATGCACGCCCGCTTCTTCGATGTGTTGCATCACCGCGCCAACGACGACTCGCGCGCCATCGGATAATGCGTCCACGTCAATTTCAAAAGCGTCTTCTAAAAATTTATCAATCAAGATCGGTTGATTGGGAGCCGCTTCAATCGCCTGTTGAATGAATCCTGCCAAATTGGTTTCGGAATCCACTAAAGCCATTGCCCTACCACCCAAGACAAAAGACGGGCGGACCAAAACAGGATAGCCGATTCTTTCGGCAACTTCTCGCGCTTCTTCCAACGTGCGCGCGATTCCGTTTTCAGGCTGGGGGATGTCCAACTCTTTGAGCAGTTTGGCAAACTCTTCTCTATCTTCGGAGAGTTGAATGGCATGGGGCGATGTGCCCAAAATTTTGACTCCCGCCGCTTCGAGTCCCGCCGCCAAGTTGAGCGGAGTCTGCCCGCCGAATTGCACGATGACTCCGATGGGTTGTTCTTTGTCAATGACATTCAATACATGCTCAAGAGTCAACGGTTCAAAATATAAACGATCGGCTGTATCGTAATCCGTTGAGACTGTTTCAGGATTGCAGTTATACATGATGGTTTCATAGCCCATCTTCGATAATGCAAACGCCGCCTGACAACAACAATAATCAAACTCGATTCCCTGACCAATCCGATTCGGTCCGCCGCCGAGGATTAATATTTTTTGCTTATCAGTCGGTCGTGATTCGTTATCCATTTCATACGCGGAATAAAGATAGGGTGTCTGAGATTCAAACTCTGCGGCGCAGGTGTCGACTCTTTGAAATGTAGGTAATATTCCAAGACTTTTGCGTAGTTCACGAAATGATGAATGAGGAATGATGAATGATGAATTTAAGAGCCGTGCAATGTGTGAGTCTGCAAACCCCATTTGCTTTGCTTCATGCAACAACGCTTTCAATTCTGCCTTCTGCCTTCCGCCTTCTGCATTCTGCATTCTAAATTCTAACTTCTGCATTTCATCCATTTGCCCGAGAAACCATAAATCATAGCCAGTCGCATTTGCAATTTCATCTAATGACATGCCTTGTTGAATTGCGCGATAGACGCGGAATACTCTGTCGGCGCGGGGAATTTTCAGCGTGGCGAATGTTTCAGGTTCAGCGACCAGCTCGCGGCTGGGTCCAGAAGCGTCGAGCGCGTCCACGCCAATTTCCAAAGATTGAATCGCTTTGTTCAAGGCTTCGGGGAACGTCCTGCCCAACGCCATCGCTTCGCCGACGGATTTCATTTGCGGACCGAGAGTGGGGTCTACGCCTGGAAATTTTTCAAACGCCCAGCGCGGAATTTTGACGACGACATAATCGAGCGACGGTTCAAACGCGGCTTTGGTTTGTTTGGTGATATCGTTTGTGATTTCATCGAGAGTGTAGCCGACGGCGACGAGCGCGGCGAGTTTTGCAATTGGAAAACCAGTGGCTTTGGATGCGAGCGCGGACGAACGGCTGACGCGCGGATTCATTTCGATGACGACGACGCGCCCCGTTTTTGGGTCAACGCCGAATTGCACATTTGAGCCGCCCGTTTCCACGCCAACGGCAGATAAAACTTGATGGGCGAGGTCGCGCAGAATTTGATACTCGCGATCGGTTAAAGTTTGCGCGGGCGCGACGGTGATGCTGTCGCCCGTATGCACGCCCATCGGATCTAAATTTTCAATGGAACAGACGACGACAAAATTATTTTTTTTATCGCGCATCACTTCGAGTTCGTATTCTTTCCAACCTAAAACAGATTCTTCCAACCAGGCTTGCGCGATGGGCGATTCGGAAATGGCGCTGCGAACCGCTTCGGCAAGTTGATTCGATTCATACACCCACGATGCGCCCGTGCCGCCCATCGCAAACGAAGCGCGGACTAAAACGGGATAACCAGTTTCTTTGACAATTTCTTGCGCTTCTTTCAACGAATAAGCGGCTCCACCACGCGGGACGGGGATGTTATTTTTTTGCATCGTCTCGCGGAAGAGCAAACGGTCTTCCGCGGCTTTGATGGCGTTGAGATTCGCGCCGATTAATTGCACGCCATATTTTTCAAGTACGCCGTTTTCACTTAATGCCAGCGCGAGATTTAATCCAGTTTGTCCGCCAACGGTGGGGAGCATGGCATCAGGTTTTTCTTGCGCGATGATGGCTTCCAACGCTTCAACGGTGAGCGGTTCGATATAAGTTGCATCGGCAATTTCGGGGTCGGTCATAATCGTGGCTGGATTTGAGTTAACCAGTACGACGCGATAGCCTTCCGCTTTCAACGCTTTGACGGCTTGCGTGCCAGAGTAGTCAAACTCCGCGGCTTGACCGATGACGATGGCTCCAGAGCCAGGGACGAGGATGGTGTGGATGTCGCTACGCTTCATAATGTGTAAATGCAGAATGAGGAATGAGGAATGCAGAATTTTGAATGGAGAATTTCATTTTTGATTATTCCTTTTGGAGGTGTTGATGGATGAGACAAAGATGGCAGTTAACTCATCGGTTTCTTTTTGTAAGTCTGTTAATTTCGCGGCTGGGACGATTTCACTTTCAACGAGTAATTCCAGCCAATAAGCGGTTTCATCAAGTTCTTTTAATGAGCCGCCCATCATGTTCACAAAGTCGGCGGGAGATTTTGCTCTGCACGCTTCGCGATATTGCGCTCCAACCGAAGCGCCACTTCGCAAAACTTGTTTTCCAATCACCTGCGCTTCTCCGCTTTTCGGCAGGCTTTGGTACAACTTGATAATTCGCAAAGCAAACTTCTTTGTTCTATCTCGTAAATCCGTCACATCATGTGCCATTGCAAATCTCCTTGCTTATGATTCTGCATTTTTCATTCCGCATTCTTCATTAAGCGGAAGAATTCCGCGAAGATATCTTGCGCGTCATGCGGACCTGAAGCGGCTTCGGGATGGAATTGCACGCTGAAGACGGGTTTGTTTTTCATTTTCAAACCTTCAAGCGAGTCGTCGTTCAAACTTTTGTAAGTGATTTCTACTTCGTCTTTATTTAATTCCCCTGCGGTGACGCAATAATTATGATTCTGCGCCGTGATCAATACTTTTCCGCTTGGCAAATGTTGCACGGGATGATTCGCGCCGTGATGACCAAACTTTAGTTTGTGCGTGTCTGCACCCAAAGCGCGTCCAATCAATTGATGACCGAGACAAATTCCAAAGATGGGAATATTGCTTTCAATCAACTCACTGACCGCTTTCACCGCATAAGGCAAACCCGCTGGGTCGCCAGGTCCGTTGGAGAGAAAG
>CASGHD010000135.1 GCA_949319575.1 uncultured Anaerolineales bacterium | reverse complement strand
CGCTCTTGGTTTTGCCGAAGCAGTCCCCCAACGCCGGGAGATTGCTTCCCTTCGACAGGCTCAGGACAGGCGTCGGGACCCCGAAAAACATCGGGGCAGGCGAGCAAGAGCCTCCTCGCAACGACATGCCTGAGTAGTTACGATTTATCTCACATTTCACGTTGTCCTTGGCGCAGGCGACATGTTGCTCTTTTCCAAATTAATCGAGCAATAAAACCAACCATGGAGTCACGAAGACACTGAGAAAAATAGTTAAAAACTCCGCGACTCGGTGTCTCACCTGTCCCGATGCTCTTTCGGGAGTGGTTCAAAACGGAGTGAAAGTATTGCTCGGTTAAATTCTTAATCTGCAAAATGTCGCGTTATAGAGACCCGGCTGATTTCAACTGCGTACCATCAGTCAATAATAGTTATCGGCACTTCGTTCTTCCCGCCTAATGCCGCAATACTGACCTTCGCCGCCAAATCTCCCGCGATCTCGCGCAGGGCTTTTGCCACCGGCGAATCGGGGTGCGAGACAATAATCGGCTTGCCCGTATCGCCTCCGATGCGAACGTTTTGATCCATCGGTATTTTGCCGAGGAACGGCGTGCTGGTCATTTGCGCGAGGTGTTCGCCGCCGCCCGTGCCGAAGATGTCCATGTGTGTGCCGTCGGGCAATTCAAGATAGGACATGTTCTCGACGATGCCAAGAATCGGAACTTCGAGAGTCTTGAACATGTTGAGCCCGCGCCCGGCGTCTTCAAGAGATACCAATTGCGGAAGTGTGACGATCACCGCGCCGCTCAACGGGAGGGATTGTGCCAATGATAATGACGCGTCGCCGGTGCCGGGGGGCAGGTCAACGATCAAGTAATCCAGTTCGCCCCATTCGACATCGCCCAAAAATTGACGGATCGCCGAGTTGAGCATCGGTCCGCGCCAGATGAGCGGCTGACCCGGCTTGACGAGCAGTCCCATCGAGATCATTTTGAGTCCATACGCTTCGGCGGGGATGAGTCGCTGTCCTTGCGGGGGAGGAAGTTTCTCCACGCCGAGCATGGTGGGCGTATTGGGTCCGTAGATGTCCGCGTCCATGAGACCGACGCGCGCGCCGCTTTGGGCGAGAGCCACCGCGATGTTGACCGCGACTGTGGATTTGCCAACGCCTCCCTTGCCTGAACCAACCGCAATGGCGTTGCGAATCGGGGTCTTGACCAGTCCGCGCATCCTGCCGTCGTTTGGCACATCCGAATCCATCTTCACAGTGACAGACTTCACGCCGGCAACTTTCATCACGGCTTCTTTTGAATCTCTTTCGATCTTCACGCGGAACGGGCAAGCGGGCGTGGTGAGCATCACGGTGAATGAGACGTTGCCGTCTTCGATCTCAACGTTGCGTACCATGTTGAGGGTCACGAGGTCTTGCCCAAGGTCTGGTTCCTGCACAACGCTGAGGGCTTGGAGAATTGCTTCTTGTGTAATCGATGTCATTTGGTTTCCTTTGGGGTGTGTAGACAAGGAAACAAGCGCGCGTGTCGGTTCCTTGTCTACCTGGTTCCTTGTCTACCTGTTTACTTGTCTACCTGTCTACCTGTCTACTTGTTTACGCGCCTACGTCGCCGTCGCCGCTTCTGCTCCAGTTGGCTTTGCTGACTGCGCCGCCGCCGCTCGCGCCGCTTCTTTCGCTTTCTTTGCTTCCGCTTCCGCGATGCGCGCGGCTTCCTCGCGCGCGTAATTCACCGGGCGGATACTTTTGTAATACTCGCTCGATTTGAGCAGTTTTTCCATGTTGAACACATTGCGCCCGTACGACGCGATCTCGAAATCGTGATCCATCTTGATCGCGTCGAAGGGACAGTACTCCGCGCAGAAGCCGCAGTTCATGCAGATGTCGGCGTCAATGTAGAATTCGGTCGGTTCGGGGACCGGACGACCAGTGACCGGGTCGTTGGAGCGGACGATCCATATGCATTGCGGTGGGCAGACCTTCGCGCAGATTCCGCATGAAGTGCAAAGTACTTCGCGTTTGCCGTCGGGCATTTCGTTGTACACGAGGAACGGCAGATACCGCGCCTCTTCAGGCTGGATCAATTTTTCTTCCGGGTATTGAACCGTGAAGATGCCTTTCTGGTCCTTGCTCGAGCGATGCTTCACGCCTTCTTCGGTGAAATAGCGTTTTTTGCCGCGCAAGACCCAGGCGATATCCTCGGTATACGTTTCCCAGAATCGTTTCCACGTGACGCCGAGACCTTTGAGTATTCCTTTTCCGTACATAACGAGTTCTCCTTATCAAAAACCTTTCACCACAAAGGGCGCAAAGTACGCCAAGGGTAAAACAGACACGGCTTCATCGGCTCAATCCTTCGTGACCGTTGCGCGCTTGGTGGTGGAGGCTTTTACCGGTCACATTCGCCCATCACCATATCGAACATGGCGAGCAGGACGACGAAGTCTGCGATCTTGGCGCCGATGGAAATTTTCTCCAGCGCGGTGACGTTGACGAACGACGCGGGGCGCACGTGATAGCGCCACGGGTTCGGCTTGCCGTTCGAGACGACGTAGTAGCCGAGTTCGCCCTTCGGCGATTCGACTCGCCCGTACGCTTCACCAGCCGGGACGCGGACCTGGTACGCCGGTTTCTGCGAGTTGATCGGACCTTGAGGAATCTGCTTGATGGCTTGATCCAGGATCCGCAGGGATTGGCGAATCTCATCAATGCGGATGAGGTAGTTGTCCATCAGGTCGCCGTTGTAGCGCACCGCCACATCGAAGTCGAAGCGGTCGTAGATCCCGTACGGGTCGGCGCGGCGGATGTCGTAAGGCACCCCGGCCGCGCGCAGGACAGGACCCGTGATCGAGTAGGCGATGGCGTCCTCCGCGTTGATCATCCGCACGCCTTTCATGCGCGAGAGCAGCACTTCGTTCTCGGTCAACATGCGATCCAGTTCGTCGGTCTTGTATTGCAGGCGGTCATAGACCAGATCTTTGATCTTCTGCATTTCCGCGTCTTCGATGTCGCGCACCACGCCGCCGAAGCGGAAGTAGTTGCACATCATGCGCGCGCCGGAGATGGCTTCGAAGATGTCGAGGATGAGTTCGCGCTCCTCGAACGCGTACAGCGAGGGCGTGTACATCGCGCCGAGGTCGTTGAGCAGTGTGCCGATGAAGACAAGGTGGTTTTGGATGCGGCTCAACTCGGAGACGATCACGCGGATATATTCGGCGCGTTCGGCGACGGGGATCTTCATCAGTTTCTCGACGGCGAGGGCGTAACCGAAGTTGTTCGTCATCGAGTTGAAGTAATCGAGGCGGTCGGTGAACGGCATATTCAGCAAAAATGTGTTGCGTTCGCCGATCTTGTCGTGATTGCGATGCAGGTAGCCAAGCACGGGTTTCAAGCCGGCAATGGTTTCGCCGTCGAGCGTCATCACCGCGCGGAAGACGCCGTGCGTGGAGGGGTGATGCGGGCCCATGTTGATGACGATGCGGTCGGTGCTGAGTCCGTCCTCTTGCTTCACCGTGTAACGCGCCAACGCGCCGTAGAGCAACGCGTCGCCTTCGGGGATCCATTTTTCGGGGTCGAAGTTTTGCGGGAAGGCGAGGTTGTCGTTGAACGGATTTTTATCTTCCGCCATGTAGAACTGCCCTTGGGGCCAGCGGCTTTTGAACGGTTTGGTGTCTTCCTCGTAGAAGCCCTCTTTCCAATCTTTGCGAAGCGGATGCCCCTCGAAACCTTCCCACATCAAAATGCGGCGCAGGTCGGGGTGACCGGTGAATTTGATCCCGAGCAGATCCCACGCTTCGCGCTCTTGCAAATCTACGCCGGGATAAAGATGGATCAGCGATGGGACTTCCACCGGGTCCACGCGCGGGACTTGGACTTTGAACACCAAGCCGGGTCCGCCGGTGGTGCGGTAGGCGTGATAGACGACTTCCATTTTGTCGGGCGGATAATCCACGCCGGTGACGGCGGTCATCAAGTCGAAGCCGAGTTCGTCGCGGACGGCGGCGGCAACTTCGAGGAGCGAATCTTTTTCGACGATGAAGCCGGAGTAGCCGGGGCGCGTGTCGGTTTGGACGAGGCCGGGGAATCGGGCGACCAGATCTAAAGTCAGAGGAGAGGCGGGGGCGGTCATGGAGTCCTCCTGCGAACCGTGGGGCGTGGGGCGGGTCTACCTGTGCGCGTGTTTACCTGTGCGCGTGTTTCTGTACCCATCTCATCCCTCCTTTACAGCCGCGGCGGATTTGATTTCGGCGTTGCGGCGCGGGTCGATCAGGTCGGGCCCGAGGATCGGAACTGGCACGTAATTCGGGTCTTTTGTTTTGCGCCTGTACCAGGGGACTTGCTTGATGGACTGCTTGTCAATTTTCTCCTGCAGTTTGATCAGCCCGGCGATCAACGCTTGCGGGGTGGGGGGACAGCCGGGAATGTAGACGTCAACGGGTAGAAATTTATCAATGCCCGCGACGACGTTGTAGCCCTCTTTGAACGGACCGCCGCCCGACGCGCACGCGCCCATCGCGACAACATATTTCGGTTCGGGCATTTGGTTGTAGAGGCGGATAATGGCGGGCACCATTTTTTTTGTGACGGTTCCAGAAACGAGCAACATGTCGGCTTGGCGCGGCGTGGGACGCATGACCTCCATCCCGAAGCGCGCCAGGTCGTAGCGGGCGGTTTGCGCGGCGATCATCTCGATGGCGCAACACGCGAGACCGAACATGAGGGGCCATACTGACGAGCGGCGACCCCAGTTGTAGAGTCGGTCGAGCGTGGTCACCGCGATGGCATGTTGCAGGTCTTCTGGGACTTCGTATTGCGGCAGGCTTAGTTGTTCATTGTCCATGCAGATGCTCCTCGAACCAGTCTTGGTAGATGGCGTACAAAATTTCGTCGTTGGCAAGCGCGGGATCGTCGTCGAACTCAGGCAGGGCAAGCGTCCAATCATAGATTTGTTTCAATGTCACGTCTTCGATGTTTGCTTCAGGATACTTGCGCTTTAGTGTGATGGCGATTGCAAATGTTGCTTCCCAATTAAGGCTTGAGTCGTTCATGGTAATTAGAGATTAGAGACTCGAGACTAATCTCCAGTCTCTAATCTCTAGTCTCTATTCCTCTCTATTATCAATCTGCGCGCGCTGTAATTTTCCCGAATAATCCACGTAAATGGATTTCCATTCGGTGAACACTTCGAGCGCGGCTTGACCCGCTTCGCGGTGACCGTTGCCCGTGCCGCGCACGCCGCCGAACGGGAATTGAATCTCCGCGCCTGTTGTGCCGTGATTGATGTAGACCAAGCCTGTGAAAATATCTCGCATCGCGGTAAACGCGCGATTGACATCCTGCGTGAAGATCGAAGTGGAGAGTCCATACTTGGAGCGATTGTTGACTTCGATTGCCTCTTCAAGCGAATTGACTTCGATGATCGAAAGCACAGGTCCGAAAATCTCCTCCGCTTCGAGCATGGAGCCGGGCTTGACTCCGTCAAACAAAGTGGGGGAGTAGAAAAATCCTTTGCCGTTCACATCTGCCACCGATGCGCCGACCAACACGCGGGCTTCTTTCGCGCCAGCCTGCACCATGCTATGGATTCGTTCCAGCGCGGTTTTGTTGATGACGGGACCCACATCCACTTTCGAGTCGAGTCCATCGCCGAGTTTGAGTTTCTTTGTGCGTTCGGTCAGCGCTTCTTTGAGTTTGCCCGCGATTCCTTTTTGAACGATCAAGCGACTCGCCGCTGTACAACGTTGACCTGTCGTGCCGAACGCCGCCCACAGGCTGGCATCCACGACGAGGTCGAGATTCGCATCGTCCATCACGATGATGGCGTTCTTGCCGCCCATTTCGAGCGACAATTTTTTGTTGAGTTTTCCTGCCGCTTCTGCAATCGAGCGACCCGTCGTTGTCGAGCCTGTAAATGAAAGCACGCGCACATCGGGATGATCCACGAGCGCTTTTGCCACATCCGCGCCCGGAGCCATGAGCAAGTTGAAGACGCCCGCGGGAATCCCCGCTTCTTCAAACACTTTGACAAACGCGGCAGAGATGGCGGGCGTCTCTGGCGAGGGTTTCCAAATGATCGTGTTGCCCGCAACCAGCGCAGGGAAAATTTTCCACGATGGCACAGCGATCGGGAAATTCCAGGGCGTGATGAGTCCCACAACTCCAGAAGGGTCGCGGACCGCCATGCCGAATTTGTTCATCATTTCAACAGGCGCGGTGTAGCCAAGCAAGCGGCGTCCCTCGCCGCCCATGAAGTACGCCATGTCAATCGCTTCCTGCACATCGCCGCGCGCTTCGGCGATCACTTTGCCCATATCGCGCGTGAGCAGTTGCGAGAGTTCTTCTTTTTTCTGTTTGAGAATATCGCCGACTTTGAAGAGCAGTTCTCCGCGCAGTGGGGCAGGGGTGAGCCGCCACGCATTGAACGCGTTCTTCGCCGCGCTCACCGCCGCATCCACATCCGAGATTTCGGCTTGCGCGATCTCCGCCACAATCTCTTCATTGGCTGGGTTGATCGTTTGAAACGCGCTTTTCCCCTTGACCCATTTGCCGTTGATGTAGTTTTGAAATTTCATGTTCTATCCTGATTTTTGAGAGTTGATTTCACGGCGATTATAACGCTTGAACCATGTTCGTCAACCGATTTATGTAAAGATATTTTTTTATAAATCAGAAGGTGAGTATAATCACCTCGCGGCTATGACAATGGTAGTTTCGATACGGCGTCGGGCTCGAGTAGGTCATGCTTGTATGCAGTTCTCGCTGCCTACTCAGACACCGAGGTATTCTTGATATGGCTATGACAACCGCGCGGCACAAGATTCTGGCTTATCTGATGAAGCATCGGACTTCTTCGGCGCGGGAGATTTCTCGCGGATTGAAGATGTCTGCGGCGACGGTACGACACCACCTACGCGTCCTTCTTTCGGATGGACGCGTTGATTCAATCTCCGCGCGCGTTCGAGTCACCCGCGGCAGACCGGAGAAGGTGTATTCGATTCCGCTGGCGGCGTTGGGCGACAATCTATCCGCGTTGAGCGAGGCTCTGTTGGCAGAGGCCGGCAGGAGCGTCCGAGTCGAGGCGTTGGCGAAGCGCCTGGCGGGCGAATCGGATTTCAAGAGTCAGCCGATTGCCAGGCGATTGAATCTTGTTGTCGAGAAATTGAATCAGGTGAAATATCACGCGCGTTGGGAGGCGGGCGCGGGAGGTCCGCGCGTGATCTTTGGGCATTGTCCCTATGCGGCGATTGTCGCGAAGCATCCTGAATTGTGTAGAATGGACGCGGCGTTGTTGGAAGAATTGATGGGAGTTTCTGTGGAGCAGTTGACGACGATCAGAGAGGGGAGTTCGAGTTGTGTGTTTGCGCTGGGAAGATAATCGTAAACCACACAGATATTAAAGACCTGTGTGGTTTTTCCTTGGTTAACTATCAAACCCCAGTCCAGCCCAATCCATCAATTTGAGCCAGAGATTTTCTTTACCCTGATTGTTATCTGCCTGCGCGAGCGACCAGCGCGAGAGGTTGATGCCGATGGAGCGCAACGGTTCGGGAGGGAAGGGGAGCGGTTTGGATTTCACAAATTCGAGTTCGGTGCGTTTAGACTTTTTATTATCGAGGATGTCGAGTATTACTTGCGCGCCGAATCGCGTTGCGCCGACTCCGAGTCCGGTGTAGCCCATCGCGTAGGCGGTCTTGCCGTGATGCGCTGTCCCCCAAAATGGACTGAAGCGCGAGCAGGTGTCAATCGCTCCGCCCCAGGCGTGAGTGAAGCGAATCCCCTCCAGTGTGGGAAAGGCTTGGAAGAAGTGCTCAGCCAGAAGGGCGAATGAAGCGGGTCTGTTTTCGAGGCGACTCCCGAATCCGTTATTCCAATGATAGACGGCATCGAATCCGCCCCAGAGGATTCGTCCGTCAATCGTCGTGCGAAAATAATGGAATTGATTGTTGCCGTCGCTGAGTCCTTCGCGCCCGTGCCAGCCGATGGAATCGCGTTGCGAGGGCGTGAGGGGTTCGGTCATCAGCGCGTAATCGTAAACGGGGACGACGTAATTCTTGATCTCTTTGAGTAGCGGCGGAAAGGCGTTGGTGGCGAGCGCGACTTTGTTCGCGTGAATTTTCGCGCGCGGCGTATGCGCGATGATTTTGTTATTCTCTTCGATCAAGTTTGTGACGGGTGTGTGTTCATGCAAACGCGCGCCGAGATTCAAACAGGCTTTGCGAAGTCCCCACGCGAGTTGCGCGGGGTTGACGATGGATGAATCGAATCGCTTAAGTCCGCCGAGGAAGATGGGAGATTTAACGACGTGTTGGATTTGCTCGCGGTCGAGAAACTCGAAGTGGATGTCGTATTGTTTTGCGAGTTCGATGATTTCATGGAAGGCGTCGAGAAGATAAGGCTCGGTGGCGATATCAATTTCGCCAGTGCGTTGATAGTCACATTCGATGTTGAGTCGCGCGAGTGTCGTTTCGATTTCTGCGAGATTATTTATGCCGAGTGCGTGAAGTGTTTTGATTTCACGAGACCAACGCGCCTGCCCGTTTAGGAATCCGTGCGTGATGGACGCGTCCATGAATCCGCCGTTGCGTCCGCTGGCGCCGATGGCGGATTCGCCTGCCTCAACGATGACAATATCGCGATTCGGGTCTTCCTCTTTTGCGAGCAGGGCAGTCCACAAGCCTGTATATCCCGCGCCGATAATGAGCAGGTCGGTGGAAATATTTTGAGTTAACGGAGGTTCAGGGTTGGGTTTGGCGGGATCGTCGAGCCAGAAGGGGATGTGGCTCACATCCGAAATGGCTTGTCTTGCTTTCGAACTGGGGGTGGAAGAATAAATCATGCTCTCATGGTTGTTTTATACCTCAGGGGTAGATTGACTTGCTACTTTTGATTATACCTTGCGTGGAAAGAAGAAAGTAGAAAATGGTTTTCTGGGAATCGCCGTGATTAAATCACAAGCGGAAAGGAAAAATGGGTGAGAGGATTTTCTTCTTGGTATAATCACCTTGTTTATCGAAAGGAGCAAACCTATGCCTGAGAAATTCCTTGAAAGGATCGAAGTCAACCCTGCGGTGATGTTGGGAAAACCTATCATCAAAGGGACGCGAATCCCTGTCGAGTTGCTTCTCCGTAAATTGAGCGAAGGCGCTACCGAAGCCGATCTGCTGGACGCTTATCCGCGCTTGACGAAAATTGATATTCAAGCGGCGTTAAGCTATGCCGCCAGCGCATTGGCGCACGAAACGATCATTCTCCCGACAGCGGCATGAATGATCTGCAATTTCTCGCGGATGAAAGTTGCGACTTTGCCGTTGTCCGCGCTTTGCGTTCCGAGGGATATGATGTTTTAGCGGTCAGTGAATATATGCAACGCTCCGACGACCGCGACTTGATCGAGCAGTCGTATCGTGAGAAGCGGATTCTGTTGACGGAAGACAAGGATTTTGGCTGGTTGGTGTTCGCCAGCCACGCTGTTTCTGCGGGGGTGATTCTTATTCGCTATCCCAACAATGTTCGTTCCAAACTTGGGCAGTCCGTTTTGCAGTTGGTAGAACAGCACGGTGGTGAATTGGCGAATGCCTTTGTAGTTGTTCAGCCTGGTCAGATTCGATTTAGTCGTAAAGCGTAACAATCCTCGGAGCTGATCATGCTCTCATGGATGTTTTATACATCAGGGGTTGGTTTGGCTTGCTACTTTTGATTATGCCTTGCGTAAACAAGGTGAAAAGGAGCAAAAATGATTGCAAATCAAAAGAAAGTTTTGCGGCGTTCGCGGAGTAACCGAATGTTGGCGGGCGTCTGCGGCGGACTGGCAGAGTTCTTTGGGATCAGTTCATTCTGGTTCCGACTGGGGATGCTGATCGCGTTCGTCCCTGGCGGAGTGCCTGGGATTTTGATCTATCTGTTGTTGTGGTTGATGATTCCGAGTGAGTAAACGAAGTGACTGTCACCTGCAAGGTGACGGTCACTTTTTATACAAGGTTGAATTCCTTTTGCACCACTTCAATATTCGCCGCGTTCAGAAAGTTCGCAGCGTTTTCGTCAGTTCGATAAGATGCGCTGTACACGATGCGCGAAATGCCCGCGTTGATGAGCGCTTTCGTGCAGTTGATACACGGAAAGTGAGTCACGTAGCATGTTGCGCCTTTCGTTGAGACTCCGTGCAGCGCGGCTTGGATGATGGCGTTCGTCTCCGCGTGAATCGTGCGGACGCAATGCCCGTCCACGAGAAGATGCCCAAGTTCATCGCAGTGACCCTGTCCCTTGGGCGAGCCGTTGAAGCCTGTGGTGAGGATGCGTTTGTCTGACACAAGCACACAGCCGACGAAGGCGCGGTCGCATGTACTGCGTTCGGATACGGCATAAGCGATCTTCATGAAGTACGAGTCCCAATCGGGGCGCATGTTTGTCTCCATCTCTTTTTGCCACAGAGCGCACGGAGACCTTTGAGTTTTTTTCTCGGAGTTCTCTGTGATCTCTGTGGCTGATAATGGTTTACTTGTGCAGGCTACTCAACCGTCACGCTCTTCGCCAGATTTCTCGGCTGATCCACATCCAGTCCGCGCAGGGTGGCGATGTGATACGCCAGCAATTGGAGCGGAATCACAGTCACGATGGGGGAGAGCATCCATGGCGATTCAGGAACCCACAGGATGTGATCCGCCATTCCCTGAATCAACTCGTCGCCGTCGGTGGCGACCGCGACGACCATCCCGCCGCGCGCTTTCGCCTGCTGGATTTGCGAGATCATTTTTTCGTGCCACGGGTCTTTCGGCGCGAGACACAGCACAGGCATGGATTCGTCAATCAGCGCGATGGGACCGTGTTTCATCTCGCCTGCGGGATAGCCTTCGGCGTGGATGTAGGAAATCTCTTTCAACTTCAACGCGCCTTCGTAGGCAATCGGCATGTTGATTCCGCGACCAAGATACAAACAGTGACGAATATCCTTCAAGGTTTGCGCGATCTTTTCCACTTCGCTTTCGCGTTCGAGTGTGCGACCGACGAGATCGGGAACAAGTCGCAAGTCTGCGACCATTTCTTTGCGTTGTTTTTCGTTGAGCGTGCCGCGCAGGTCTGCAAGCAGGATCGCAAGCATGTACTGGTCAACGAGAGGAGCGGTGAAGGCTTTGGTCGAAGCGACGCCGATCTCAGGTCCCGTTTGCATCGAGATGAATCCATCCGACACGCGCATGGCTTGCGAACCGATGGCGTTGACGATGCTCCAGATGACCGCGCCTTTGCGGCGTCCCTCTTCCATTGCGGCGAGCGTGTCCGCTGTTTCGCCCGATTGCGAGATGGCAAGCACAACGGTCTTGTCGTTCAAAATGGGATCGCTGTATCGAAACTCCGAAGCGATGACCACTTCCACAGGAACGCGCGCAATTTTTTCGATGAGATATTTGCCGACCATGCCCGCATACGCCGCCGTGCCACAAGCGGTGATGTAAATCTTTTCAATTTTCTTCGCCAGTTCTTCAGTCAACTTCAAATCGGGTAAACGGATTTTTCCATTCGCAAAGTCCACGCGACCCGCGAGCGTGTCGGTCAGCGCGCGGACTTGCTCGTGGATTTCTTTTTGCATGAAGTGGCGATATTCGCCTTTCTCCGCCGCGACAGGGTCCCATGAAATATTATGTGCCTGCGGTTTTACTTTCGCGCCGTCGAGAGTTTCAATCGTCACGGTGTCGCGCGTCACCACCGCCATTTGCCGAGATTCCAAAAAAATCACGTTGCGCGTGTGATCCATGATGGCGGGCGTATCGCTGGCGATAAAATTCTCGCCCTCGCCCATGCCGATCACCACGCCGCCCGCGTTGCCGATGCGCGCGGTCACGATCTTGTCGGGCTCATCGGCAGAGATCAACACCACCACGTTTGCCCCGCGAATCTGGTTGAACGTTTTGCGCGCGGCTTCCACCAGACCGATGCCCGTCGCGAGGTAATGCTCCACGAGATGCACGATCGTTTCGGTGTCGGTCTCCGATTGAAATTCCACGCCCTCGGCGGTCAGTTCATCTTTGAGTTCGAGAAAATTTTCGACGATGCCGTTCTGCACAACGACGACGCGCTTCGTCTGCCCGAGGTGCGGATGCGCATTCCGCGCGTTCGGCGCGCCGTGCGTCGCCCAGCGCGTATGCCCGACTCCAGGCGCGCCCGCGATGGGGGATTTCTCGACAAGATCAATTAATTGGGATAACTTGCCTGCGTCTTTCCTCACTTCGAGCTGGTCGCCGTTGATGACAGCGACTCCAGCCGAGTCGTAGCCGCGGTATTCGAGTCGTTTCAAGCCATTGAGGATGATCGGCGTCGCGTCACGCGCGCCGATGTATCCGACGATTCCACACATAGGGGAGTCCTCCGAAGTTTTTGTATGTCATTGCGAGGAGCGTTGGTTGCGACGAAGCAATCTCATCTTAACAGAAGATTGCTTCGCGCACTCGCCGTTTAAGGCTCGGCGCTCGCAACGACATGAATATGCCACTCTTCGCAGTTCTGCCCACGCAGTTACCCGCGCGGTGTTGTTGCAAAGTTTATTGTTTTCGGAGGGAAAGAGAAACTGGGTGATGGCGCACCCAAAGGGCTTCCGCTGAACGTTCGATTTTCCCGACTCGTTGGTTGAGTGATCCCGCGCGTGCTGAGCGGAGCGATAGCGAAGTCGAAGCATCGCGGGACGTATCGAAACCACCGAGGCGGTTAACTCCACCTCGCGATGGAGAACCCTTATCCTCGTCAACTCTAGTCTCGGTAGTTACTTGGTCTCGTTGTCTTGTGGTCATACATCGCTCAAAGTGACGACGATCAGACCATACGACTATTGGACTATCAGACTAAAGTTCATGCGCTGTCTTTCCCGATTAAATTATTCTGCGAGCCTCCTTTCTATAAGTGGCGGCATTATATCGCAAAACAAACCCGCCGATTGATCTCCAATCGGCGGGCTGTTTCTACTTTATCTTTGGCGCTTCGTTAGCAGTCGAAGCACTGTGTAGCCGACGGCGTGATGGTAGGTGTCGGTGTTTGCGCGGGAACCGTTTGTGTAGGCGTCGGTGTCCGTGTTTTCGTGGCTGTAGGCGTGGACGTCCGTGTTGGCGTCGGCACTGTGGCTGTCGGCGTCGGTGTGCGTGTCTTTGTCGGCGACGGCACCGTTGGTGTGACAGTTCTTGTCTGCGTCTTTGTCGGCGACGGCACTGTGAGCGTTACGGTCGGCGTGCGTGTGATGGTCGCGGTAGGCGTTCTTGTGCGTGTCGGCGTGCGTGTCGAGGTGACGGTTGGCGTCTGCGTGATAGTCGGCGTGCGCGTGATGGTCGGCGTCTGCGTGATGGTCGGCGTGCGCGTAATGGTCGCAGTAGGTGTCGGTGTGCGCGTGACGGTTGGCGTGCGCGTAATGGTCGGCGTGCGCGTAATAGTTGGCGTGGATGTAATTGTTGCTGTGCCTGTGGCGGTCCGAGTCATCGTGATCGTGGGAGTTGCCCGGGATGTCACAATGATCGTACAACCATTCTCGAGGTTCACGGCTAAGCCGAAGGAATTGGCGGGCACGATACCGGGCCAGCCGCCGTCGGCGGTCAGATAAGTAAACCTAAGTTGACGGCTCGTGCCGGCATTAAGGTCGTCATTCGAGCCTAATCCACCAGGGTTAGTCCAAGTTGTCGGCGAATCGCCGTCGTCCGTGTTATCGATCGTCACGTTATTGTAGGACCATCTGTCCAGGGTCTGACCCGGGTTTGCGGCATCGTAGGCGGTCCAAACGAACGTCAGGTTTTGAATCGTTGTGTTAGAGGTACTGCTATTGATTAGGTTAATTTGCGCGCGCGGGCGACCGGTGTTCGAGGTTGTCATGCTGAAATTGCCGGCAGTGAATAAGTTACAACTCGGCGTTGGCGTATAGGTTAACGTTCGCGTTTGAGTCACTGTGGGCGTTACCGTCGGCGTATTTGTGGGCGTGGAGGTGGCAGTCAGGGTGGGCGTTACCGTAACCGTAGGGGTATCCGTCGGCAGGGGGGTGTTCGTGATGGTGGGGGTATTTGTCGGCGTGGGGGGGATTGATGTCACTTCCCATCCAAGCGGGGTGTTGATGGCGCGCACAGCCCGGAAGGACTCCACGTACCCCATGCGGTACGATGCGAGATGGATCATGGAAGGTTCGACGCCAAAGGCCGGCATGACGATGAACCGGAAGTTATAATCTGCCGCCACGTATACTCGATACCCCGGGGAAGCCGCATACTCTTTGGTCACGCCGGGGTTGCTTATTTCTTCGCAGTTGGCGTAGACTGGCTCGCTCATGACCGGGGGCGTGAAGTCGTATCCTTCTTCCTTTGAGCCGCAGACCGTCACATTGAAAAACAGATCATCGGTATTCGCGACTGTTTCAAAGCGGGCGTTTCTAAGGAAGTAACCGATTACGATGCGGGTGGTTTCATCTTTGATCGAAGGGATGCGAGCGGCGTCGGTTTCTGTGTCCGAGTCGCAGAGTCCGCCGTCGTATCCCTGGCAGTAGACAGGTTCATAGGTCCCGGCGGTGGCGTAACGAATTCCAAAACGGGTGGAGTTTTCGATGATCAGCCAGGCGAAGAGCAGGCGCGAGGTTTCCATGATCCCGATCAAGACGAGCAATAAGATCGGCAGGACCAGCGCGAATTCGATCACCGCTTGCGCCTTCGGCTTGGTGGTGGATCGGTTGGTTTTCGGTCGATAGTTGTTCATACGAATACCCGTTATTTTATCATTGTTCACGCGAACATCCTTGTCGCTACTTTAAGAAGTTCTGCTACTTGGCGATCTTGGTAAAGATGTCATTGGCGATCTTTTCGAAGATTGCGGCAAGGTCGTCGCTGTTCGGCGCATAAAAATACAAGCCGTGACTTGCAGAGCCTCCGCCGGCATCCTCAGCGATATATTCCAATAATTTCTCCGCCTCATCTGGGTCGCCTGGGGGAGGTCCGTTTCGAATCAGACCGCCAAGGCCGATGGTGTAAATGGTGATTCCGCCTCCATTGGTTGGGTCTGCCACGTCATCCGCGCTATCTCTGGCGAAGTCGTCCGCATCATAATCGTCAGATCCTTTGGCGTTTCGATTAGAAGCGTCGCCATCGCGACAGGGAGGATTGGTCGATGGGCAGAACCCAAAGGGATGGAAAGAAGGCTCCGGGGTCCAGCCCAGCGGAGGTTTCGGCTTTGCTTGATCGGCTTGAGGCGTATCGGTGGCGTTTGCAGGACCGCCTGCGAGCAAAATTGTCACCCAAACCGCTTCGGGGCGCACGACGCCGACGGTAAATTCTGACCATGCCCTCGTCAGAGAGCCTCCGATATTACTTGAGTTACAGGAGGAGAGTTCCTTATCTGTAGAATGTCTGAAACGAGGACATTCAAAACCTTTAAATACTGAGCCATCAAGGACTCTGCACAATCCTTCCGTTGGCAAATCGGGATCGGGCAAGGTGCCATCTTTCGCGCAATCGGGGGGGCGGAATACTTTCAAACTTTGGATTGCAGTTTGAACGTCGTACTCATTATCGGAAAGGGGAAGCACGGTAACATGTTGACGGGTTGCGGTCCCATCCAACTGTTGCTCTGTAAACGCCACAACGGCAACGCGATCATATGGAAAGTACATGGTCTGCAGAAAATCCAGCGCCACGTTTTTTACATCC
This sequence comes from uncultured Anaerolineales bacterium, assembly GCA_949319575.1. Taxonomy (GTDB): domain Bacteria; phylum Chloroflexota; class Anaerolineae; order Anaerolineales; family Villigracilaceae; genus Defluviilinea. Next base: position 4,401 of record CASGHD010000135.1, on the reverse strand, counting down.
TCAAGCGGCTGGCAGGGGGTGTCAACTGAGGCGTTGCAAACAGCCGGGTCTTCATCGTCCACCGGGTTGCCCACAGAATTATCCACCCCGTCGGTCCAATCTAATTTCGGGTCTGCATTAACACCCGTATAGGTATCATACGCCATGGAAGCGGAGGTGTCGATCACCAGCACCAGGTCGATCGAGCCGGCTTCACCAACGGAAGTGGCGGAGATTTCGGTGGACGGGATGCCGACAATTCGTAAAAAGCCAAAATTGACCGTGCGCGTCGCCTCCACGCGGACCAACTTGCGGCGAGGGGTTGTGCAAAGGGTGGCATCGTGAAGTGTATTATCGATTTTAGATTCCTCGCCCTCTTTACAGCGGTAGATCAGGATTTCGGTGGCGTCAGCCTCGTTTAACACGAGAAAGTTTCTCGCCGCGGCGGCAAGGTCTGCCCCGTCAAACCCTCGGCGAAATTGTTGCGACGCGGCAATGGCGGCGGCATCGATGCCTCGCTTCAATTTGCCGTACTCGATAAACAAAACGCCGCCATCGGTCATGAGTCCGACGAAAGCGACCAACCCAACCATGGCGAAAGCAATGATCAGGATCGCCTGGCCGCGCTCTGTATTTCGAAGCCATTTTTTCAATCGTTTCATAGTTATCATATCTCTCGAATGGTCGCTTGACCCATTAAGGGTCTGCGGCGGGTAGGGGCATGATCGTATATGCCCTTAATTTCATGGGGAATAACGGCGCGGTCCACGGCAGGTTCATGACCGCGTTATACGTGTAGTGGACTTCCACAATGAGCAAGCCCGCGTCTGGCGTGCCGTTTTCAAAAAGCCCCTCAACCTCTTCGCTGGTGAACAACGATTCGGTAGTGCTCGCGAAGAGGCGGAACGACCCGGCGGTTGGGTAGCTAACGGCGCCGCTATCTGATTTTGAGTACACGGTGATGATCACTTCATCGGTCGCCGGATTCAGCGGGATGATTCTTCCCACATACGGATCATCCTTAAAATCCTCGTCCAGTGTTGGGTCAAGGTTGCGGACCAGCACCCCGGCCGCGCCTCCGTAAAAGAGCGTATTATCTCCAACAATATTCCTGTTGGTATCGCGGAGGAATGGGTCGGAATTGCTGTAAAAGCGCGCGGCTTCTCGTGTGGCGTCTAGCAGGGAAAGGTAATAGTTCAATGCAAAACCGTATTCAACCACGCCGGACAGCAGAATAAACAGGACCGGTAGCGTTATGGCAAATTCGGTCAGGCTCTGCGCTTTGCTTTTACGCGGTAAAACGGCGGGGTTGCGCCGAATGATTTTCGAGAAAAAATTATGAAGGTGATTTTTCATTTGTCCTGCGCGTTCCTTAAACCAGAGACCACAAAAACATTATACTACCCATGATGGGGCGAAAATAAGAACTTACGCTCCTGTAACGATTACATCTTTGATAAGAAAAGGGGTCGATGCAGGGGCAAATTCAGGAAGCCGGCAGGCTCTTTCAGTAAGTTAGGAGTTAAGCAGTTGAGCCTGTTTCGTCGAAGTTGCGCTACGATGGCAGGCAGTACAACTGCCTGCGAACTGCGAGAAGTCGTATAAGTATAATTCCGGGGTTGTATAGTCCAATGCGACATTCGTACTACGGGCGAAACAGCATGTACACTGCCCCGGCGATGAGGTAAGGACCGTAGGGGATGAAGGTCATCAGTGAGTTTTTTGTGTAACGCCTCTGAATGAAGAGCGCCAGCACGAGCGCCAAACTGACGACGCCGCCGAACAAAATTCCAATTGCCAAACCATACATAATGAAGCGCGAGCCGAGCATCAGTCCGAGCACGCCAGCCAGATAAACATCCCCGCCGCCGAGCGCCTCTTCTTCGTCGTCTATTAATCCCTCGGTTGCCATTTTCTTTGAACGATACCGCGCGACGATGGCGCCGAATTGATACAGCAGGAACATCACGCCAAACCCGATCGCGCCTCCAAGCAGTGAAATGCCAATCGCTGAAAGCAAGGGTTTTTGAAATCCGTTGTAATAGAGAAAAGTTCCGCTGAACAGCCCGAGCAACGCGCCGAACACGCTGGTGGGAAAAAGAATCAGGCGATGCTCAAGGTCGATGACCGTGATGACCGCGAAGTACAGGAGGACGATCAAGCCGAGGGGTAGACCAAGCGACTTGGGCGGATTCAGCCACACGTAGAGGAAAGAAGCGATGAGGATGAATTGTGTGAGCCACGTCCGCAGACTGCGAACGATCCCGCAGGCTTGGCAGTTGCGCAGGGTCAGGTAATCGAGCCAGGAGATTTGAGATTCGCAGTTGCGGCATACCGGCGGGCTGAGGCGGCGCGCGCGCGGCAGGGTGTCTGAGAGGTAATTGACCAGCAACCCGCCCAGCCAGCCCAAGGCAACAGGGATCAAGAGCGCAATATTCATGACGCGAATTATAGTCGATGGATAAATTCAAAAAGATCATGTTTTGTTGTGTAAGTCAACTGTAATGCGCTCGTTGATGGTCTGCACAGAGCCTTCTTACGAGTTGCGCCTGGCAATCCCTTTGGATGCGGATCGCGGATTTTTCCGTAAAACTTGCGCTGAGTCTGTCGAAGTATCTGCGCGCGAGAAAAGTGCACGGGTTAATCTTTAAAGAAGGTCCGGGTCTTTACGAGTTGCCGTGATGAACCGCCAGTTCCGGCGGCAGTTGCACTGCCGCCTGCCAGAAGTGCAACTGCTGGCGTACCAATCACGGCAATTCCCAGAGAGCCGAAGGTCCTGGTGATCTAAAGAGCGCTTCTTGCCGAAGCCAATGATCTGACTTACAATCTTTGCGAAATGTTCAGGAGATCCCATGGAAAAATTTGTGATTGAAGGCGGTGTTCCGTTGCGCGGCGAGGTGACGCCGTCGGGAAACAAGAACGCCGCATTGCCTTTGCTGGCCGCGTGCATATTGACGGATGAGCCGGTTGTCCTGCGAAACATTCCCCGCATACAAGATGTGCTGATCATGAAACAGTTGATCGAAAGCCTCGGCGCGCAGGTGGATGAGTTGGATGAAAAAACATGGCGGATCACCGCGCGGGAGATTCGCCCCGCCTCGCTCGACCCCGACCTCTGCCGCCGCATCCGCGCCTCCATTCTGGTTGCGGGACCCATCGCCGCGCGAGTCGGCGCCTTGAAGCTTCCCCCGCCGGGCGGGGATGTGATCGGACGGCGCAGGCTCGATACGCACATCCTTTCGCTCCGCGCCCTCGGTGTGGATGTGGAATACGATCGCGGGTTTACATTTCAAACTGCGGGGTTGCGCGGGGCGAGCATACTCATGGATGAAGCCAGCGTCACTGCAACAGAGAACGCCATCATGGCGGCGGTGAGGGCAAAGGGAAAAACGGTCATTCACAATGCCGCGTCTGAGCCACACGTGCAGGAGTTGTGTTATTTCCTCAATGCGTTAGGCGCCAACATCGAAGAGATCGGGTCGAATACGCTTCATATCAACGGTGTGGAGCATCTGCGCGGGGGCGAGTTCACCATCGGGCCCGATTACCTGGAGGTGCTAAGTTTCGTCGGCGCGGCGGCGGTGACGAGGGGTAGTATCCGCGTGAAAAATGCGGGCGTGAAAAACCTAAAAATGATTGCCCATGTTTTTGAGCGCATGGGCGTTCGCTGGGAGGTGGAGGGGGATGACCTGATCGTGCCGGAGAATCAGGAATTGAAAGTGACTCCTGATCTAGACGGCGCGATTCCCGAGATTAAAACCAATGTGTGGCCCGCCTTTCCCACCGACCTGATCAGCATCGCCATCACGGTGGCGACCCAGGCGACCGGCTCGATCATGTTCCACGATTGGATGTTCTCCGGGCGCATGTATTTCACCGATAAATTAGTTGGGATGGGCGCGAAGATCATCCTGTGCGATCCGTATCGTTGTCTCATTCAGGGACCGAATCAGTTGTACGGCGAAAACCTCGAAAGCCCGGATATCCGCGCGGGCATGTCTATTTTGCTCGCCGCGCTAGCGGCAAAAGGCGAGTCTACGATTCGCAATATCAGCCAGATCGAACGCGGCTACGAAAATGTGGATGCCAAACTTCGCGCCCTTGGGGCAAAGATCGCGCGGATGGAGGATTGAGCGGGCAAACCACCGCGAGATTTTGCAGATTAACAATTAAACCGAACAATGAATACGGAAGTTTTTAGCCGCTGAGTCGCGGAGACTCTGAGAAAACCAATAAAAAACTCTGCGCCTCTGTGGCAGGCAACTTATTGCCCGATTATTTGTAACTGCTCAGGCATGTCGTTGCGAGGAGGGCTCTTGCTCGCCTGCCCCGATGTTTTTTCGGAGTCCCGACGCCTGTCCTGAGCCTGTCGAAGGGAAGCAATCTCCCGGCATGGGGAGACTGCTTCGGCAAAACCAAGAG
>CASGHD010000134.1 GCA_949319575.1 uncultured Anaerolineales bacterium | reverse complement strand
TTCATATCTTCTTGATCGGCGGGAATATACTTTCCGAGAATTAATTTGTTGAAGCGGTCATGCCACGACTTGTAATATAAAAATCGTCCCGTCTTCTCGACGCCGTCTTCGTATTCGTAAATGTCGTCGTCCACGCGCCAGCCGGTGAGCGCGCGCGCGGATTCATACACGTCATTATCCACATAACCGATGGCGATGCCGTTCGCGTCTTTCGCAATGGAGTTCGGGTCTTGCACGCCGAAATAATTCTCCGCCCCCAGCGTGTGCAGTTCGAAAAGTTCGCGCGCGAAGTTTTCGTTCGGTCCCGCGTCGGAGGAATTATTTTGATTCAAGTAATACAACATCGAGGGATGCGTGGCAACCGCTTCGAGCATTTGCCTGAAGTTGCCAAGCATGTGCGCGCGCAACACATCGCGGTTGTACGAAACCAGCAATGGCACGCCATCATCCTGCCAGAAATACACGTTGAAATGATTATGCCAAAAATCGGCAAGAACTTCGACGAGTTGTTTTTTGCTGTACACCGCGCGCAAAAATGTAGCATCCACTAATTCATACGCGGGCTTGCTATACCAATCCCAATACGCCTCATCATTCGAGTCGTACGGGTTGCTCGCAATATGATCGAAATACAATTCATCTTGCGTTTTATGCAACGTCTCAAATCCCGCCGCGGCGTAACGCGCTTCGAACTCGCTATCGTCAATCGTATCGGGATTCAATTGTTGCGCCACATAATTCAGCAAGCGTTCATCGTCTGTTGATCCCAATGCGTTGAACGCCTCAAGGTCGCCGGGACGCGCTCCGTACGCCATGCGACTCAACGCGATGATTCCCAACGAGACGGGCGGCAAGATCGGTTCAGGCGGCGCGCCGGTTGGATTGACTGGAACAACCCGCGTCGGGTCCGGACCTGGAACCTGCTCCGGCGCACAAGCCGCGACTGCCACCGTCGCGCCAGCGAATGTTCCCATTAATTTCAAGAAATCGCGGCGATTCATTTTGGATTTTTGTTGAAGCATTTATACATCTCCTCGTTGAAACGATGCGGAAGTTTATCAAATCACTTTCCACCTTTGAAATCACCCATCGGTAGCGATAGACCTGTGAGGTCTTCAAGACATCACAGGTCTGCGAATACTTCTTTAAACGCCTTCACCACTTCTTCTTTCACGAGCGCCATCGAGGGCGGTTCGGGAAATAAATCAGCCAGCGACACAATCGGTTCATCCTGCAATCCGCAGGCGATGATGCCATCCCAATATTCCATGTCGGGATTCACGTTCAATGCAAAGCCGTGACGTGACACGCCCCGCGCATCCACTTTGACGCCGATTGCCGCGATCTTGGCTGGCTTTTTTCTATCTTCGGGCGAACAGCGCGGACAACGCGAATGTACGTCGGCTTGAATCCACACGCCGGTCAAGCCGGGACGTTGTCCCGCCGCGAGACCGAGATTCGCAAGCGCAGTGATGAGGGTTTGTTCCAGTTTGCGGACGTAGCCGACGTAATCGGCTTGAGGGATGCGCGAGTCAGACCTGTCAGGTCTCATTGTGTCGAGAGTCGCGTCTGACGCGCGCGTGGACACGGGATTCAGAATGGCAATGTTCTCCGAAGACCTGACAGGTCTTAATGGCAACAACGGATACCCAACCAACTGACCGGGCCCATGATAAGTGACATCGCCGCCGCGATCTACCCAGTGGATGGCGATGCCTTTTTCTTTGAGTTGCGATTCGCCCCACAGTAAATTTTCCTGCTTGCCGCGCCGCCCAAACGTGTACACGTGCGGATGTTCGAGAAGCAGAAGAGTCGGCGGGCGTTTGCCTTCCGCGATCTCCGCCGCGTATTGGTCCTGCAACTTCCACGCGGATTCGTATTCGATCAAGCCGAGATCTTCGATAATTAAGTTAAGCATGGGGATTAAGCGCGAACACGCGCACAGGCAGCATCTTACGTAAACAACCTCCGATACAAATCAGATTCCAACAATCCCTGTGGGTCGCATCGCTTTTTGAGTTTCTTGAACTTGGCGATTGCCGCATCGCCCAAAAACCTGCGAGTTGACTCGGCGGACGTTTCGCTGTTCTTGGCAAAGTAGAATCGCCCGCCTGCATCGAGAACAATGCGGTCGAACTCTTGCAACATCGCGCTCAACTTCGGACGATTCGAATCGGTCACTTTGAAATCGAGCGCGAGGGAGAAACCATCCACGCCGTGAGTCAGTAAAAATTTATCCGGGCGGTGACGTTTGGTCACACCAAGATAGGATGGTAGTCCGACGCGATGCGAACATTGAATCATTTCGCGCCAGGCGTCTTCGGCAGTTTCCTTCGGCAGGAAGGATTGATATTGGATCAACCCGCCCCGTCCGAATGAACGCTCCCAACCGGGCGCATAATCCAACAGAAAATGAAATTCATCGTGCGATTGTCGAAACGTATGCGCGCGCAGCGCCAGCAAGTACCTGCCAATATTGACGAAACCCATTCCAACATTATTCATCAGCGGTTTCATGAAAAAATGCAACATGGATTTCGGCACAACGCCGAAAAAGCGATCGGGCAATTGTTGATTCAAAAGGCTTTCGGTGTTTTTCGGGTTCGGGTCTTCGCCTTCTTTAAGTTGACGCGCGCCGTGAATTTGTCCGCGCCCCAAACTGTTTCCGCTTGCGAACGCATCCAGCCAGCCGACGATGTAATCATGGGTTGGCGCGTGTTCGCGCAGGTCGTTTAAGTGTCGGCTGAGAGTCGGCACGGGCCAGGCGTCTACAGCAATCAGTCCCGAAAAGATGCGTTTCATCTTTAACGTGATGGATGTAAAGACTCCCAGCATTCCCAGTCCGCTGATCATTGCGTAAAACAAATCCGCATTTTTCCTGGGAGCGCACGTGACCAACGCGCCGGTGGGCAACATCGCCGTAAACTCGATCACATGCTCGCCGATGGGACCTGCTTGGAAATTATTTTTTCCGTGAATGTTCGCCGCGAGACATCCACCCAATGTTGTTTTCATCGTGCCAGAGACGACGGGGGGCCACCAACCAGCAGGCTCGACTCTCTGCCACAACTGCTCGAGCGTGACGCCCGACTCGCATCGCACCACGCCTGAGGCTGGGTCCCATTCGACGATCTGATTCATCCCCCGCATGTCCAAGACGATGCCGCCGCCGTTAAGCGACGCGTCGTTATAACTGATGCCCGTGCCGCGCGCGGTCACTTTCAACCCGAGTTTCTTCGCGAGTTGAAACGCTTCGTAAATATCGTCTGTTTTTTTTATTGGAATTCGATAGGATGATGCCCTGAGAGAATGACCGAAATTTTCGAGTTGGGTGAAGGTAGCGTTGAGATTCAGAGACATTGGAAAGAAGAGAGACTGGAGATTAGAGATTAGAGATTAGAGATTGGAGATTAGAGATTGGAGGCTAATCTCCAGTCTCCAGTCTCTGCTTTTAGAATGACAGTCTTCTAAAAATAAACGACGGTACGTGTTGAATAACCAGCATGATCCACCGCCAGATGGGCGCGGTGTAGATGACTTGCTTGCGTTTCTTCATGGCTTTCACAATATGATCCGCCGCCACAGACGGCTCGATGGCAAATGGAGTCGGTCCCGGCGCGGCTTTGAGCATTTCAGTTTTCATGAAGCCTGGCTTCACCGTCAACACGTTCACGCCGTGACGGGTCAGCCTGTTTCGCAACGCCTCAAGATATGTCGTCAGCCCGGCTTTGGATGTGTTGTAGCCGGGGTTGCCCACGCGGCCGCGATCACCCGCAACGGATGAGATGCCGACGATCTGTCCCGCTTTTGCCGATTGGAACATTTCGGCAACCGGGGTCAACCACGCCATGGCGCCGATCAGGTTAACTTCGATCATGGCGCGATCATTCTCGAAGTTGAATTTATCGATGCCCCCAGGTGGGTTGTTAACGCTGGCGACGTAGATGACCAGGTCCAGCCCGCCGAGATTGGCAACGATGGTTTGTAACAGGGCTGGAACTTTGTCAAAATCCGTTACGTTGTGCGCGTATGAATGGGCATTCCCGCCTTGCGAATTGATTTCCAGACAAAGCGCATCCAGTTTATCTTTGCCACGGGCGAGCAAGGCGAGGGAATATCCTTCCCGGGCAAGTTTGCGGGCAAGTTCCGCGCCCAAACCCGCGGATGCGCCGATGATCAGCCCGCGCCGGCGTGGATTCAGTGGGGTGGCTGGGGCAGGCTTGCCCTGAGTCGACCCGATAGGTGTGGATTGTTCAGACACGGTAATCTCCAAGCGGTGTTATATCCATTGTAGCATATCAGTTTGGGCAGGGTTGTAATGGGTATGTAATCCCACTCAATCGCCCATGCTGGTTATAATTTGCGCTGTCATGGTCGAATAGGACAAATGAGTTAGCCCATTGCGCCGGGATCGTGATTAAATGCTAGACCTTGTGTGAACTTATGGACGATGATATCCGATCCAAAATTCTAGAAGACGCCTATCAGGCGCTGGAAACTCAGGGCGAATCCCCGATTGCGCGGGAATACCTGCTCAAACTATTGGATGTGCTTTCCACCGCGTTGGAAAAATATTCACAGGGCAATCCCGAAGAATCCAAAAGATTGGCATTCCAGTTGATCGATCAGCGCGCCATGCTGATGATGCTCAAACAGCAGACCGATGAACTGGACGCGCTCAAGAAATTGAGTATCAATCTTACCTCCAGCCTCGAACTGCCGGATGTGCTCGATGCCGTGGTCACCGAGGCGATACGCCTGGTGACCAATGCGCGCGACGTCAGCATTTTTCTCTACAACGACCAAAAACTCTCGTTCGGCGCCGCTCTCGATTCGGAGGGTATGCGTAACAAACCGTTCACCAAGCCGAGAGGAAATGGGTTGACCTATACGGTGGCGTACAGCGGCGAGATGATCATCGTTGAAAACACGCGCGCCCATCCCCTCTTTAAAGACATTAAAGATAATTGGGCGGGGTCCGTCATCGGGATTCCCCTTAAAGTAGGAAAAAAGGTGGTAGGCGTGATGAATCTCTCCCGCGTTACCGTGGGAAAATTTTCACACGCCGAGTTACGCCTGTTAAGCCTGCTCGCCGACCAGGCGGCGATCGCCATCTCGAACGCCAGCCTGCACTTGATGATCAGCCGCCAGGCGTACAGCGACACTGTCACAGGGTTGCCCAACCGGCGCGCGCTCGACGAACGACTCGAAGACGAAGCCTCCGCCGCGCGCAGGAACAGTTACTCCTTCGCTGTCATCATGATGGACCTCGACGGATTCAAGGAAGTTAACGATACCTACGGGCACAGCATCGGGGACGAGGTATTACGCTATGTTTTTAATTTCCTGGCGCAAGGCGTCCGTAACACCGATTTTCTGGCGCGTTATGGCGGCGATGAGTTGACCCTGATCCTCACTCAGTCGGACCTTTCTTCCGCGCGCATCGTAGCCGAAAAGATCACCGAAAGCATGCAAAAATTGAAGTTCAAATTGCCCGATGAAAAAAACCTCAAACTCGGGATTTCAGGCGGCATCGCGCTCTACCCCACACACGGGCGCACCGGTTCAGACCTTTTACGCGCGGCGGATGCGGCGCTCTACCAGGCAAAAAAATACGAGCGCGGCACGTTTCAGATCGCGCGCGGCGTTACCGCCCCACTCTCGAAGATCAAACTTCCCGAATAAGCGTCCCTGCTTCATCACGAGGGTTATAATCTGCGAACGAAAAGCGACCGATACTTTGAAAGTGACTGTCGCGCATTATCGGAGGACTCTTCATGCCACCCAAAATCAAAATCATCCTCAACCCCATGGCAGATATGGGCAACGCCTGGCGCGTCGCGCGCGACCTGCGCTCCATTACTGAGCAACACGGCAACGTCACATGGAGTGGAACCGTGTACCCGGGTCACGCGATTGACCTGGCGCGTGAAGCGAGCGAGGAAGGCTATGAGCGAGTCATCGCCATGGGCGGCGACGGCACAGTGCATGAAGTAGTGAACGGAATCATGCAGGCTCCCGAAAACAAACGTCCAATCCTTGGCGTTGTGCCCGTCGGCTCTGGTAATGATTTTGCGCACGGCATCGGCGCGACGAAACAATCAGACAAAGCCCTGCGCCGCGCGCTCGACGGTGAAGCGTCTACTGTTGACCTCGCCTTGATGACCGACGGCAACGGGCGCAAGGAATATTTCGATAACACGCTCGGTGTCGGCTTCGGCGCAATGGTGACGATTCGGTCACATCGTTTGCCCCTGTTGCGCGGCTTCCTCATGTACCTCGCCTCCGTGATCCAAACGATCGTAATCGATCATAACCCGATCACGATGCAAATCGAAACCGACGCGGAAAAATGGGAACAGAAAGTCATCTACCTCGTGCTGTGCAACGGTCCGCGCGAGGGCGGCGGATTCCTCATCGCGCCCGACGCAAAGATTGACGACGGCATCCTCCACTACGCCATGATCACCGACGTGAGCCGCGCCATGATGTTCCGTATTTTGCCCGAAGTAATGAAAGGCACGCACGGGAAATTCAAAGAAGTCAAAATGGGCACGTGCAAAAAATTCTCGCTCACGGCAGACCGCCCCCTGTACATCCACGCCGACGGCGAAATCTTTTCAGGTCTCGGCACCGACGTTCGCAGGGTTTCGTTTGAGATACTTCCGAATGCGTTGGCGGTTGTCAGGGGGTAAACAGGCACACACGGAAACAGGTAGACACGTACACAAGTAGACAGGTACAATACTTGTGTACGTGTTTTCTTGTTTACTTGTTTACTTGTTTACTTGTCTACTTGTCTACTTGTTTACCTGTTTACCTGTTTACTTTCACCCATGCCCGACTTAATTCACTCACTCCTCAACCAAGATATCGGACACCTCCGCATCATTGCGGATTTATGGGGACTCGATTTGGACTCAACGGATTCAGATTCAGCGCGGGATGAACTATCCGCTTCTCTCCTCGACTTCAACCTGCTCGCCGACCATTTAGACTCTCTCCCCCCCGCAGCGGATTCCGCGATCGCCGCCCTCCTCGCCTCCAACGGACGAATCGCCTGGGCAACATTCACGCGCCAATTCGGCGACATCCGCGAGATGGGCGCAGGCAAACGCGACAGGGAACATCCACATCGCAATCCAATTTCAGTATCAGAGATTCTTTTTTATCGAGGCTTATTGGCGCGCGCATTCTTTGAAACAGACAAAGGCTCGCAAGAATTTGCATATATTCCCAATGATATGTTTGAATTAATGATAGAAGAAAGAAGAAAGAACTTAGCGAACTTCGCGGACTTAGCGGTTAATAATTCTGAGCCGCTTGGTCGCCCTGCCTCCCCCGCCGAAAAAGGGACAGAGATTCTCGCGGATGATTTCATCCTCGACGATGCAACATCCATGCTTGCCGCGTTGAGGATGGGTAGGTCAAATTGGCAATTTGACCTACGACTTGGCGCATTACTCGCCTCCACAAACCTCATCACAAACAACAACATCCAAGCCGAGCCTGTGAAAACTTTTCTTGAATCCTCACGCAAAGACGCTTTGAAGATGCTTTACGACTCATGGCTCAAAAGCGACACATTCAACGAACTCAAACTCATGCCGAGCATTATTTGTGAAGGCGAGTGGAAGAACTCGCCGCTCGACACGCGGAAAACAATTCTCGGCTTTATCAATTCTGTCCCTGCAAACAAATGGTGGAGCATAGCGAGTTTCGTCCAAGCCATAAAACAAAAACATCCAGACTTCCAACGCCCCGCAGGCGACTATGACTCGTGGTTCATCAAACGCGCCTCCGATGGGCAATATCTGCGCGGCTTCGATTCGTGGAATGAGGTAGACGGCGCGTTGATTCGATTCATCATCAATACGCTTCATTGGCTGGGACAGGTTGATCTTGCGGTTGGGGAGAGAGCAACAGAGGCAACGGCTTTCAGAATCATGTCAAAGGTTGAAAGTCAAAAGTCAGACCTTCGACCTTTGACCTTCGACGAAAATGGGAAGATAGGTGTTTCATCCAATGGAAAAATTTCCATCTCGAGAGATGCGCCACGCGTGGTTCGTTATCAAATCGCGAGATTTTGTGAATGGGATGAATTCGTTGGTCGAGCGCAAACAGTCGAGACCAAAAATATCAATTACAAATATCACATCACTGCTCAATCGTTGAAACACGCCAAAGAGCAGGGACTGAAAGCCGAGCAATTATTGTCATTGCTAGTGAAGCACACGGATGGCAAAGTCCCGCCGCCGCTGGTGAAAGCGCTCAAACGGTGGGAGGCGCGAGGGACAGAGGCTCGGGCTGAGACTCAAACCATCCTACGGGTGAGTCAGCCCGAAGTGTTGGAAGAGATGCGTAAATCGAAAGCGGCGAAATATTTGGGCGAGGTATTAAGTCCAACGGCGGTTATCGTCAAAAGTGGGGCAATTCAAAAAGTGACCGAGGCGATGATCGAGTTGGGTTTGTTTGCGGAAGATCTAAGTTCAAGGATGAAGGATGAAGGATAAAGGATCCCATCGGTCTTTTGCGACATGCAGCCGATTGCGGTTCGCCATAATGCACAAGCGCGCTGAATTACTATTCAGATTAACCATGATCGCCTTACAAATTTCGGGTGAGAATACGGCGATTTTGGCTCAAAGATGTTAGGCAATCAGCGTTAACCTGAATAATTACAAATTACCGACGAACAATTCTCCAATCTCTAATTCTCTAATCTCTCTTTAGGAGTCTCCCATGTCAAAACTCACTTGGCTCACGCAGGAAATTGACGGATTGAAAGAGCAGGGCTTGTACAACAACATCCGCACGATTGGCTCGGCGCAGGGCGCGCGCCTCATCGTGGACGGCAAAGATGTTTTGAATTTCTGTTCAAATAATTATTTGGGACTCGCGAATCATCCGAAGTTGATCGAAGCCGCAAAAGAGGCGACGAGAAAATATGGCGTGGGTCCTGCGGCGGTGCGTACGATTGCAGGCACAACCGATCTGCATGTGCAACTCGAACAGCGACTCGCAAAATTCAAGGGCGCGGAGGATGTCATCACGTTTCAATCGGGCTTCACCGCAAATCTCGGAGCGATCTCTGCATTGGTCAGCAAAGAAGATGTGATTTTTTCCGACCGCCTGAATCACGCTTCCATCATTGACGGATGCCGACTCTCGGGCGCGAAGATCGTCGCATATGAACATAACGACGCGGGCGCGTTGGAGGACGCGATCAAAGAACACGCTTCAAACCTCCGTCGCGCGTTGATCATCACCGACGGCGTCTTCAGCATGGACGGCGACATCGCCCCCCTGCCCGCTCTGGTTGAAGTTGCCAAGAAATACGATATTTTGTTTATGGTTGACGACGCGCACGGTGAAGGCGTTCTCGGCAAAGGCGGACGCGGCATCGTGGATCACTTCGGCTTGCATGGTCAAGTGGATATCGAAGTTGGCACCATGTCCAAGGCTTTCGGCGTCGTTGGTGGGATGGTTGCTGGCGATAAAACGATTATCGAATGGCTGCGTCAACGTGGACGACCGTTCCTGTTCTCGTCCGCGGTCACCGCGCCTGACGCGGCGGCATGTTTGGCGGCAGTGGACTTACTTGAAGAGTCAACAGAACTCGTAGATAAACTTTGGGATAACGCCGAATACTTCAAAGCCGAAATGAAGAAATTGGGGTTCGATACAGGCGTCAGCGAAACACCGATCACACCCGTGATGCTCGGCGAAGCGCCGCTCGCGCAACAATTCAGCCGTGAATTATTTGAAGAGGGAGTCTTCGCTATGTCAATCGGATTCCCAACAGTAGCAAAAGGCAAAGCGCGGATTCGGGTGATGATTTCTGCTTCGCACGATCGCGATGATTTGGGTCAAGGCTTGGAGGCGTTTGCGAGGGTTGGGAGGAGGTTGGGGGTGATTCAGTGAGCAGTGAGGAAGTGATCAGTCATCAGTAATCAGTGAGCAGTGAGCAGTGAAGAGCAATCAGTGGGAAGATGAGAAAGCACACTCATCAATGGTTTATAATCTGTTCGTACAAGGACGGATCTCATGCCGCTTTATCAGGTTAAAAAGCAACTTGTGTCACAAGTTAAGCCCAGTTCGTTCAAGAACGAAAAAGAATTGCAAAAGTTGTTCGAGGCAAACTTAGAAGAATTGCTTGGTGTCCGTTTTGTCGCTTCCGAATTCACGACGGGAGACCGACAACGAGGGAGAATTGATTCGCTAGGAATTGATCAGGATGGAACACCTGTCATTGTTGAATACAAAAAATCCAGCAAGGACAATGTTATCAACCAAGGGTTATTCTATCTGGACTGGCTTGTAGATCATAAAGGAGATTTTGCGCTTGCCGCTCAGGGAGAACTAGGTAACGATATAGAGATTGACTGGTCAAGCCCACGATTAATTGTGGTTGCCGAAAACTTTTCTGAATATGACAAGTACGCTGTAAATCGCATTGGCGCAAATATACAACTGTGGACATACAGGCGATACGGTGACGACTTCCTATTCTTGGAATCCATTTTCGCCGCAACCAACCAAAAACCTGTTAAGAAAGATAAAACTTCCGAGACAGAGATCGAACAAGACGGAGAACAAATTGAAGATGTTGTTTATACGCTTGACGATCATCTACAAGGAAAGCCGAATGATGCCAAAATTCTTTTTGAGGGGATAAGAGAACGAATCTTTGCTCTGAATACCGATGGCGACATCATAGAAAAACCCAATAAGATTTACATCAGTTACAAACATGGTAAGAATTTTTGCGAGCTTCAGATACAATCCAACAGCCTAAAAATGTGATTGGATATTCCTTATGATGAATTGGATGATCCAAATAAGATTGGGAGGGACGTATCTAAAGTTGGACATCATGGTACGGGTATAGTGGAAATAAAATTGTCTAATTTGTCAGAATTAGACTCAATTATGTATCTGATCGAGCAATCCTATAAGCAAACGCTGTAAAAATTAAGACCTCCGAGCCACATCCTCGGAGGTTTGTCCACCCGCCAACACCCTCAACTGCTCACTTTCTTCGCTCTCCTCCTCTTCCTCCCCCTCATCATCGCCGCTTCGATCCACCCCGCGAGCGGTTCGGGCGGCGGATAGGGCTGAACGTCGAACGATTCTTTTCCGCACAACGACAACACGCGGTTGGCGGCTTCGAGTCCTGTCACGCAGGCGCGCTCTAAAAAGAAGGATGGGTTTTGATGCCAGACCCAATCGCCTGCGCAGAAAAAATTTTCCCATGGCGTTTCGATTCCCAAATGCGTGCCGCGCGCGCCCAACGCGGGCAGGGTGTGAGTCGCGGCGTTGCGTTGCAGGTGCGGCTTGATGAGATGTCCTTTCAATTCAGGGAAGGCGCGATAAAAATCTGTCAGCACATTCGTCAGCAGAACCGCGTCGGTTTGCTTCAACACATCTTCGGGTCCGTACACGTGGACTTCGATGCACGCGCCGCCTTTTTCGTCGCTCCACTTGCGATACTCGTCATAAATTTTGTCGAGCCAGAAAAAGTTGTGCATGATGAAGTCGCCGCTGAATATTCCCGCTTCGGGATGTTTGCGCGGTTGTTTGTCGAACCATAAACGAATCACCGCGTGGGAGAGTCCATGCGGGAAGAACAAGCCGTCAGCGTGGAAACTGCTTCCGATGATCGATTCAGCCGAAGGTGAGTCGGAAGCGAGGATGACAAAGCGGGATCGAATCGAAGAGGAACCTTCGTCCGACTCGAAATGCGCGATCCAGTCTCCATCCTTTGCAATCCGCATCACGCGGGATTTATATTTGATCTCGCCTCCGAGTTGCGTTATCGCCGCTGACAATTCTTCGCACACATCACCGCCGCCATTCGGAAGATATTCAAAGCGCCACGCGTCGCGCCGCATGACCGTGTAAAAACGGAGGAAGGCGAGGAAGCCCGCGAGCGGAACATCGTCGGGATTTGTTGAGAGCCCGTTGCGCGTGAGACCGAAGAACAACGCGCGAAACGCGGGACCCCAACGTTTGAGCGATTTGCCAAACGTGAGACCTTCAAGCGGCTGATCCTCCACAAACGGATCAATGCCGATGGACATGAGAAGCGCGCCCCACACATGAAACAGCGACGCCCAATCACTGAGGCTGAGCATCCACATAAATTTCGGATGGAACAACAACGGCAGATAATGAAGCGGCGCGGGCAACGGGCTATTGCGAATCATCGAGCCGATGTTCACGCGCCCGATGAAATTGTGTTGGCGATAGATCCATTGCTCATCGTTTGCAGGGATGAGTTTGTCAATGACGCCATGCCGCCGCAACATCGCCTTGAAATTTAAATAGGACGACCAGACTCCATGCACGCCGTGTTCGTTTGGAAATTTCCACCCATTGATAACGATTTCCTCTTTGCCAGATAATCTCCCGCCGACGCGCTCATCTGCTTCGAGGATCAACGGTTTGAGTCCGCGTTCGGCGAGGTGGAGCGCGGCGGTCATCCCTGCAATTCCTCCGCCGATGATGACCGCGTCGTAGTGATTATCCATTGCGGGGATTATATGTCATAACTCGATTACGTCTGGCGTTCGAGTTACTCCGCGCCCACTGACGGTGCGCCCAAAGGGAGCGGAGAACTGAACCAAATACCCTGAATGAAATTATCGTGAATTGGAGTAACTACTCAGGCATGTCGTTGCGAGGAGGCTCTTGCTCGCCTGCCCCGATGTTTTTCGGGGTCCCGACGCCTGTCCTGAGCCTGT
The DNA here is from genome assembly GCA_949319575.1 of uncultured Anaerolineales bacterium. Lineage (GTDB taxonomy): Bacteria > Chloroflexota > Anaerolineae > Anaerolineales > Villigracilaceae > Defluviilinea. Next base: position 54 of record CASGHD010000134.1, on the reverse strand, counting down.
CGAAGGGAAGCAATCTCCCGGCGTTGGGGGACTGCTTCGGCAAAACCAAGAGCG
>CASGHD010000133.1 GCA_949319575.1 uncultured Anaerolineales bacterium | reverse complement strand
CCATATTCACGCGCAAGTTTGGCGGATTGTTTCATCAGTTCGCCCGTCACGCTGAATGGCGAACACGGCGCGAGGACGATCTGCACCATCGAGCCGGGTTTGGCATCGTGATATTTTTGGATGATGCGCTGCGAGTCTTTGAGGATGGACTCTTCATCGTCCACCACGCTGTCGGGCGGGAGACCGCCTTTCGATTCGCCCAGCGACATCGAGCCGCGCGAGGCGTGGAGGCGGAGTCCGACCTCCGCGGCCGCGGCAATCTCATCGTCGAGTTTTGAACCGTTTGGGTAGAGGTAGAGATGGTCTGAAGCCGTCGTGCATCCAGATAGAGCAAGTTCCGCGAGGGCAGTTTGAGTCGAGGTAAAAATATCGTGGGGCGTGAGGCGAGCCCAGATCGGATAGAGGGTTTTGAGCCAGTTGAAGAGGTTGGCGTCCTGCGCGGCGGAGACGGCGCGCGTGAGGGTCTGGTAGAAGTGATGATGCGTGTTGACGAGACCGGGGAGGAGGACGTGACCTTTGAGGTCGAGGACCTCGTCGGCTTCGGAGTGCAGACTGGAAGTCTGCCCCACTTGTTCGATGAAGCCGTCGCGAATGAAAAGACCACCGTCCGAGAGTTCGGTGTGGTGGTCGTCCATGGTGAGGAGGTGGGCGTTTTTGATGAGGAGGGTGGGCATGGGAGGGGAAGAAAGAGGATTAGAGAATAGAGAATAGAGATTGGAGATTGGAGATTAGAGATTGGAGACTGGTGGTCGAGTAGCCCCGAATGGTTACTTCGACACGGTGAACGAAAAACGAACCGTCAGTACAAGTTTAGAGGGGCGTATCAAGACCAAGTGGACTAGACGAAAGTTGTCAGACAACTTGAAGTGTAGCGGAAATTGAGGAGGATGTCAACTTAGCCATAGTCTTATAATAACCCCCATGACATCACTAACCCGTTCTATTCAAATCCTTATCAACACGAATCTCCAAGCCGCATTTGATTACGTCTCCGACCTAACCAAACATCCCGAATGGAGCGGCGGGGAATTGAAGATCGAAGCAGTTTCATCCGAGCCGATTCGAGTGGGGAAAGAATATGTCTCCAAAGGCGAGGTGGCGATTCAAAAGGATAGACCGAATAAACTCAAGGTCGCTGAATTTAAGTCCCCGCACAAATTTGGTTTTGTTGCCAACGATCCAGATTTTGGAGATGTGTTCCACACTTTTACGTTTTTAGAGAAAGACAACAACGTGTTAATCACTCGCGCGATGAGATTGAATGTCAATCTGCTCATTGCGTTTGGATTTATATTTTTTATTTACCCGCTGATTGGCAATCCGTCTATGAAAAAAGCGTTTCGAAATCTCAAAGCAAAATTAGAAGGTGAATAACCTCGCGGCTCCGGGCGGCACAGCCAGAGCGGAAGCTGACTTCGCTGATTCGTAAAGAAAGAAAATCTGCGTTATCAGCGTGAATCAGCGTCCCAATTTTGAAAGTGTAAGGCGCTCATATCCCCCACTATCGTTTCTTTGCGTTCATGGCTTCCCGGCCTTTGGCAAGCAGGGAATTGATCTCCTCCATAGCGTCTAAAAGTGTTACCCCTTCCACCAACGACCATTCCTGAGCCAGCACATCTTTGGTGACGCGAAAGAAACCCGCGATCGTCCCATACAAGGATTTGTGCTCGCCGTAGGCATACAAGTCTCGCACCACTTCGCAGAACGTGACGATGGTCCCTTGCTTGAGGCGGGCTAACAGGCTCGATTGCCGTGTCCGCAGGTCTTCAGGAAGAGGCGCGGAGGCAGACGTCAGGATTCTACGGCACTGGGCAATGTCGCTTCTCTTTGCCGGTTTCCGCAACCCAACGGTACTCAAATCCACAGGAGCCCAGACCGTACTGCCTCCCAACATGGAAATCTCGTAATACTGCCGAATCACCCCAGATTCGAATTCCTTGTCTTCCAGTTTGACGATCTGCCCGACGCCATGCTGAGGATGAACCACCTTATCGCCGATTGTGAATATCATTGCAGGGTTAATAGCGGCGGCGATTGTTATTATCCCGTTTCCGTGGCCCGCCGCGATCCTGACGAAAACCGCCCCGTTCTTCGCGCGGACGGGCGACATTCACCGTCAACTGGCGGTCGTTCAAGGTGTAGCTATTGAACATGCTAATCGCCTTTTGCGCCTCGGCCTGGGTGCTCATTTCCACAAAACCAAAGCCCTTCGAGCGGTTTGTGTCGCGATCCTTGATCAACGTGGCGGAAACCACATTCCCAGCCTGCATGAACAGTTCCTGCAGGCTCTGTTCTGTGGTTTCAAACGACAAATTTCCAACATATAACTTTGCTTCCATTACGCGCTCCTTTTTTGGCCATTAATAAGTAAACCGCCAACCCTATTATTTGGGTTGACGGTAGCATAACACGCTCGACCTTTTATAAGATGGAGTGATTATATCACACCCAAATTTTCACTCCCTCCGTAGCGACAGGGCGATTCAGGACAGCCATGTTTGGATTTTTTATCCGCTACCCTGCGCCACCCTACGCAAAAGCCAGAATTGGCTTCTCATCCCTGCCGCGCAACCAGGTAGATCAACCTCAAAATCTTCAATTCATCGTAATTCAACGCGCCGTTCAATTGATCGAACACGGGCTTGAGATACATCGTTCCCTGTTCGTCGAACACGGCGAAGGTTATTTGTTGCTGTTCGGATGTGGCGGAGGTTGCCGCCTGCAAATCTCCGCCGTTGCGAAGTTTGTTGCCAGCCATAGCAAACTTCGACAAGTGGTCGAGAATCGTTCCCCTCGTCACGCCTTGCCTCTCCATTAACGATTGAATGGTTGCCCCTTCGTTGAATGTTTCGCCAACGATGCGCGTGCGTTCGCCAAGCTCCGACTCCCCTCTCCCTTTGGGAGAGGGGCTGGGGGTGAGGGCATGCGCGCGTTCATCAAGTCCATGCTTCTCACAAAACGACTTGATCACATTCAAAAATGCCTCGCCATATTGACTCAACTTCACCTGCCCCACGCCCGAAATTTTCAACAAACTCTCGCGCGACTGCGGATAATACGCCGCCATCTCGGTCAATGCGCGATCTGAAAAGATGACATACGGCGGGACGCCCGCATCATCTGCCAACTCTTTTCGCTTCTGACGGAGCAATGCGAATAACGCATGGTTGTATTCGATACCTTCTTTCTTCTTTCCATCTTTCTTCGTCCTCCCCGCTTCTTGCACGACGCCGAAAACTGGTTCTCTTTTCTTCAGCGACTCCAACGCCCGCGACGTGAGACTCAGCGTGTGATACTCGCCCTCCTGCTTGAGGTATCCCATGCTCAACAGTTGACGCGCGATGTGCATCCACTGTTTCTTCGTCAGTTCCGCGCCGATGCCATACGTGGACAATTTGTCGTGTCCCCAGCGGATGACCTTCTCATTTTTTGAGCCGAGCAGAATATCAGCGATGTGACCCGCTCCGAATTTCTCGTCCGCGCGTTTGACGCAGGAGAGGAACTTCTGCGCGAAGACGGTGATGTCGGCGAGGGGAGTCGGGGCGGAGGTGCAGTTGTCGCAGTTGGAGCAGTTGCCGGCTTCGTATGATTCGCCGAAGTAGTTGAGGAGCGGCTTGCGGCGGCAGATCCGCTCGTCCTCCGCAAAACGGACGATGGCATTCAAATGTTCGATGGCGACTCGTTTTTCATCGCCTTCTTTTTGGTCAATGAAATAGTTGATCTTGACGACATCCGAATAACTGTAGAGCAGCGCGCAGTGCGCGGGCAGACCGTCGCGTCCCGCGCGCCCGATTTCTTGATAATAACTTTCGACGCTCTTGGGCAAATCGAAGTGGATGACGAAACGCACATTCGGCTTGTTGATGCCCATGCCGAACGCGACGGTGGCGACAATGATCTGCACGTCATCGCGGATAAATAATTCTTGATTCGTTTTTCGTTCGGAATCCTCCAGCCCCGCATGATACGGGCGGACGGAATATTTTTTCGAGGCGAGATACGCGGATAACTCATCCACTTGCTTGCGCGAGAAACAATAGATGATCCCCGATTGATCCTTGTAGCGTTCGAGCAGTTCGATCACCTGACCCACAGGCTCGCGCTTGGGAAGGACTTCGATGTACAAATTCTCGCGGTTGAAACTTGCGACAAATTCGTTCGTGGTCGAAAACTTGAGCGTGTTGCGAATATCCTGCCGAACTCTTGAAGTTGCAGTTGCCGTTAACGCCAAGCACACCGCTTTGGGAAATCTTTTTCTCACTTCAACGAGTTGACGATATTCGGGGCGGAAGTCATGTCCCCACTCGGAGATGCAGTGCGCTTCGTCAATGGTGAGGCAATCCACCTGAACCGAATCGAGAAGCGAGAGGATGCGTTGCGTGAGAAGCGTCTCGGGCGCGACGTACAACAACTTCACTTCGCCGCGTCGCACATGCTCCATGCTTTCTTGATATGCCTGCGGCGAAAGGGTGCTGTTGATGAACAGTGAAGGCACGCCATACGCGCGCAGTTGCTCCACTTGATCTTTCATCAATGAGATCAACGGCGAGACGACGACCGTAAGCCCTTCAAAGATCAACGATGGGATTTGATAGCAAAGTGATTTGCCTCCGCCTGTTGGCATCACGGCAAGCGTGTCTTTGCGCGCCAGCACATTTTCGATCACTTCTTGTTGAAGCGGGCGGAAGGTATCGTAGCCGAAGGTCCCTTTGAGGACAGATGCGGGAGAGGTCATGGGCAAAGTATACCCGTGTTGGGTATTCCATAAAACTAAAACGCTCGAGGTTTTCTGGCAGGACTACGTTAACTATTTTGAAGGGTGGCAAGTTGCTTTTTTACATCCAGGTAATACTTTGGTTACAAGCGTCATGGAAAATAGAGGAAAAGCACGACGAGGTTTATTCCATTTTCTTTGCCAAGAAACTACAACATGTCTAAAGGAAATACTCGCATGAACTCACTCAAACGAATTTTACTTTCTGTTTCAATTCTCATGCTCGCGTCGCTGGCGTGCGGACTTCCCGCCGCGCCAGCGACTCAACCGTCAGCGGAGAATCAACCCACCGAAGCAGAAACCAGCCCGCCCGTCGAGAATGAAGCGGGCGGAGCCGTCCTGCTCTTCGATATCGGAATGCACATCGAACCGATGGGCGAGACGGCGCAAGGGTATGCCAACAACAAGTCTGACTATCGCAACCCTCAGTTTTTCGAAAGACATGTAGCGGATATGCTGACCCTGACCCAGATCGTCGAAGCGCGCGGCGGACGCATGACGATTCAGGCGCAGAGTCCGTTTACGACCGTTGCGCTTGAATCGGGCAATACGATTCTCGCCGACCTCGCCGCGCGCGGACACGAGATTGCCCTACACTTTCACGAAGACGCGCATCTTGGGAAAAACCCCGAGCGGCTTTCTGTTCAGCAATGGTGCGACGTGATGAAGGAAGAACTCGGTTACATCGCGCAAGCCAGCGGCGTGACGGACATCCGCTATTGGAGCGGCGGCAATTTATACGTCAACCTGTACGAAGCCGCCGAGTGCGCGGGCTTGGACGTGAACAGCGATTGGAAGAGTCCCGACACGCAGTCTACAGATATGTCGCTTATCGGCGTGAATCCGTGGCGCCCCGCAGGCGGCACGGATGGCGTGGACTTCACGCTCTTCACCCAACACGACCCGAACGGCGCGGTTGTTTTTCTGCCCGAAGGTCAATATGACAAGACGAATTTCGCGTCTATGCGCCGCAGCGACGATGCGGGCGGCGACGAAGCCTATTTTGAATATCTCAAAGAGAGTCTCTATGCCTCGCTCAAAGCGGCGCAGGCGGGCAAGGTCAACGTCTTTCACTTCACCGTTCACCCTGGCGAATTTCTCGGCGACCCGCAAGACCCCTTCGGCGTGATCGAGAAATTTTTGACCGAAGTGGTTGACCCTCTCGTCGCCAGCGGACAGGTCCAATGGGCGACCTATTCCGAGATGGCGGACGCGTATGCGGCGCAACCGTAACGCAACATGCGAGCTTATTAGTTCGCTGGATATTGTTCAAATAAACATGAAGGCAAAGTAAACTTTGCCGAACTGGAGCATTCAATGAAACGACTTACTTACCTACTCACTTTTCTGGTCATCCTTTCCGCGTCGTGCAGTGTAGGCGCGAACCAACCCACACGGGAGACTCCGCCTACACAAACGGCGACCCAGCCTCCCGTCGAAAATGAAGCGGGGACTTCATCCGCCGAATTCGACTCATCCAAACTCGGCACGGTCGAAAAAGACGTCACGTATTGCACAGTGGACGGAGTCGCGTTGAAGATGGATGTGTATTATCCGTTTGAAAACAATGGGCGCTTTGCTGTCACGATGTACGTGCATGGCGGCGGGTGGAGAAAGGGTGATAAAGCGGGAGGGGCGGGCGAGACGGAGTTTCCCGAATTGCAAAAGGCTGGCTTTTTGGTTGTGTCGGTCAATTA
>CASGHD010000132.1 GCA_949319575.1 uncultured Anaerolineales bacterium | reverse complement strand
CGAACGCCGCATCCTCATTGAAGAAAAAGACGCAGATATAATCTTTCGCATGGATTTCCCCACGCCTCCCGCTGTGACGTGGGAATGGATCCAAGACCCCATCAAGCGCAACGAATGGATGCAGGGTCATGTGAAATGGAGTGTTGGCGATAGACCGCGCGGGCGCGCAGGCAAAGGCGCAAGCAATCATTGCGCGCACGGCAAGAACGTCAGCACCGAAGTGACTCTCGATTGGCGCCCGTTCGAATATTCCACAGTTGATTCATTTGAGAACGACAAGAAGGTTTTTTCTGAAACATTGCTCTTTGAACCGTTACCCAACGGAGGGACGCGCGTGCATGACATCATGCAAGCCCACATGCCCTTGCCGAAATTTCTTCGGCGAATCGTCGCTCATCTGGTGATGGTTTATCAAATGAAATACGATCAATTGTTGAAAAAAGCCGCGCAATTGGCTGGGGAAGCATTCAATAAAGAATCGGCGGCTGAGTAGTTCGTGGCGGATGTTGAAGCCACGCGCCTTGAAATGCGAATGTGGAAATCCGGCGATGTGATTGCGTGGAGGGGCATTTTCAATGGTCACCTGTGGCATGTGCAGTCGGCGATTGTTGTGTCTGATTCGGCGGGAGAACTTGTGAATGCTCTGTTGCCCGGGGCAGAAAGCCTTGCCGAACCTTCCTACCTAAAAGGCAAAAAGACAGCCCGTCGCTGGTGGAGTTTTCAAGGGGGCGAATGGGAATTAGCAAAATATGCCTGGCATACGAACCGCGTGCTTGCTATTACCGAACCCGAAAAATATTATTCCATTATGCTCTTTTGGAACCACGCCAAAAACGATTTTTTGGGATATTACGTCAACTTTCAATTGCCGTTCAAGAGAAGCCATTGCGGGATTGATTCATTGGACTTGGATATTGACATTGACATCAAGCCAGACTTGTCGTTTGTCTGGAAGGATGTAGAGGATTACAAAGCGGCTATTGAGCATAGGGCAATTGCTCTTGAATGGGTTGATGAAATCGAATCGGCAAAGCTTGAAGTTCTTGATAGGATCGAAAATCGCAAATATCCCTTCGACGGTTCGTGGCTGGATTGGATGCCCGACGAAAATTGGACTCCCCCGAAACTGCCGACAGGCTGGGATATGATTTAGAAAAAGGAACTGATGAAAATCAAAACCCTCACACAAATTCTCCCAATTCTCTTAATTCTCGTTTCCTCATGCGCCGAGGTTTCCTTGACTCCAAACCCTGAGCCTACACTTACGGATGTCCCCTCAACCGACCTCACGCCCATTGAACTACAAACAGGCTACGGCGTGCGCGGATCGTGGTTCGAGTTGTACTTCACCGACCCCGTTGACCCGTTCTCGTCGCAAGGCACTGGCGGCGTAGACGGTCCTCTTGTTGAAGCAATCAACTCGGCGCGTTTGAGCATTGACGTTGCCGCGTACAGTCTCTCATTGAACAGCGTCCGCAACGCGTTGCTAAACGCGCGCGATCGCGGCGTCACCGTGCGGATGGTGATGGAATCCACCAACATGGACAGGTCTGATGTTGAGATTTTGCTCGAAGCGGGCATTCCAATCGTGGGCGATAAACAGGACGGCTTGATGCACGACAAGTTCATGGTGATTGACAAATCCGAAGTGTGGCTCGGCTCGATGAACTTCACCGACTCGGGCGCGTACGACGACGATAACCATCTGATGCGAATCCGCTCGACGAAGATGGCGGAGAATTACTCGAAAGAATTTGACGAGATGTTTTTGGATAATCGCTTCGGTGAAAACGCGACTCCCGAAACGCCTCATCCCACGCTGACGATTGACTCGACGCGCGTGGACACTTTTTTCTCCCCTGACGATGGAGTCGCGAGTCAGATCGCAACCGTCTTGAGCGGCGCGGAGGAAAGTATTTACTTCCTTGCGTTCTCGTTCACATCAAACGACCTCGGCGATATCGTCCGCGAAAAAGCAGAGGATGGACTCACCGTCAAAGGCGTGATGGACGAGGAACAAGTCGCGTCCAATCAAGGGACGGAATATGATCCGTTCAAACAAGCGGATTTGGATGTCCGCATTGACGGCATCGCAGGGCAGATGCACCACAAAGTGTTCATCGTTGACGGATCCATCGTTGTGATCGGTTCCTATAATTTTTCGCAAGCCGCTGAAACGCGCAACGATGAAAATACCCTGATTATCTACAACGAAGCGATTGCCCAGCAATTTATGCTGGAGTTCGAACGAGTGTGGAAGGTTGCCCATGACTGACAGATTGAAAAAGAATCAGCCGCTGATTACACGGATTATCACGGATTTTTAATTTTTATCCTCAATTGAGCCAATCGAAAAGCCGACCAAACGCGGTCGGCTTTATTTCGTGTAAATCGGTGAAATCCGTGGCTAAGGTTTGGGTTTTTGATCACATATTCTGTTTCATCGAAAATTTCAACGCGGTCTTGTAGATCGCGTTTATTTTTTCACTCAACGCTTTCGCTTCGGGGTTGCCTTGCTCCGCGGCTTGCTCCACTTGACCGACCAAGCCGATCACCGCTTGCATGAACTGATCGTTGATCATCGCTTTGTTCGCTTCCAACATTTGTTCGAGCGACGCTTCATCGGGCGCGTCGAGCAATTGTTCAACGAGCGCCACCTCGGGCGGAGTCGAAACTTCGCGCAGTACTTCCACCATCTTTTGCAGTTTGCCCATGCGCGTGTAATCGTTTTTCTCGGATGCCTGCCTCAGCATTTGATTCACCAGATCAACCGAATCTTGTGTGAAGCCGTCAATGTTATCGCGCACCGCTTTGACAATATCGTCCTGCGCGAGCAGGGACTCGACAAACTCCTGCGCCTGTTTGTAACGCGCTTCGATCTGCTTATCCATTTCGTTTGTGTAGTCCAGCAATTTCTCGCGCATCGTTTCGAGCCGCGTCTTTTCATCGCCCGTCGCTTTTTCAATCTTGTCAGTGAGCAGTTGGAAGAATTGATAATCCATTCCCTGCCGCGCTATCGTGGCGTAACCGCGCAGACGCGCGTCGTTCGGGGATGCGACGACGAACTCCAGCAGTTTCTCGCGCGTGAGACTCTGTCCCGCCTCTTGCAGGGACTTTTGAGCGGTCTCCAGTTCCCCAACGGATTCTTTCAACCCGCGTCCGAATTCAGTCTCGTCGAGAAGTTGACGTTGCACATCCGCGAGTTGCTTGCCGACGGTATCCTGTCCGCTTTGCATCGCGCCCTGCGCGAGACGGCTGAACAGCGCAAAGAATTGTTCATCGAACAACGCGCTATTTTGTTTGATGAGTTCGCTCCGCACATCCTCCGAACTGGCTTGGATGAGTTTCTCGACGATGTTCACCCTATCCTGTTGCGCCTTGAGCATCTCAGGCGTGACGCCGTCCTTGCCGAGAATCACTTTGATCATTGACTCGTACGTGAGGTTGGGGGAGGGGCTGAGCAAATAACCTTTCCGCTTTTCAGGTGGGAGATCATCTGTTATTTTCTTGATGAGCGGACCGATGATCTTCTCCTGCTCATTCAGTGGCACTCCCAATTCAGGCGGGAAGAATGTCAGGAGCAACTCTTTCTCGTTGTCGTGGTAAATGATCGGCGTGGCGAGTCGTCCCTGAAATCCGCAATGCGGACAACGCGCCATGTTCGACACGCCGCCCAGCAATCTCTGCTTGGCTTGCGGGTCTTGCGTCACGTCAAAGAGTTGTTCAATATTCGCCGCGATCATCTGGCGGCAGTTAGGACATGCAATTTGTGTTTGAGGCATTACGATTTCCGATTTCTGATTTTGGATTTACGATTTGGTGAAGTAGACAGGTAAACACGGAAACACGTACACAGGTATTCACGTGTCTACTTGTTTCCTTGTCTACTTGTCTACTTGTTTCCTTGTTTCCTTGTCTACTTGTCTACTTGTTTACTTGTCTACCTGTCTACCTGTGTACACCTACCCAACTAATTCCTCCAACCGATCCACATAACTTTCCATCACGGCGAAGGTTTCTTCGACGGGTTTCGGCGACGCAAGGTCAACGCCTGCCTTCTTCAACACATCCAGCGGATACAGCGATGAACCTGATTTCAAGAAGCCGAGATAATCTTGCGCCGCGTTTGGCTCGCCGCGTAGGATTCGTCCCGCGAGGGCGTGGGCGCCAGAAATGCCCGTTGCGTACGAGTAGACATAATAGTCCGAGAAGAGATGCGCAAACGTGGACCAGATCATGCCGACGCGCGGGCGATCCACTTTCACTTTGGGACCGAATCCCTCCGTGAACAGATCCGCCATCAGTTCCTGCAACGAGTCGGCGGTTAGCGCTTCGCCGCGTTCGACTTGCTGGTGAGTCTCCAACTCGAAGCGCGCCAGAGTCGGCATCTGGAAGAAGTAGCGGAAGAAGTTGTGACCCACCGCTTCTTCGATCAACGCGATCAATAAATTTTTATCCTTGACCGTCTTCAGCAAATGACCGCGCATCATCGCCTGATTGAAATTGGATGCGACCTCCGCGACGAACAACGAGTAATTGTTGTACACGCGCGGCTGATTTTGACCCGTGAGATACGAGTGCATCGAGTGACCGAGTTCATGCGCCAGCGTGCTCATGCTTCCGACCTCGTCGGTGTACGACATCATAATGAAGGGATGCGTGTCGGGCGCGGCGCCCCACGAGAACGCGCCGTTCTGTTTGCCTTTGTTCGGGTAAATATCTACCCAGCGGTCTTTGAGACAACCCTGCCGCAACACGTCAACATAATCCTTGCCAAGCGGCGCGAGACTTTCAGAAATTAAATCAACAGCCTTGGCGTACGGAACTTTCGGTTTGCTCTTGACGATGGGCGCCCACATATCGTAATAGGTGAGGTCGCGCAATCCCAACGCCTTGCGGCGCAATTCAAAATAGCGATGCCACACGGGGAGTTTGGACTCGAATGTATTGATCAGGTTATGAAAAACCGATTCGGGAATGTTGAGTCCGAACAACGAGGCTTGCAGAGACGTGTCGAACTTCCGCGCGCGCATGTTGAAGATATTATTTTTGATCGAAGTGTTGAGATTTGCGGCAAGCGTGTTCCTGAATTCAAGGTGCTTGTCCATGTAACTCTCGAACGCGCTCTGCCTCACCTTGCGATCTGGACTTTCCATCAATGACGTGTGCATGTTGCCTTGCGTGATCTCAACCTTCTTGCCCTTCTTATCTTTCGCGGGCGCAAATTTGAAATCCGCGTTCACCAACATGCTCGAACTATTTTGCGCGCCGCCGAACGGGTCGCCGACCATGCCGAGCAATTCCTCCACCTCGCCCGAACGCACATGCGCTTGTTGTCGGAACAGGTCTTCAAAACTATGCCGATACACCGCCAGTTTTTCGTTGCCCTTCATCCACTCGTCGAGTTTTGCTTTTCCCATCGCGATCAATTCAGGGTTCACAAACGACAGCGCGCCAGACATTTGTCCCGCCACGCCTTGCGCCTTGCCAAACAACGCGGCGGCTTTTTGATCTGTCGTATCCACCGAATATGAAAACCCCGCATACATAAACATTTTGTTCGTGCGGTTCGCCAACGCTTCCACCGCGTGTATGGCTTCGAGCAAAACTTCCGCGCCTTCGCTCAGCCTGCCCTCATATTTTTTCACCTTGGGCAATTCAGCCACAATGCTCTTGACCTCCGCCTCCCATTCCTTCGCGGATTTAAAAACGCTCTCGGCATTCCACGTAAATTTTTTATTGATCTTATTTCGGGGTAAGACTGTGTTCGCCATGATTAATTTTCCTTTTTGGGATGTAAACCCGCATCTTTCTCAGGGTCGGCTTGATTCGGCCTCCGTCAAATTTTACCACCCCGACGACTCCTATTCGCGCTGAGCGGAGCGCTAGCGTAGACGAAGCGGGGCGGACAGGTTTGAGCCTCAAAGTGATCTTTTGAACCGCGAAGCCCGCAAAGGTCGCCAAGTTTTAATTCCTTCTTTGCGTTCTTTGCGCTCTTCGCGGTAAATTTTGAGGCTCACCCTCCATCAAACTCTGCGACGGGAGTTCACCTCGGCAACGAAAAACAAATCCTCGCGCCTAACTCAGTTTTGGCATCCGCCCAAATGCGCCCGCCATGCGCCTCGACAAACGCGCGCGCGAGATACAGTCCCAGCCCCGCGCCCTTCGTCTGCTTGACGGCTTTCGTCGAGCGATAGAATCTATCGAAGATGTGCGGCAAATCTTTTGCTTCGATGCCCTTCCCTTCATCGGATACACAAATGATGACCTGTTCGGGTCTCACAGTCCCGCTGATTTTGATTTCACCCATTGCTGAATATTTGATCGAATTAGATACCAGATTGGAAATTATCTGCTCAATGCGCGTTTCATCCGCCAGCACAACAGGGAAATTTTCAGGGAAGTCTGTGACGATGGTGTGATTTTTCGATTGTGTGGCAAACCGTTCAGCAATGCGGCTTGCAAGAGTCGGGAGTAAAACATCCGCAGGATTCAGGCTCAACCCACCTGCCTGTAAACGCGACGCGTCGAGCAGGTCGTCAATCATCTTGCTCAAACGGTCGGCTTCATCCTCGATGACCGTGAGCGAGTCGCTGATCGTGCGCTTATCCCATTTTGCATCGTCTCGCCTGAGAGTTGACGCGTATCCTTTGATCAATGCGACGGGCGTCCGCAGTTCGTGACTCACAATCGAAATAAAAGTCGCCTTGATCTCATCAGCCGTTCTGAAATGTGAAATATCTCGAACACTGACGATGATGTTGCGAAGTTTCCCGTCTGGCGAAAGCAGAGGGGCGTAGGTGACGCCAACTGGAAGCGACGGCGGCAAATCGCGTTCGAGGTCGCCTTCCACATACAAGGTCGCGTTCGGTGTGAGGGGCCAGCCGTTTGCCATGGCTTCATTTAAAGTTGAGCCTTGTGGGTCGCCCGCCCAGCGGATCACGTCATCGTGAGGTGTGTTGACGAGTTCATCGTGAGTCTTCCCGTAGATGCGTTCGAACGCGTCGTTGACGCGCTCGATGGTCAGGTCGGCGTTGAGGATGATGATCCCGTCCGCGGCGGAGTCTAGAAGCGCGTCCAGTCGTTGCTTCTCGTAGGAGACCTGTCCGTACAGTTGCGCGTTGTACACGGCTATCGCGGCTTGGTCTGCAAATGATTGCAGGATCACGCGGTCGTTCGGAGTGAACCCGCCCTCATAGTTTCGGAAAATAAAAATAACGCCGATGACTTGTCTGTGCGCCACGAGCGCGAGCGCGGTGCCGTTGAGCAGTCCCATGCTGGCGGTGTAGGTCAACTCGCCCAACATGCGGTTGAGTTCGAGAACATCCAACTCACGCATGTCTTCGTCAGCCAGCAGGGGGGTGAGGTAGCTGAGGAAAGCCGGGGCAATTCCATGGGCGGCGGCGACGCGCCAGCCATCCCGTTCTTTGAGCGCGATGATGCCGGCTTGTCCCGCAAGCATTTCAACGGCGATCAGCAAAATCCGCGCGAGCAGTTTTTCCTGATCTAGTTCTTGTGTGAGCGCGCGCGAGATTTCGAGAAGGTAATCGCGCTGTCTGACTCTGAAATCTGGGAGCATTGGGTGATTTTATCATTCCTCACACATCACGGCGGTGCGAGGAGTGTTGTATCTTTTATGGAAAAGTATCGTCTTGATGTGCAGATCGATTTCACCGCTTGGGGATAAGTTTTGGCTGGCACCGAAGCGCCTCCCTTGTAAAAGGCGTTTTTTCGCGGGCAAACCGCGCCTAATGATATTCGCTTCACCACCTATTAACAGCCGCATGGCTTGCGCGCCGACGACTGTAATCGCGCCTCCAGTGAAATTGCCCACCCTTAGGTAAAACGTCACTCTGCTTGTTGGATGCGAACTTTTGAAAACCTGCGAAATTCGCCGCCATTTATTCTGTAGGTAAGATATAATACAAAAATTCGATTCTGTAAGTATTTTGTAAGGTGAGAGAAGATGAATCATCCAATCGCTCGCTCGTTCTCTAAAACCCTGACATTGCTGGTCTTAATAGGTTTAGTTTTAGGCGCTCCCGGGGTTGGCACCCAACCTGCTCTCGCGCTTACAACTGCTATCGATGATATTCCCGGCGCCGCGGTATTAATCCCCGATGCGCCCCCAGCGCCGAATTGCACCAATCGCGCGATCGCGGTCAACTCTCCCACGCCAATCATCATTGGGGATGTTAACATCGCCTTGAATATTTCTCATCCGCGCCGAAGCGATGCGCGCGCCACTCTTACTTCGCCTGCCGGCACAACCGTTGTTTTGATCTCGGGCGCGGGGTTGGGTAATCCGGTGGTCGCCAGCCCGGATGATTACGATAACTATGACGTGTTGCTTGATGATTCAAGCATTAATTCCCTATATGACAACGACAACGACGATGTAGCCGCGCCTTTCTATGATCGCGACGCGCGATCGTTTGAAGCGCTGATTGCGTTCAAAGGCGAAGATGCGGTTGGGAACTGGACTCTTGCAATTTGCGATACGCGAAATGGCGAGGTTGGAACCTATAACCGGGCGCAACTTACCATCGTGAGCGCAGACCCGAACACCGTTTCCGGCGTGGTGTATACGGACTACAACGATAGCGGCACGCGCGAGCAGGGCGATATAGGCGTTCCGGGAGTCACCGTCACAGCATACAATGCGGCGGGCGCGGTGGTTGCTACCACAACCACCGATGCAAATGGAAATTACACCTTTGCGGGGATTGCAGACGGCACACAGTTGCGAATTGAATTCACCAATATCCCGTCGAATCTTCGCCCCGGCGCGTTCGGTTTGGATTCGGGCACCACCGTTCAATTTGCCACCAGCCCCGCCGCCGCGGTAGATATGGGCTTGGCAAAGCCGGATGAATATTGCCAGAATAATCCCTGGCTTGTTTCACCCTGCTATATTAACGGAGATCCTCTCGGCGGCGGCACGGCTGGCTCAGCGAATGTGTTAATCTCCATTCCCTATGATGCCTATGGCCGCGAAGACAACAGTATCGAAAATACGCTCGCAACTGGCGCTCAAATTGGCGCCACGTGGGGCTTGGCTTTCCAACGCGCGACCGGGACGGTCTTCGCCGGAGCATTGGCAAAACGACACATGGGATTAGGACCGAACGGCGCGGGAGCGATCTACTCTCTCGTGCTGAATCCGACCACAGGCAACGGCTCCGCTCCGACATTGTTCGTTGATCTGGCTACCCTGGGGATTCCCACCGGCGCGGGAGCGTTAGGATCGAACGCCGCGCGTGGTTTGGGTCCCACCTCGTCTTTGCCGAATACAGACCCCAATGCCTGGGACGCGGTTGGCAAAGTTTCCATCGGCGACATGGACATGGGAACGAACGATACCACCTTGTGGGTGATGAATCTTGCCAACCAGACCTTGTACGCCATCAACGTTGGCAACCCGCCTGCCACCCCGACAGTCGCTGATGTGACTGCGTATCCGGTCACTTTACCGGCGGGGGCAACCGCGTGCCCAGCCGGTGATACCCGTCCGTGGGCGGTGGAAATCTCGCGCGGCAATGTGTATGTCGGCGTGGTCTGTTCTGCCGAAAGCACGCAAAACGTAAATAATCTACGCGCGTATGTGTTGAGCATGAGCGAAGCGGCGCCCGGCGCTTTTTCGCTTGTTGTCGATATTCCTCTCAACTACCCGCGCGGGTTTGTAACCAACCCAACATTCGTTGGCAACCCGGTAACAGGATTCCCGGCGGAGTGGCGACCTTGGATTCCCACCATGACATCGCTGTGCGCCGCGCCATGCGCCTCCTCGGCGGATTTGGCTTTTGGGAAGCAAATAATTTATCCGCAACCAATCCTTTCGGACATTGAGTTTGACATCAACGGCGACTTAATCCTCGGCTTCATGGATCGCCTCGGGCATCAAACAGGGAATGCCAACTTCGCCACCGCAGACCCATGGGGCACGGTGACTTTATACAACAAAGATACGTATGCGCCGGCTACGGTCAATATCCCGGCGACTAACCCGGTCACCACCTACGAGGGCGTTTCTGCCGGGGATACGATCCGTTTGTGTAGTAACGGTGGCGGCGGCTTTATCCTCGAAAACAACGCCACATGCGGAAGTGTCACCACGGGCGGCGCCGGGAGCGCCCCGGCACAAGGACCGGGCGGAGGCGAATACTACTGGCAGGAAATGCATCCCCCCAGCACCGACCTGAACGGCGGCATCCACAATGAAACCACATTGGGTGGTTTATTGATGATCCCCGGCACAAACGAGATCGCGGTATCGGTCTTTGATCCGTTTGAATTGAGGGCAGGGGGCATTGCCTGGTTCAACAACCTGACCGGTGACCGCTCGCGCGCGTATGAAGTGTTTGGCATCGACGCGGGAGGCGGGGCGACTACATTCGGCAAAGCCGCGGGTCTGGGTGATATCGAAGGATTCTGTTTTGCCGCGCCGATCGAGATCGGCAACCGCGTCTGGCTGGATGCGGATAACGACGGCATCCAGGACGCGGGCGAAACTCCGCTGGCGGGCGTGACGGTTCAGTTATATGACCAAAACGGAAATCTGGTTGCAACGACAACCACCGACGCGAATGGAAATTATATTTTCAGTTCGTTGACCACCGGCTTGTTACCCAATTCCCAATATGAAGTTCGTATCCCGTTGGGGCAGCCGGCGTTGAACGGTCTGACTCTCACCACCAACGACGCGAATGGGAATACGGAGGACCAGCGCGATTCGGACGGGACGCCTGTCGGCACGAATGCTGTGGTGACTGTGACCACCGGCGCGCCTGGCGATAACAATCACACCTACGATTTCGGTTTTACCGGCACCTACAGCCTCGGCAACCGTGTCTGGTTGGACGATGGCACAGGCGGCGGTGGCGCTGACAATGGCATCCAGGATGGGGCGGAGGTTGGAATCGCGAACGTCGTCGTCAACTTGTACCGCGACGACAACGGTGACAATATCCCCGATGGGCCCGTGCTCGCAACCGTAACGACGGACGCCAACGGATATTATCGTTTCGATAATTTGCGCGCCGGCGGCTATGTGGTGGAAATCCCCGCCGCGAACTTTAACTCTGGCAACCCGTTGTTCAGCCTGGCAAGTAGCGCGCCGGATGAAACCAATCCCAACGTGGATGTCGATCAAACCGACAACGGCATTGGCACGACCCCCGATGTGCTCAACGGCATCCGCAGTAACAACATCGTGCTCGGTCCTCCGGGACCCGCTGAACCCACCAATGAACCGGATATTCCAACCGTCGGTCCTTTTGCCGGGCAGGGAGCGCCTGATTCGCGCGCCAACATGACGATCGACTTTGGTTTTGTTCCCTCCTATAGCATCGGCAACCGCGTCTGGTTCGATACCGACAACGATAGCGCGCGCGATAACGGCGTGGAAGTTGGCGTGGCAGGCGTGATCGTCGAGTTATATTCTGTGGACGCGCTGGGTAACTTTACGCTCGTCGCGACAACAACCACCGACGCCAACGGCTACTATCGATTTGACGGACTCCCCGCCGGCGATTATTCGGTTGTCATTCCCGCCGATAACTTTACGCCGGGCGGCGCGGGAAGCGCGCTCGTTGGATATTGGAGCAGCGCCACCACGATCAATAACAATGGCACAACCAGAGAGACCGTAGCCGCGCCAGCCGACAACGATACCGACGACGACGACAACGGCACGCTTCAAAACGCGGGGACGTTTGCCGGCGCCGTAGTGAGCAGTGTCGTCACCTTGGGACCCGGGCTCTCCGAACCGGTCAACGAACTCGACCTTTCGCCCACCGGTCAAGGCAATATCGACGCGCGCGCCAACATGACCGTCGACTTCGGCTTCTATCGCCTCGAGTTGGGCAACCTGGTCTTTGAAGATGTAAATAATAACGGCACGTTCGATGCCGGTGATGTTCCTTTGCAGGGTGTGCGCGTTCAATTATTTGCCGCGGATGGCGTGACCGAGATCAATGTCGGTCCCGATGGCATCCTCGGCACAGCAGACGATGCGCCGGGTGGCGTGTTGACTGACGTCAATGGGAATTACCTGTTCAGCGGCTTGCCGCAAGGCGACTATATTGTCCGTGTTACGGGTCCTGCCGGCTACACCAGCACCATCGATACATTCGACTCCACCGACAACGCCAACCCGAACACCAACCGCGACAACAACGATAACGGCATTGGAACCGGCGCTGGAGTTGTATCGAGCGCGATCGTCACGCTTACGCCGGGTAGCGCGGGCGCGCTGAATAACAATACGGTCACACAAAACAATGGAACCACCCGCAACCCCACTGTTGACTTTGGGTTCGTGCAGGCAAACAACGGAATCATAAAAACAGTCAACCCGGCGACCCTCACCATTGGCGAACTTGTGACGTACCAGGTGGTGGTGACCATTCCGCCGTCTGTTGCTGGTACCTACGACAATGCCGTGGTGACCGACACGATGGATCGCGGACTTGCCCTGTTCGACTGTGTCAGCGTCACCGCTTCGGCGGCTACATTAACTACCAGTGTCGCGCCGGGTGATTTTTCAACGATCTGCGCCAACAACGTGACAACCAACGATACAGGCACCGGCCTTCCGGAAGATATCGACCGCCAGGCAGTCTTCACGCTTGGCAACATCGTCAACGCCGGTCAAGCCGACGCCACCCTAACCATCACCTATCGCGCAATCGTCCTCGACATTCCTGCAAACCGCGGCACCGTCAATAACCAGACCGTTCTCAACAACAGCGCGGCATTCACCTCCAGTAACGGAACGCTCGGACCGGTATCGCGCCAGGTAACTCTGATCGAGCCAGATTTGCAGATCGTGAAGTCATCAAACACGAACTTTGTGGCGGCTGGCACAGCGGTAGACTTTACCCTGACAATCACTCACACCGCCAACAGCCTCGCCGACGCGTTCGACGTGCTGGTTTCGGACCCAATACCTGCCGGCTTGGATTATGTGCCCGGGTCGGTCATTTGCACCGATGGCGACCAGGATGCCGCGCTGGTTAACTGCGCGTACGATGCGCCGACCAACACGATCACCGGCGAATGGAGCGCTTTCACGCGCTTGCCATCCACAGACCAACTGATCATCCGCTTCCAGGTGACCGGCAGTGCGACCCTCGTGCCTGGCACAACAATCACCAACGTAGCCAACGTTCAGTGGACGAGCGAGCTTGGTCCGCAAGAAACGCCGGATTCATTCTCCAACCCGCCGAACGGTTTTGCCACGGAACGCTTCTACGATCCGGTCAGCCCGAACCCGATCAACACGATCTATGGCGACAGCGACAACCTTGTGTTGAACCCTGTCGGCAATGGCGGCGGCGGCGGCGGAGGCGGCGGGCGCGCAAACACGACCAGCGGCACAGGACCCTTCATCCTCGTCTCCGGCGGTTTTGGCTTTGCCCCGGATGTTGTCACCCCGCTGGATGTTGCCTCGAAGCCCACCTACGATGCGTCGAACCTGACGATCAAGATTCCTTCCATCAAGACGACTGCGCCCATCGTTGGCGTGGCTTTCAAAGATGGGATGTGGGACGCCTCGTGGTTGCAGAATCAAGCTGGATGGTTGGAAGAGACCGCCTATCCCACTTGGAGCGGCAACAGCGTGATCAGCGGTCACGTCGTTGGGGCAGACGGCAAGCCCGGCATCTTCTATCGCCTGAAATATGTCGAAAAAGGCGCGTATGTGTACGTCTATAACTCCGGCTATCGCTATACCTATAAAGTGATTTCAAATGAAGTTGTCCAGCCGCACTCTGTTGGCGTTCTCGATCACGCCGATGAACCAATGCTGACCTTGCTCACCTGCGACCAGTACGATGTGAAAACGGGCGCATATAAACATTGGGTGATGGTTAAAGCGGTGTTGGTGGATGTAACCGCCGACCGGTAACCTGCTCCTTTGGCAAAATGGCTGGCGCGCGCCAGCCATTTTGTGTTTATAATTTAGGAGGTACGCAGTTGAGCCTGTTTCGTCGAAGTTGCCCTAC
The DNA here is from genome assembly GCA_949319575.1 of uncultured Anaerolineales bacterium. Classification (GTDB taxonomy): domain Bacteria; phylum Chloroflexota; class Anaerolineae; order Anaerolineales; family Villigracilaceae; genus Defluviilinea. The sequence continues at coordinate 9,132 of CASGHD010000132.1, read as the reverse complement.
ACGGCGGCAGTACAATTGCCCGCCAACTGCGTAAGTCATATAATTAAGACTTACGCAAAACCCAAAAAAGCTATCCGCTAATCTTCACTAATCTTTTAAAAATTCGCGAAGATTGGCGTGGATTAACGGACAAAAAATCATTCTGCGTAAGTCCTGTCATATAATTAATCTTTCGCCGGACGCGTCCGGCGCAGAGGCGTGTCATGAAAACCGCTCCCTTTGGGTTGGTTATTCGAATACTTTGCATTCTTTTATCTATCGTGTTTGTTTTTAACCCGTTGGGGGTGTCTGTTGCGCGCGCGCTAACCACCACTGTCAATGATGGACCGGTCTTCGTTCCGATTAACGACCTAAGTTGCGGCGCTCCTGTGACGCGGAACATCGCAGTCGTTGCGAATGTCGTGATTGCGGACGTAAACGTTGGCGTGAATCTCAATCACACGCGCCGCAGTGACGCGCGCGTCACGCTCACTTCCCCGGCGGGCACCACCGTGGTCTTGATCGCCGGCGCCGGCTTGGGCGCGCCGACCGTTGCCAGCCCGGACGATTACGACAACTACGATATCATGCTGGACGATACCGCAATCGGCTCGATCTACGATAATAGTAACGATAGCGTGGGCTTCCCTTATTATGATCGCCAGCCCGCCCCCGCCGGTACTCCCGCGCGTCCCCACGAACTACTCAGCGCGTTCAAAGGACAAAATTCTGCGGGGACCTGGGTGTTGCGAATCTGCGATACGCGAGCAGGGGAAACCGGTTTCTATAACCGTGCTCAACTAATTATTACAAGCGCCAACCCGAATTCGGTCAGCGGCAATGTGTTTACCGATTACAACGACAACGGAGTCCGCGGCGCGGGGGATACCGGAGTTGCCGGCATCACCGTGACAGCCTATGACGCAACCGGCGCGATAGTGGCAAGCGCGGTGACCAATGCAACCGGGGGATACACCCTCGCCATCCCCAACGGGACTCAAGTACGCGTCGAATTCACGGGGATACCTGCCACGCTTCGCCCCGGCGCGTTCGGCAGGGATTCGGGGACCACAGTCCAATTTGTCACCAGCCCCTCTGCCGGAGTAGATTTGGGCTTATCCAAGCCGGATGAATATTGCCAGAATAATCCATTCCTGGTGATGCCCTGTTACGTGAATGGCGACCCATTGGGAGGCGGCTCCTCCGGCGCAACGGATGCGATGGTTTCCATTCCCAATTCTGCCTATGGGCGCGCGGATGATACGGTCGAGCAACATTTGGCGACCAATTCGCAAATCGGAGCGACATGGGGGCTGGCATACCAGCGCTCGACCAACACCGTATTTGCCGCCGCGCTCGCGAAGAGACATTCCGGTTTTGGCGCGTTAGGCGGCGGTGGAATTTACGCCATTGTTGTGAACCCGGTCACGGGCGCGTCCACCTCGGTTTCCACATTTGTCGATATCGACTCCTTCGCCGGTGTGGATGACGGCGCGCTGGATGATACCGCGCGCGGCTTACCGGCAATTTCCGCAACCCCCAATAACGATCCCGCCGCGTGGGATGCTGTCGGGAAACAAGCCATCGGCGACATGGACATCGGCGCGGCTGACGACACCTTATGGCTAATCAATCTCACAGACAGAACGCTCTATTCCCTCGACATCGGCATCCCTGCCGTAGCGCCGGCAACGTATAGCACGGCAACCGCCATCACACTCCCCGCCGGCGCCACAGCCTGCGCGGCAAGCGATGTGCGACCGTGGGCGGTGGAAGTGTATCAAGGCAATGTATACGTGGGCGTGGTGTGTTCTGCTGAAAGCGCCCAGAACGTCAATAACTTGCGGGCATACATCATTCGTACCAGTGAATCTGCGCCTGGCGCATGGACGCTCGTCTATGAATTCGCGTTGAATTATCCGCGCGGAGTGGTCAGCGCCGACGCGCCCGGTTACCCGGCGGAGTGGCGTCCGTGGTCGCCGGTGTTCACCACCATCTGCGAAGCGCCCTGCGGACCCGGACTTTCCTACGGGAATCAACTGATCTATCCCCAGCCGATCCTTTCCGATATTGAGTTCGATACGGATGGAGATATGCTTATCGGCTTGATGGACCGCTTGGGGCATCAGACCGGCGAAGTGAACTATTCCACCTCTGCCGCAACCACATCCTTCAATTTTTACGACTTTACAACAGGCTACACCATCACACCGGTGACCATCACCGCCGGGTCTACGTTCGAGGGCGCCTCGGCGGGCGATATTTTGCGAGTGTGTAATGTGGCGGGAACGTTCGTGTTGGAAAACAACGCCACCTGCGGCGGCATCACCACCGGCGGGGCAGGCTCCGCGCCCGCGCAAGGACCGGGCGGCGGCGAGTATTACTGGCAGGATATGTACGCCGTCTCTGGTAATCTCAACTCTGGCACGCATAACGAAGTAACCTTGGGCGGCTTGGCGCTCATGCCAGGCGCTGACGAGATCGCCGTTTCCGTATTCGATCCCTTCGACATTCGCTCGGGTGGGGTGGCATGGTTCAGCAACCTGACCGGCGCGCGCACTCGCGCCTTTGAATTATTCCCGCGAACCGATAACGCCAGTCTCTTTGGCAAGGCGGCTGGCATCGGCGATGTGGAGGGATTCTGCTACATGGCTCCCATCGAGATCGGCAATCGCCTGTGGCTGGAATCGGACGGGGATGGGATTCAAGACCCGGGCGAAACTCCACTCGCGGGTGTGACCGTGGAACTCTATCAGGGAGGAACGTTGATTGCCACAGCCGTGACCGATGCAAACGGGAATTATTTTTTCAGCTCGGGGCCCGGCGCATCTACCGCGAGTCGCGTCTACCTGTTAAATAACCTCGACCCGAATACCACCTACGAGATTCGCATTCCCAACGCGCTGGGTGGAGGACAACAAGCCGCGCTGGCTGGGCTGGCTCTTTCCCCGGCCGATGCCGACGCCGACCAGCGCGATTCAGATGGCTCGTACAGCGGAAACAACGCCGTGATTTCAATCACCACCGGCGGCGCGGGCGACAACAACCACACCTATGATTTTGGTTTCACACAATCGTATAGTTTGGGCAACCGCGTCTGGTTTGACACGAACAATGACGGCTTGTTGAACAACGCGGAAGTGGGCGTGGGGGGAGTTCGTGTGGAATTATTCCAGGATAATGGCGCGACGCCGGGCGTGTGGGATGCGGGCGATACGTTCCTCTCGTTCGACACCACCGATGCCGGCGGCTACTATCGGTTTGACAACCTCGCGGCGGGCGAGTACGTGGTTTTGATTCCCGACGATAACTTCCGCGATGTGGGCGTGGGCGATACCGTGCCGGCGAATCTGCTGGCGGGATATTGGAGCAGTCTCACATCGGCGGCGGTGAACGGGAACATCATCGACGCGACTGCCAACGACCCGGATACAACCGTGCTCGATAATGACGATAACGGGAGCACAACCCTGACCGGCTCCGCCATCGAGTACGTGGCTTCTTTGGCGGTGACGCTGGGGCCGGGCACGTCGGAGCCTACGGGCGAGGCAGACCCGGTAACGAATCCTGACGCGGGCGAAGCGCCGGATAATCGCTCCAACCGCACAGTCGACTTCGGCTTTTACCGGGTCGATATCGGCAATCTCGTCTTTGAAGATGTCAACGGTGATGGCGATTACGATGCGGGTATTGACGCCTTGCTGGCTGGCGCGACCGTGCAATTGTTTGCGTCGGATGGCGCCACCGAGATCAATGTTGGTCCCGATGGAATTTTGGGCACTGCTGATGATGCGGCTGGCGGAGTGATCACTGGCGCGGGCGGCGCGTACAACTTTAACGGTTTGCCCGCCGGCGATTACATCGTTCGCGTCACGCCGCCGGTGGGTTTTACCAGCGCCGTCGATACCGCCGCGCCCGCCGACACGACCGACCCTGATGCGAATACTGACAACAACGATAACGGCATCGGCATTACCGGCGGAGCCGTGAGCAGCGGCGCGCTCACCATGACACCCGGCGAAGTTGCCGCGAACATTACAATTACCAACACGACCGGAAGCACATCTGACCCAACTGTTGATTTTGGTTTTGTGCGCGCCTACAGCCTCGGCAACCGCGTTTGGTTCGATACGAACAATAACAGCGCGTTAGACGCCGGCGAACTTGGCGTCGATGGCGTTCTGGTCGAGTTATACGCCGCGGACGGAGCAGGCAACCCAACCGGCGCGGCGCTCGCCAATCAAACGACAACGGGCGGCGGATATTATCGCTTCGATAACCTCGTCGCCGGGGATTATGTGGTCGTCATCGCGGCGGATAATTTCATCGTCAACGGCTCGAACGACGTGTTGGCTGGTTACTGGTCCTCCGGCACGACCCGCCTCCCGACCGGGGCGCTCAACGAGCCGCTCGCGCCGGATGCCGACCTGGTTGTCAACGACGCCGATGACAATGGCGCCCTGCAAAACGCCGGCGCGTTCAGCGGAGCGGTACTCAGCGCGGCAGTCACGTTAGGGCCTGGTTCATCCGAACCTACCGGCGAGACTGATCTCTCCGGCGGTCAGGGCGCGCTCGACGATCGCGCCGATATGACTGTGGACTTTGGCTTTTACACCATGACACTCGGCGATCGCGTGTGGGCAGACGCGAACGATGATGGCTTGCTCGGCGGCGAGATTGGCATCAACGGGGTTGATCTGGAATTACTGTCTGGCGACGGCTTGACGGTGATCGCCACAACAACCACTGCGGGCAATGGCGATTATTCTTTCACCGATCTTCCCGCCGGAGATTACATCGCGCGCATTGCGGCGGCGGAGTTTAACGTGGGCGGCACGCTCGAAGGGTTGACCTCCAGTTCTGGCGGCGGAACATACGAGCCTGCGCCCGATGCGGATGTCAACACGAGCGATAACGACGACAACGGATCCATCAATGGCGTGTTAGGCGCGGGGGGCGTCATCCAGACTGATGTGGTTACGCTTACGCCGGGCGCAGAAGCAACCTCCAGCAATGCCACTGGCGCAACGAACGAACCGCGCGTCGACCTTGGCGTAGTCACAGTTCCGTACAGCCTCGGCAATCGTATCTGGTTCGACACGGACAATAACAGCGCCATCGACGCGGGCGAGATGGGCGTGAACGGCGTGACCGCGCAACTCTACGCGGCAGATGGGGCGGGCAATCCCACAGGCGTTTTGCTGGGAACCACTACCACAGCAGGCAGTGGATATTATCGCTTCGACAACCTGATTGCCGGTGATTATGTGGTGGTTCTTCCTGCCAGCAACTTCGCAGGCGGCGGCGCGCTCGAAGGATATTGGAGCAGTGGCACGACCATCGGCGGCGCCGGCGCGATCGGTGAAACTCCCGCGCCGGATGCCGACCTCGTTGTTTCGGACACAGACGATAACGGAACGCGCCAGAACGCCGGGGCGTTCAACGGGGCGGTTATTAGTTCAGCGGTCACGCTCGGACCCGGCTCCGCCGAACCCACCGGCGAAACAGACCTTTCCGGTTCAGGTCAGGGAGCGGCAGATAACCGCGCCGATATGACCGTGGACTTCGGCTTTTATCGCCAACAGTTGGGCAACCTTGTCTTTGAAGACGTGAATGTCAACGGCGTGTTCGATGCGGGCGATATTGCAATCGCCGGCGCGACAGTTCAATTATTTGCCGCGGATGGCATAACCGAGATCAACGTTGGCGCGGATGGAATTTTAGGAACCGCCGACGATGCGGCAGGCGGAGCGACGACCGGCGCAGGCGGCGCGTATCTCTTTAGCGGTTTGCCACAAGGCGACTACATCGCGCGCGTCACGCCGCCTGTTGGCTATCTCAGCGCCATCGATTCATTCGATGCCGCCGATTCCACCGACCCCGACACAAATGCCGACAACAACGACAACGGCATTGGCACGGGTTCGGGAGCCGTGTCCAGCGCGGCGGTCACGCTCACACCGGGGAGCGCCGGCGCGGCGTCGAATAATACAATTACGCAAAACAGCGGAACCACATCGAACCCAACGCTCGATTTTGGATTTATCCAACAAGCGAACCCGGGCGGCTTTACCAAAACCCTGCTTTCAAGCAACCAGGCATTTACCGTCGACCCGGAGGTCGCCATCGGAGAGATCGCCACGTACCGGGTTCAGATCACCATTCCCACCGGAACATTCGCCAACGCGCAGTTGGCGGATACCATGGAGCGCGGTCTCTCGTTCATGGATTGCGCGGCGATCAACGCCGGAACGATCACCACGTCAATCGTGGGAGGCTTTGCCGCCGCCTGCGCCAACCCAACTGTGGATGATGCCGGCGGCGGAACGCCTGTGGATGTGGGGCGACGCGTCATCTTTAATTTCGGCTTGCTCACCAACCCCGGCGCTCCTCAAACCCTGACGATCGATTATCGCGCTGTGATACTCGATAGCGGCGCGAACGTTTCCGGCGCGGATCTCGACAACAGCGCGGTCTGGAGTTCAGGCGCCGGCACAGTGGGTCCCCGAACAACGACGGTCACCATCGTGGAGCCGGATGTGTCGATCTTGAAAACATCCAGCGTATCGGCCGTGTCAGTCGGTTCTGTGGTCACCCTGACGTTGACGATCAACCACACCCCGGCGAGCGAAACGGACGCGTACGATCTTGTTGTTTCCGATCCGCTTCCGGTGGAGTTAGATATGGTTCTCGGCTCGCTGGACTGCAACGCGGGCGCTCAGCCGGCGGATGTGGGCGCGTGTTTGTACAACGCCGGCACGCGGACAATCTCCGCCGCGTGGAACAACTTCCAATTGAGCGGCGGCGATGGGCGCATCACGTTCGATGTGACCGTGCTAACGGTGCCTGCCACCAACGTGGGCAGTGTGGCATGGACGAGTCTGCCGGGCGTTCCGCCCAGCCCGGTCGGCAACCCGCCGGGGCAACAGAATAACAACATCTTCTCAACGGAACGCGATTACGATCCCGGCGACCCGATCGACGTGTATGGCGTAAGTTCAACGCTGGTATTAGGCGCGCCGGGTACCGGTTCGTCGAATGCCATCCGGGCAAACATTCCCGCCACCGGCTTTGCTCCGAACGTTCAAACGGACTTGAGCAACATGCCTCAAGAGTCGTATTCCATGTTTGCCAACGATCTTTGGATCGAGATCCCCTCGCTCGGTGTGAAGATGAACATCGTAGGTGTGCCGCTCCGCAATGGGGGATGGAATGTCGCCTGGTTGGGCAAGCAGGCTGGATGGTTGGAGGGAAGCGCCTTCCCAACCTTGCAGGGAAACAGCGTGCTGACCGGTCACGTGGCGCTGGCGAGCGGCTTGCCGGGTCCGTTCGTAAATTTGGGCAAGTTAAAGTATGGCGATCAGATTATCCTCCACGCCAACGGGCAGAAATATATCTACGAGATCCGCGCGAACCGCGAGGTCAGCCCGAACGATTCGTCGGTGTTCAAGCATGAGGAACAATCGTGGCTAACGTTGATCACCTGTAAGGATTTCGACGAGAAGACGAACGCCTATTTGAAACGCGTTGTCGCGCGCGCGGCGCTGGTGAAAGTGGAAGCCGAAAAGTAGGCGTTTGAACGCATTAGATAACCGGTGTTACGCAATCGAAATCAATTTGGCTTCTGTAACGCGACATTCATGTCGCTCTTGCGCAAGGGTAGCCTGAAGGGCGAGATAAATTTCGCGTTACTGCTATCACTGCGTAAGGCGAGTTGGATAAATACGACACGCCCTCGAAATCATAATTTCGAGGGCGTGTTTCTTTTTAAGTTAATCAGGACTTACGCAGAATGATTTTTTGTCGGCTAACCCACGCCAATCTTCGCGAATTTTTAGAAGATTAGCGGATAGTTTTTTTGGGTTTTGCGTAAGTCCTATTAATCATGTTTGAGGTTTGATTACTTCACACTTTCAAAATCAGGACGCTGATTCACGATGAAAACGCATATTTTTTCCTTTTGAATCAGCGAAATCAGCGCTTTTCTGCGTCCTAAAACCATTGTGTAAGGGTATCAGGTTTGAGGTGAAGAATTCAATACGCTCCTGAACATTGCCATTGCTTCTCGGGCGTATAGACGCATGTGTTCATGCCCGGACCAAAATACTGAAATGAAAAACTGAAACTGTCGCCGGTGGAACTGTACGAGAAATCCAATTCATCGTTTTTCTTCGGCGCCTCAAGGAGGTAGTTCGGCGCGAGTTCCGTAAGCGTATCAGGGTAAACGCCGTTGTCTTCTTTATATTGCTCCAGCGCGTCAATGACTGGTTCGCTGAGCGCGTAGCCATGCTCGGCTTTGTCGCCCACGCCGGGCGGTTCTTCGGTGGGGAAGATGGCATTGCAAGCGAGGGTAACGAGGGCTACGGCAATCAATAGAAAGATGCGAAGAGGTTTCATCTTTTTCTCCGGGTTGACAGGCTAACGATTCAGAGCGCTTTTTGATGATACCTTAAACGAATACCTCCTGACGCGGCAGGAGATATTCGCCTTGCAAGGATGAGCGTCTTATTATTTGCGCTCCAACACGATCACAGGAATAACGCGCGATGTTTTTTGCCGATATTCGTTGAAGGTCGGCATCATTTCCGCCATTTTGTCGTAGAGCCGCGTTCGCTCGGGTTCATTCTTTATCACTTTCGCTTCCGCTTGAAACTTTTCGATCCCCGCCTCCACAGTGACCGAGGGGTTGGCGACAAGGTTGTAATACCAGGCTGGATTCGTCGGCGCGCCGCCCATGGAGGCGATCACCACATAGCGGTCGCCGTCCTTGATATATGCTGCCGGGTTGATGTGCGGCTTATGGCTCTTTGCCCCGGTTGTGTGTAAGAGAAGCAATGTTCTGCCTTCAAACCGTCCCCCAACTTTGCCTTGATTGGCTCGAAATTCATCAATGATCCCCTGATTCATATTGTTTGGACTCATGTATGCGCCTCGCAAAAGTAGATTTATTCTTTTGACGAAACACACGTTGCGATTTTTACAGATGGTTGTGTATGAGTTGTGTCAGAAATTGTAACTACTCAGCCTCGGAACATGTCGCTGCGAGGCGCTCTTGGTTTTGCCGAAGCAGTCTCCCCATACCGGGAGATTGCTTCCCTTCGACAGGCTCAGGACAGGCGTCGGGACCCCGAAAAAACATCGGGGCAGGCGAGC
>CASGHD010000131.1 GCA_949319575.1 uncultured Anaerolineales bacterium | reverse complement strand
TTGAAGAAGTTGGCGAAGTGACGATATATGAATAATTTTTCGACAGGACAACCTCGGACCATATTCGACTGGGCGGCTTTACGAGATGAATTTCGTAACAAGCTTGAATTATTGCAACTGGAAACGTTGTCTATTATGTATGGTCTATCCAAAACGGTCGGACATCAAGATGATGGCTTTGTGAATCAAGTGGAAGAATATTTATCGAAATCCAAAGACCCGATTCGGATGCGTTTTGATTTGGCATACTGCCTTGGAAATACATTTTGGGATTACTACGAACCATGGGAATTTGATAATCGCCAGCCAGAAGAGCCTGGCTACGTCGGCAAAATGGTAGATGGGTTTCATGATGATTTACTTGCGTGGGTGTTGGGCGGTTTGTCTGCTTATTCAGACGACCCAGAGGTGATGGACAGCGCATTTTTTCTCGTTTCACGAATTGGCAATTTCGATACGTTTCTGAATGAAGAAGATATTCCATTGATGGAGTCTGCCGCGAAAAAAGAAATTTCGCTGGAGACCAGCCCAGGCGGAAGGGGATTAGTCGAAATTTTTCGGAAATTCTTTGCCGAACAGCGGGGCGATAATTCAGGAGCAAATCGTACTCAACCAGAGGATGATGCTTCTGGAAATTCTATATAGCCTAAAATTCTATGACACCCCTTCGGGGTTTAGAATTAATACGATCTTGATTCTATAAAAATACCATCCCTTCGGGATTGAATGAACGGGAAAGATAATCCCGAAGAGATGGTGGGATTCTAGACTTGGAAGAAACCGTGAATCAAATCCCGAAGGGATGATAGAGGTTCTGCTGAAGCTGCACCCCTTCGAGGTTCGAATGAATGGCAATCATGATTCAATAAAAAATCCATACCTCGGGATTGACGGCTGGTGAGCATAATCCCGAAGGGATGTGATGATTATAGATTTTGTGCAAGAAGAAGATAAATCCCGAAGGGATGACACAATTCTCAACCATCGGAGGTAATGATGGCAGGCACATATTCTCAAATTTACATTCAAGTCGTCTTCGCCGTGCAGGGACGCCAGAACCTCCTCCAAAAAGAATGGCGGCAGGAAGTGTTCAAATACATGGCAAGGTCGAGTACATGAATTTCTTGAGCAAGCTTGAGATCGAGCATGATGTGAAATATGTGTTCGAGTGGTTGGAGTAAGTTTCAGCGCGTAGGCAAACGAGATATTGCCTTCTATGCGGCGTACCTGATTTAGGTATAATCAAAACATGGCACAAGAAGCTCTGCACAAACAAAAAACAACCAAGACCAAGGTTCGATTACCGCGCGCGGTACAAACCACCCTGACAAATTTCCAGAATCGTGCGCTCGGACTGTTCCCTGATGCAATCAGTCGAATTGTGTTGTACGGTTCCTATGCGCGTGGAGAGGCAAGCCCCGAATCAGACGTGGATGTGCTGGTTGTGCTCCGCAAAGACAAGCAACCTGAGAAAATCTACATTGGCGGACCAGGCGATGCGCATTGGAGGCAACTGATTGACGCGGCAGTCGATTCGATGGTCAATAATGGACCGTTCGTTTCCGTGCTGGTTGTCGGTGAAGATGTGTTTCAAAGTAAATTTTCCGTTTCGCAAGCCGCACGTGATGAGGGATTGGTATTGTGGTCAGCCAAGCCGACATGAACTCACCAGCCACATGGCTGGAATTGGCGGAAAGCAAACTCGAAAAATCACGTCGGATTTTTGATATCGGCTTGTACGACGATGCGGTGTCTCGCGCGTATTATGCGATGTTTTACGCGGCAAAAGCGGCATTGCTATCTGAAGGTGTGGAGTTACGCCGCCATTCGTCCGCTGTTACAAAATTCCGCGAGTTGTTTGTGATCACGGGGCGTGTGGACGCGGAATACCTTCGATATTTGGGCCGCGCACAATCTGCTCGTGAACGAAGCGATTACGCTCCTTTTGCTCCTCTCGATAAAGATGGGGCGAGTGAAATATTGGATGTCGCAGAATCGTTTATCCAGAAAGTAAAAGAATTATTGAAATAGTTGAGAATCTACATTTTGCTTTCACAGTGATACAATCCCGCCGCTAACACAAAGGACGCCTTGGGGGAGCACCGAGCCTTTGTGAAATTACTATTTTCGGAGAACAACTTATGCCAAGAAGAAGTCTCGCTCGCCTGTATAAGGATGAGTTCACTGGCTATTCGCTTGCCAAATTTCAACAGGACTTGCTCGCGGGTCTCACCGTTGCCGCGGTGGCGCTTCCGCTCGCGCTGGCGTTCGGGGTTGCCTCAGGCGCGACCGCCGCGGCGGGACTCGTCACTGCCATCCTCGCGGGCTTCATCATGGGCGCGCTCACGGGCGCGCCGTTCCAGATCAGCGGACCAACGGGCGCGATGTCTGCCGTGTTGATCGTGCTGGTGCAACGCTACGGACTCGAAGGCATCTGGGTCGCGGGATTATTTTCAGGCGCGCTCTTACTCCTCATCGGCATCCTGCGGCTTGGTCGTTTCATCGCCTTCATCCCCTCCGCCGTCATCAGCGGATTCACCTCGGGCATTGCGCTCATCATCTTCATCGGTCAAATTGACAACTTCCTCGGCGTCAAAACTCCCGCAGTAGACACCGCCGCGCAAAAAATTCTCGGATATTTTCAAGACGGATTCGTCCCCAATCTCCAGTCTCTAATCATCGGTTCGCTTGTCATTGTGACAATGCTCTTCATGCCGAAAAAATGGACAGCGCGCTTCCCCGCCTCGCTCCTCGGCATCATCCTCGCCACGCTTCTCTCCTCGACTTTGAACTGGTCCGCCCAAACCATCGGCGAGATTCCCAATTCTCTAATTCTCCAATCCCGCCTCAGTCTTGCCAACATCCCGTGGACGAATCTCCCCGACTTCATCGCGCCCATCCTGACGATCACCGCGCTCGGCGCAGTGGAATCGTTGTTGTGCGGCGCGGTCGGCTCGAACATGACGGGCGTGCGCTTGCAAGCCAATCAAGAACTGATCGCGCAAGGCGTGGGCAACATGCTCATCCCATTCTTCGGCGGAGTCCCCGCGACTGCCGCGATTGCTCGCTCCAGCGTGGGAATCAAATCGGGCGGACAGACCCGCCTCGTCAGCATCATCCACGCGGTTGGATTGTTGCTGTCCATGTTCCTGCTTGCGCCGTTCATGGGACGAATCCCTTTGGCGGCGTTGGCGGGCGTGTTAATGGTGACCGCCGTCCGCATGAACGAGTGGGAGGCGATTCGTTTCATCTTCGGCAAACGCTTCAAAACCGACATGATCGCTTTCATCGTGACCATGCTCGCAACGGTTGTCCTCGACCTGACACAAGCGATTCTCATTGGTTCGTTCCTCGCGGGCGCGGTTTTCCTCAACAAGATCGCCAGCATTGACATCGAACTACAGGAAGTGGATATCAAACGCCTCAAGCAAAAGGGAATCGAAACAGCGGGCAAATGCCAGCATGTGCGCGTGGCGTTTCTCACGGGTCCGCTGTTCTTCGCGGCGACGGGTCAATTCAACGAAGCGTTTCAAAACTTGAAAGATACGCACGCGCTGATCCTCTCGATGCGCGGAGTTTCACTGATAGACACAGCAGGCATCGAAGCGATTCACCGCCTGCATGAACGACTCCATCAACAGGGCGGTATGCTCATGTTCGCGGGCGTCCATGACAATGCCTACGACATGATGAAGCGCGGCGGACTCGTAGAAACCATCGGGGCGAAAAATTTCTTTTGGTCCAGCGACCAGGCTATCGTGGAAGCGGAGCGGCGCAAGTGTACATATTGCAACTAGACACGGAAAGCGAATAGGCTGGCAATCCGATATAATCCACTCATGACCCGTGGATTGAAAATCCTCTTTTTCGTTTCGGCTCTCGTTTCCTCCTGCGCGAGCGTCGAGCCAGCGCCTGTCATTCCAACCGCTGTGAACCCTGTCTCCACGCCGATCGTTGCCGTCACCTCCGTTCCGCGTATCAAATCAAACAACCTCACGTTCGTCGAATTCTTTTCTGGCGCCTGAATGGAATGCCGCGCAATGAAGCCCATCGTGGATGGGATCAAAAATACATACAACAGATGTATGAAGTTGGAGCGCGTTAACTTCCACGAGCGGTCTGCATGGCGCGACCTGCTATTTCCTTTTGCCACTCCCGAGTTTGTGCTTCTTGATTCGCAGAACAATATTCTCTATCGCTGGTTTGGCTCGGTGGAAGCCGATGAATTTGCCGCCGTGTTGGACCCGCTTTGCAAAGGATAGACGTTATCGGGAATAAGCCAACATCCTTTTATAGGACGCGGGCGAGCGCGGATGTGCGCTGATCAGAGAATAAAAAACCCGCGCGCTTCGCAGTCAGCGTTTATTCGCGTCCAAAAATAATCTTCGATAACGCCTAATGAAGGTATATAAAGAAATGACCAAAACTCTGAACTGGGGGCTTCTCTCCACGGCGCGCATTAACCGCGCGTTGATCCCGCCGTTGCAAGCCTCCAAACGCAATCAAGCGCTGGCTGTGGCTTCGCGTTCGCAGGAGAGCGCCGACGCGTACGCCAAAGAGAAAAAGATTCGCCGCGCGTATGGCTCGTATGAAGCATTGCTCGCCGATCCCGACATTGACGTGATCTACAACTCGCTGCCAAATCACCTGCACGCCGAATGGACGATCAAAGCAGTGGAGGCGGGCAAGCATGTGCTGTGCGAGAAACCGCTTGCGTTGAGCGTGGACGAAGTGGATGCCATCAAACATGCCGCGCACAAGCACGGTCGAGTCGTTTCTGAGGCGTTCATGTATCGCCATCATCCGCAGACGTTGAAGGCGCTGGAAATTGCGCGGAGCGGCTCGCTCGGCGCATTGAAACTGATTCGCGGCTCGTTTAGTTTTGTGCTGACGCGCGAGGGCGATGCGCGGTTGAATCCTGAGTGGGGCGGCGGGAGCATTTGGGATGTGGGCTGTTATCCCATTAGTTATGCGAGAATGGTCGCAGGCTTGGAGCCGGTCGAAGTATTTGGCTGGCAGGTCGCAGGCGCGACAGGAATCGACGAGACGTTCGTCGGGCAGATGCGTTTCGAGGGAGACCTCCACGCGCAGTTCGACTCTAGTTTTGTCATCCCGTTTCACGCGTTTCTGGAAATCGTTGGCAGTGACGGCGCGTTGAACGTTCCGCATCCGTTCAAGCCTGGCGTCGATGAAACCATGTACCTCACGCGGAATGAGAAAACCGAATCGATCCGCGTGCGCGGCGGCGAATTGTACAGCGGCGAAGTGGAGGACATGGCGGACGCGATTTTGTTGGGGCGTGAGCCGCGTGTGTCTCTGGATGATTCGCGCGCCAATGTGCGCGTGATCCGCGCTTTGCTTGAATCGTCTCGCGCGGCAATGCCTGTTTCGCTGGCGCGGGAAAATTTCTAAATCGCTTTACTGTCTGGTACACTTGCCCTATTCTTTCCCGGAGGATTTGTATGGATTTGCATAACACCGACGACGCCGTCACCCGCCGCATCAAGGCGCTGACCGACCGTGTTTCCATGCTCAAAGAACACGACCTATATTTTTATAACCAGCCTGTGGAGGAACTGCTCGACGACTCGAAAGTGCGCGTGCGCGGACGTGTGATGGGGATGTACGCTTCCTACGGCTACCTGGGTTTGCTCAACCACCCGCGCATCAACGCCGCCGCCAAAGCCGCCATAGATAAATTCGGCACGGGGACGAACGGCGTTCGCTCGCTGGCTGGCACGTTGACCATCCACACCGAACTCGAAGAGACAATCGCAAATTTCAAACATGCCGAAGCCGCCATCACGTATTCATCAGGCTATGCTACGAATCTGTCCGTCATCTCAACCCTCATGGGACGCGGCGATTACGTCTTTTCCGATAAATTGAATCACGCCTCCATCGTGGATGGCTGTTTGATGTCTGGCACGGAGTTCCGCCGCTTCCGTCACAACGATATGGAGCATCTCGAAGGTTTGCTGAAGAACGCGCCCAGCGATGTTGCTAAACTCGTCATTGCCGATTCTGTGTTTAGCATGGACGGCGACATCATTGACCTGCCGAAAACTGTTGAACTTTGCAAAACATACAACGCCTGGCTGATGATTGACGAAGCGCACTCGCTGGGTGTGCTAGGCGAAAAGGGCACAGGCATCGAGGAACACTTCAATCTATACGGCGGAATTGACATCAAGATGGGCACGTTGAGCAAGACCATCCCTTCGGTGGGCGGATACGTCGCCGCGAACAAGGACATCATCACATACCTGCGGCACGCCAGCCGCGCCTATATTTTCTCCGCCGCGCTGCCGCCCGCGCAAGCCGCCGCCGCGAACGAAGCCTTTAAAGTGATTCTCGATGAACCTGAACGCATCGTAAAGCTAAACCTGAATACGAAGCAATTCATCGGCGGACTCAAAAGCATGGGCTTCGACACGATGCTCACCGAGACGGCAATTGTCCCTGTATTGTGCGGCGACGATATGACTGCCTTTGCCATCACGCGCGAAGCGCAGTTGAATGACGTCTTCGTCTTGCCCGTCGTTTCGCCCGCCGTGCCAGAGGGATTGGCAAGGTTGCGCGCAACCGTCACCGCCGCGCATGATCCCAGCGAGATCGAACGCGCGATGGACGTCATCGGCGAGGCGGGTAAAAAACTGGGCATCATCAAATAGAATCGAACCTGACCCGCCAACACGGCGGGTTTTGTTTTTATTTGACCTCTTGCTAAAGTCATCTTTGCCACAGAGAGCACAGAGAAAAACAAGAGCGCTTCTCAAAGGTCTCTGTGGACTCTCCCGAAGGACATCGGGACGATGTGTGGCTGAGAAAGAGACACTTAAGTAAGAGGTCAATCGAAAATTTTCATGTTATCTTCATAAAACTAAAACGATCTTCTAACAGGCGAAGGGTAAACTCTTGTCAAACCGAAGGAGATAAAAAATGAAATGGCAATGGAAACTGGGGCGCTTTCTCGGCATTGACGTATACGTCCATGCCACGTTTCTTATATTGATCGGCTGGGTGGGATACAGTTACTGGCTCGAGCATGGAACCATCGCCGAGGTGGTGAACGGCATTCTTTTTATCCTGGCTCTTTTTCTTTGCGTTGTTTTGCATGAATACGGTCACGCGCTCACCGCGCGCAAATACGGCATCAAAACCCGCGACATCACCCTCTACCCCATCGGCGGCGTGGCTCGTTTGGAACGCATGCCCGATAAACCCATCGAGGAGTTGTGGGTCGCGTTGATGGGACCCGCTGTCAACGTGGTCATCGCTGCGGGACTCTTTGCGGTTCTCGCCGCGACGGGGAATTTGGTTCCCCTCACCGGCCTATCCATCGCCTCAGGCTCTTTTCTCATGCGGCTGATGATCGTGAACATTTCACTCGTGCTTTTCAATCTCATCCCCGCCTTCCCCATGGACGGCGGACGCGTCCTGCGCGCCCTCCTCGCCATGCGTATGGACCACGTCCGCGCGACGCAGGTTGCGGCGAGCATCGGTCAGGGGATAGCATTCCTGTTTGGGTTCATCGGCTTATTCAGCAATCCGTTCCTGCTGTTCATCGCCTTCTTCGTGTACATCGGCGCATCGCAGGAAGCCAGCATGGCGCTGATGAAGGATTCGATCGGCGGCATCCCCGTCACGCGCGCCATGTTGACGGATTTCAAAACCCTCTCGCCGCGCGACACGCTTGCCCAAGTGGTCGGGTTGGTTCTCGCTGGTTCACAGCACGATTTCCCCGTGGTAGACGCGAATGGAGTGGTGATGGGAATCCTCGAACGGGATGAGTTTATCGCCGCGCTCGCGCGTCAGGGACAAAGCGCGCCCGTCGTCGGCGTGATGCGCAAGGACCTCCCAAGTGTGGATTCGCACGACATGGTCGAATCAGCCGTCGCCCGTCTGCAAGAATCGGGCGCAAAGACTCTGCCTGTCATGCACGGCGGTCAGTTCGTCGGCTTGATCACCGCGGAGAACATCACCGAATTCTTGATGATCCGCTCAGCGTTGAAGGCGGTTACGTAGATACCCCTATATATTTTTCACCTGATACAACAAATTATCTTCCACCTTGTAAAACAACGGCGCGACAAAAATCTTCGGATACCGCGACCTTAATCGTTGCGCCTCGCTCTGCACGAAATCTATTTCGTTGCCGATCTCGAACATGGGGGTGAAGTTCGTGAAATGCTGTTCTGCCAGTTCGCGTTCCCAACCCGCGCGCTCCACCAAGCCGTTGATGAACGCCTCCCGCCGCGACATCAAATTGACCATCCCGCACTGGTTGTGACCGATCAACGCGATGCACTTCACGCCTCCCACCGCGATGGCGTATGAAACTTTGAACTCGCTGTAACGCAAGTTCGCCCCACCCGCGCGGATGATGTACGCGAAGTTATCGGGGATGTGCAAATGCTTGCGGTTATCCATGCACATGCCGATCAGCAATTGCGCCTGCGTGTACGTTTCATACTCTTTGTTGAGATTATTGTATGCGAGCAATAACTCAACAGGAGTATTTTTATATTCGGGAAAAATGTCGTCTTGTACAGAAACAGGGAAGAGGCGGTGCATGGCAATAAACTCCTATGATGACCATCACTACAAAACCTACACTGATTAGTATTACAGCGCAAGGTTAATCTGTTGTATGGGTAAACCGTCCACGAATATTCACGAATACACGAATGCCTCGATAGACTCAACACAAGCGCGCGAATGCCCGGCGCGAATTCGAGTATTCGTGGTTTTTATTCGTGG
>CASGHD010000130.1 GCA_949319575.1 uncultured Anaerolineales bacterium | reverse complement strand
GCCTGGGCAACTGCTCGCAATCGCGACGCCACAAAAATCAAGTGGCAGTTCTCGAATGCCGAGGCTCGCATTCGCTTGCATCGCCTGTATCCTCAACTTCTGGACAAAACTTAGTTGGTAAACTACTCAGCATGACATAATCAAAAGTTAATCAATCAAAGTGAAATAGAATAGTTGGGCTATAACAAACATTTATGTGTATGAATAAGAAATCCGTTTTCATCATTGCTAGCATTGTTTTGCTTGGTGCTTTGCTATATATATTAATTCCCCAACCAAGCATAGATCTATTTCGAATTTGCGAAAAGGTCGAAGGGAATTATCTGTGGGGATTTATAGATAAAACTGGACGTAATGTAATACCACCACAATTTCTTGATGTTTATCAATTTTCGGATGGGCTAGCGGCAGTACGGACTGACTCTGGTTGGGGTTTTATAAATACATCTGGCAACTTTGTAATACAACCACAACTCAAGAGCGCATCCTGGTTTAGAGAGGGTCTCGCAGACGTTTCATTTGATGGACACACATGGGGATATGTAGATAAAAGCGGAAAAGTAATTATTGAACCTCAGTTTCAATCTGCATATTCATTCCACAATGGATACGCAGGAGTAAGAGTAGATAACAAGGTTGGAGTTATTAATAAAAAAGGAGAATTTGTAATTACCCCTCAATATACACGGTTATTCATATCTGACAATGACTTGATTGCCGCAGAATTAGATGACGAGTGGGGATATATAAATTACAGCGGTGAGGTAGTTATTCCGTTTCAGTTTGATTGGGCATATCCTTTCTCAGAGGGTTTAGCGCCAGTCGAAATAAATAAACTGTATGGTTACATTGACCGTTCAGGGAAAATGATAATTCCACTTCAATTTCAAGCCGCAAATCTTTTTTCTGAAGGTCTGGCAGGTGTCAAAAAAGATAAATCGCTTGGATATATTAATCGGAAAGGTGCATGGGTCATACAACAACTTCAATTCTATTATTTTCAAGGATTTTCAGAAGGAATGGCGGCAGTAGGCAATGACACAACAGGATTTGGGTATATAAGTAATACTGGAAAGTTAATTATCGCGCCGCAGTATGATTTAGCCGAACCATTTTCAAATGGATTAGCTTTTGTATATACTTACAATACCAAAACCATGTGTTATATTGACAAAAACGGCACTGTAGTACGATGTGGAGAATGCTCTCCAGAACTATTAAGATAAAAACAGCCTGCCGATGAACAGCAGTTTCAATCCGTGGCTAAAATTTATTTCCGCTTATACAACACCGTCAACACCAACGCCCCCGTCAACCCAAGAAACATATCCACGATCGTATCTTCCAGTCCGCGCACCATGGTTGTGCCGAAGAGGTAATCGAACGCGTTCTCGTAGAACTCCCACAGGATGATCGTCGTCCCCGTGCAGGTGAAGGCGAATATGACTTGAACCAACGCGGGAATGTCGCCAAGAAATTTTTGCGATTGTTTAATGGCGGAACGATAAAAATACGTGATCGCTACTCCGCCCATAAAATGCGTGGGAATATCGAGCGGGGGAAAACGATCGTACCAATCGAAGACAAGTCCGATCAAATAAAAGCCGAACACGCCCAGCGGCGCCCACGCGGACTCGCGCAGGGTGGCGACCAACCAATCCATTATTTGTTTTTTGTAGTTCACAAGTCACCTCAACAGGCGGTGATTGTATCAATGTATTCCTGGAATCGCTGACTTGTTTGATGTCGTTGCGAGTCTTCGAGAAGCAATCTCCGAATCAGCGAGGAGATTGCTTTGGGCAAGGAGCAAGAGCGCCCTCGCAAAGACATGCTTGCTGTAAGGGTATAATCGTCCCGCCTTATGAAAATTCTCACCGTTCTCACCTACTATCGCCCGCACACCTCGGGGCTGACGATCTATGCCGAACGCCTAGCCCGCGCCTTTGTGAGACGCGGGCATCAAGTGACTGTGATGACCACGCAATATGACCCGTCGCTTCCGCGCGAAGAAATGATAGACGGCGTAAAAATTATCCGCGTGCCGGTGGCGGCGCGCGTCAGCAAAGGCGTCATCGCGCCGACGTTTGGCTGGGTCGCGACAAATTTGATTTTGCAACACGATGTCGTGCAAATGCACCTGCCTCAATTCGACGCGCCCGGCGTGGCATTGCGCGGACGTTTCTTCGGCAAGCCCGCCGTGCTCACCTATCACTGCGATTTATTATTGCCTCCCGGATTCTTCAACCGCTTCGTAAATTTCGTCGTGAACCTGATGAACCACGCGGCGGGGATTTTCTCGAATCACATCGTCACCTACACACAGGATTACGCGGATAACTCTCCCTACCTCTCGCGCTACGCCTCCAAACTGACCCCCATCCTGCCTCCCGTTGAGATGCCGGCTCCGCTTCCCGGCGCGGTGGAAGCCTTTGCAGAGGAACATCGCGTGAAAGAACGCAAGCCGGTCATCGGCATGGCGGCGCGCTTTGCGGCGGAAAAGGGAGTTGAAGTCCTGCTCGACGCGCTGCCCATCATCCTGAAAAAATATCCGAAGGCGCAAGTGTTATTCGCAGGGACATATCAGAACGTGATGGGCGAGCAAAACTATTCCGACCGGCTCATGCCGCGCATCCGCGAATATGAAATGGCAGGGCATTGGACGTTTTTAGGAAACCTTGATCCGCTTCAAATGGCGGCGTTCTATCCCAACCTCGATATATTGACCGTTCCTTCATTAAACTCCACTGAAGCGTTCGGGCTCGTGCAGATCGAAGCGATGATGAACGGCGTGCCGTGCGTCCCATCCGCGCTGCCGGGGGTGAGGCAACCAGTGACGATGCACGGCATGGGACGCGTCGCTCGAATTGGCGATTCGGCTGACTTGGCTGAGTCAATCCTCACCGTCCTGAATGAACCGGGCAAGTTCAAGGGCGACGTCGAATCCATCAAGAAATCCTACGACCCCGATTCCATCGCGGCAGAATATGAAAAATTGTTCGCAAAACTTATGGAAAAATCATGACCAATCGTCAATCGTCAATCGAAAATCGAAAATCGAAAGATTTCCTCTTCCTCCACCTCCGCGACCTTCCCTACTTCCGCGCGTTTTTGCGGGCAATTGAATCATCGTACTATCAAGCCCTGCCCCTGCCCGCGCCCGTCTACGATGTGGGGTGCGGCGACGGTCACTTCGCCTCGTTGACCTTCGATCAAAAAATTGATGTGGGACTCGACCCGTGGCATGGCTCCATCCACGAGGCAAAAAAATTTGGCGCGTATCAATCGTTGGTTGAATCGGATGGCGCGATGTCTCCCTTCCCTTCAAATTATTTCGCCAGTGGATTCAGCAACTCGGCGCTCGAGCACATTCCGCACATTGACGAGGTGTTGAAAGAAACCGCGCGCGTGCTAAAGAAGGACGCGCCGTTTTACTTCTGCGTGCCGAACACGAGATATTTTTCCGCGTTATCTATTTCGAAGGCGCTGGGCAAGCCGTATGAAAACTGGTTCCGCAAAATTTCGCGCGTGCACCACGCCGATGAGCCCGAGGCGTGGAAGGAACGCCTCGAACGCGCCGGTTTTGAAATGATACGGTACTGGCACTACTTCTCGCCCTCCGCGATGCGCGTGTTAGAATGGGGACATTATTTCGGCGTTCCATCCGTAGTGGCTCGCGTTCTCACAGGGCGTTGGATACTCTCACGCGCAAAATGGAATCTCTGGTTGACAAAAAAATTTGTAGGCAAATACGCCTCGCCTGAACCGGTCGAGAACGGGACGTTTACGTTTTATATTGCGAGGAAGAGGTAAACAGGTAGACACGCGCAAGGAAACACATTCCCTTCGCCCTTGTCTACTAGCGCGCCTGTTTCCTTGTCTATAAGCCCCCATGCCCTTCGACGAAAACTATTTCTCCACGCACACGTACTCCAATATCACCTTCGCCAAATACAGCATGTATTGGTGGTCGAATCGTTTTTTCGCCATGCTGGCGCGGCAATACGGACGGCGCGGCGGGCGTCTGCTGGAGGTGGGGTCTGGGATGGGGCACCTCGTGGGGCAACTCGAAGATACGTTTACAACGTTTGGTTGCGACATCAACCACTGGGCGGTCAGGCAATCGAAATCCGTTGTAACGAATACAAACTTACAAACCGCCAGCGCGCAGGAACTTCCATTTAACGACAACTCATTTAACGTGGTTATCATCAAGCACATCGTGGAGCATTTGCCCGACCCGCAAAAAGCCATCCAGGAGATCGGGCGCGTGACTGAAACAGGCGGCGCGCTCATCCTTGCCACGCCGAATCTCGATTCACTCCTCAAGCCGTGGAAAGGCGAAAAGTGGATCGGTTACCAGGACCCGACTCACGTTTCGTTGAAGCGACCCGCCGAATGGGTCTCCTTGATCGAAGGCGCAGGCTTTACAATCAAACGCATCTTCGCCGACGGGTTTTGGGATGTGCCATACATTCCGCTCATCCCCAGCGCGGTCCAAAAGTTGACCTTCGGCTCGCTCGGCGGATTGCAAGCGATCACGGGCCTGGTTTTTCTTCCCCAAACGTGGGGAGAAAGCATCATTGTGATTGCAAAGAAACAGGAACCCAGGTAGGCAGTTAAGCGAAACGCGAAACGCAATCGCAGTCTTGCCCTGAGCCTAGTCGAAGGGACGCAAAACGAACTCATGACCACTCCTCACCATCCACCCCCGTTCGATGAACCCAGTGTCCTCGATTATGTCAAATCACTGTTTCGAGGCGGCAGGGTTCAGATTCCCGATTTTGCAGAAGCACAGCCGTCGGCGACTATCACTCAACCCTCAACGTTCAACGATCAATCCCAGCCTGAAACCTTCCAACCTTCCGACATTCAAACTCCCTTCCCGTGGCGCTCCCTGCTTGCGCTTATTCTTACGTTGGCAGGTCAATGGCTACTCGAGCCGCCGCCGGATACCAAACTGGGGATCGCGTTATTCGTAGTCGCGCTGTTCGCGTTAGGATGGGGACTCTATCGCGGCGAATGGACTCTCGCGCCTCTCGCTGAAACATCCGACGGGACAGACCCGCTCACCTATCGCCCAGTGGTGTTAATCCTCAGCCTGGGGCTTGGTCTGTGGGCGTTCACCCTGCTGGGCGAGAACCTCTTCACAACGCTCAACGTCACCGTTTGGATATTTGCTGTGCTCGCGTTCATGGGCGCGTTCTGGATTCAAAGCGGCGGAACGAGAAACTGGCTGGCGCAAACTGTCGGGTTTTTCAAACGCGAAACGTGGACGATTATCATCTCGCGTTGGGCAATTCTCCTCATTGCCGTCACCGCGCTGGCATTCTTCTTCCGCTTCACACAGACAGCGACCGTGCCGGCGGAACCGTTCAGCGACCATGCCGAAAAACTGTACGATGTATACGATGTGTCACAGGGCGACACGCATATTTTCTTCACGCGCAACACCGGTCGCGAAGCCATTCAAATGTATTGGACACTCTGGGTGGCGAATATTTTCGGCACCGGTTTGTCGTATCTCAGCCTGAAACTCGGCGCCGCCATCCTCGGCTTTTTGACCCTCCCCTTCATTTACCTGCTCGGGAAAGAAATCGGCGGGACGCGCGTGGCGCTCTTCGCGTTTATGCTCGCGGGAATCGCCTACTGGCCCAATGTGATCAGCCGCATCGGACTGCGCTTCCCGCTGTATCCCCTCTTCGTGGCGCCGACGCTTCTTTTCCTCCTGCGCGGCTTGCGCTCCCGTAACCGCAACGATTTCCTCCTCTCCGGCTTGTTCCTCGGGCTTGGTTTGCATGGGTACAGCCCGTTCCGCATTGTTCCGTTTGTGGTCATCACGGCGTTCATCTTGTACTGGATGCACTCGCAATCAAAAGGCGCGCGCAGAGAAGCACCGGTCTGGCTGGCCATGTTGGCGCTTACCTCGTTGCTTGTCTTTCTCCCTTTGTTGCGTTTCTGGATCGACAACCCGGATATCTTCGGTTTCCGCGCTTTTTCCCGGTTGAGCACGGTTGAACAGCCCTTGCCGGGACCCGCCCCGCTCATCTTCGCATCGAACGTGGGCAAAGCATTGATGATGTTTAACCTCGACGATGGCGAGATCTGGGTCAACTCGATCCCTCACCGCCCCGCGCTGGACGTGGTCACGGGCGCATTGTTCCTATTGGGGTTTGTCCTCGTGTTGATTCGCTATATCCGCAAGCGTCACTGGCAGGATTTATTCCTGCTCGTGTCCATTCCGTTGTTGCAATTGCCATCCACGTTGTCGCTGGCGTTCCCCGGCGAGAACCCGGCGCTCAACCGCGCCGGCGCGGCAAGTATCCCCGCCTTCCTGCTGGCGGCGCTGGCGCTCGACGGTTTGGTCACCAGCCTGAAAGGGAGAGGGCTGCGAAACGTCGTCACCTGGGGGCTGACGGGAATCCTGTTGGTCACTTCCGTTTTACAAAATTACAATCTGGTTTTTGATACGTTCGCCAACTCGTTCCGCATGGGTTCGTGGAACACATCCGACATGGGACGAGTCATACGTGAGTTCGAGCAAACCTACGGCACGACAGAGACGATTTGGGTGGTGCCGTTCCCGCACTGGGTGGATACGCGCCTGCCTGCCGCATGGGCGGGCATCCCGAACCGCGACATGGCGCTGTGGCCCGAAAATTTTGCCTCCACCGTGGAAATGCCGGGTCCGAAATTGTTCCTTCTGAAAGCCAACACCGATGAACCGGCGGTGAACGACCAGCAATCGCTGGATGCGTTGAAAAAGTTATACCCGAACGGGACATTGCGGTTGTTCGAATCGGATATTTCCGGGCACGATTTTTGGATGTTCTTTGTGCCGGGTAACTAAAAGACCTGACACCTAAATTTTGTGCAAAATAGGCTACAAGTCATTGAACGTTGCGCGAGAAAAGATTGAGGATTCGCTGTCCCGTCGGGCTAAAGCCCTGTGTCTCGATAAACTCGACAACCACCTCAGTTCGTGAAAGTCCGCTGAAGCGGACTGGTTGCGCCAGCCCAAAGGGCTTCCATGCGCTGAGCAGGCGGCTTCAGCCCCGCGAGCCTGACGAGCAACCCGACAGCCCGATGAGATGTAGCCCATTTTGGGCAAAAACAAGGTGACAGGTTTCCGTAAAACCTTTCAAGATCTAACCCTTTGTATCAGAAAGTTGTTTTCCATCACGATTTCTTTGAAAGCCAATCAGGTCTGAGATTTATGACTTACAAAAAATATTTCTGGCTCTTCGATATTCTTCTTGTGCTTGTGCTCGCGCTGGCGGGTTATTTGCGCTTGAGCGGCATGAACTGGGGCGAAGGCGAGCACCAGCATCCGGATGAGAATTTTCTTTCGGGCGTGGTTGCCAATCTTCGCGCGCACAAATGCGCGGACGCGGCTCTGCCGATCGACGCCTGCCCCGCCGAGAAACAGGTTTGGATCAACCTCGGCGATTATTTCGACAGCGCAACATCCACGCTCAGCCCGTACAATCGCAGGCAAACCTTCTTCGTCTACGGTAATCTGCCCATCACCCTCGTGCGCGTCGCGGCGGAGGCGACCGGACAACTCGATGTAAAACTTTTGGGCAGGCAATTCTCCGCCTTTGCCGACCTGTTCACGATCCTGATCCTGTATGCCATTCTCTCGCGCTTGTATGACCGCCGCGTGGCGTTGCTGGCATCGTTGTTCTCCGCGCTGACGGTGATGCAGATCCAGCAGTCGCACTTCTTCACCACAGACCTGTTCGTCAACCCGTTTGCGTTTCTAGCCATTTACTTTGCCGTTGAAATCATGCTGTGGAAAGATCAGAGACTAGAAACTAGAGGCTTACCTGCTGACTCAACGAGTAGTCTCGAGTCTCCAGTCGCTGATCTCCACTCTCCAGCTTCCGATCTTAATACGCCCGCAACCAGCAATTCGCCAATCTCCAATTCTCAAATCCTCCGCTCTCTATTCTCTACTCCTCTATTTCTCCTAAGCATCGGCTTCGGCGTTGCCTACGGCATGGCGCTGGCATCGAAGGTGAATATTTACCCGCTGGCAATCCTCCTGCCCGGCGCGTTCGCATTACGCTACCTGACCATAGACCGTCGACAACAGACCGAATCTGCTCTCTTTGTGGAAGATCAACAAAGCGAGGAAGAAACCATCCATCGCCCATCGTCCATTGTCCATCATCCACGATCCACTGCTTACTGGTTACTGATCACTGCCTGTTTACTCGCCGGCGGACTCGCCGCGCTGATCTCCTTCCGCATTTTCCAGCCGTATGCGTTCGACGGCCTTGGACTCAACCCGCAATGGATCGCCAACATTCAGGAACAACGCATCCAGGCAAAAGGCGACGCCGACCTGCCATGGAACCTGCAATGGGCGCGGCGCTCGCATTTATATTCATTTGAAAACCTGACGACCTGGGGGCTGGGTCTTCCACTCGGCATCCTCGCGTGGATCGGATTCCTCACCATGGGCTGGCGCATCCTCAAAGGCGAATGGCGTCACACGCTCCTGTGGGGTTGGACCGCCGCATATTTCCTCTGGCAGTCCATGGAATTCAACCCGACCATGCGCTATCAACTGCCGATCTATCCGTTGCTCGCCATGATGGCGGCGTGGGTGGTGTTTGAGTTAGCGGGTTTGAACGCTCAAATGTTCAAACGTTTCAACCTTCCAAAGATTCTTGCAGTTGCCATTGGAATACTCGTCGTTGCATTAACCGCCGCGTGGGCATTCGCCTTCCAAAGCATTTACACGCGCGAAGAACCTCGCATTGCCGCCTCGCGCTGGATCTATCAAAACGTGCCGGGTCCGATCACTCTACATATCGAAACGGACAGTTCGATCTATAACCAGCCCATTCCGATTCAACCTGAAACTTCTGTCAACGCATCCGCGCCGTACGACACCACTTTTATTTCCAACGCGGATGGACTCCTCACCGCCATCACACTCGGCCACGCCGCCAACGCGCTCGCCTCCTCCTCCACCCTCAGCCTGACTCTCTCCAGCGGCATTGACCACACCCCGGAACAAATCCTCGCCATCGCATCATTGACCTCCGATTTCCCTTCCACAAACGACCCGCGCGGCAAAGAATACACGCTTGAATTCGACAAGCCTGTGAAAATCGCAAAAGGCATTCAATATTACCTGCGCTTACAAATCGATCAGGGAATTCTGGCGATCACCGGCTCTGCCGTCGTCAACGAAACGGACTACGATTACCCGCTTCCCTTCCGCGTGGACGGCTACGACGCCTTCGGCGGACTCTACCGCGGCGACTTGAATCTGCAAGTCTACTGGGACGACAACGCCGATAAACTCGCGCGTTTCGTCACCACCCTCGACCAGGCAGACTACATCTTCATCCCCACCAACCACCAATACGGGCAGATCACGCGCCTGCCCGAACGCTATCCGCTGACCACGCTGTATTACCGCGAACTCATCGGTTGCCCAATCGGCGAAAATATCATCCGTTGTTACCACGAGGCTCAACCCGGCATGTACGAAGGCAGACTCGGCTTCGATCTCGTCGCGGTATTCGAGACATTCCCCAAAATAGGCAATTTCGAAATCAACGATCAGTACGCCGAAGAGGCATTCACCTTCTACGATCACCCGAAAGTGTTGATCTTCAAAAAGAACGGAAACTACCACACGGCGCAAGCGCAATCCGTTCTAAGCACGGTCGACCTGACAAAAGTAGCGCGCCTCACCCCGCGCCAATTCAGCGACTACAAATCCCTGATGTTGCCCGCCGACAAACTTGCGCAACAACGCGCCGGCGGCACGTGGTCTGAGCTGTTCGACTACAACTCCGCGCTCAACAGCAACCCGTGGCTGGGCTTGCTGGTCTGGTATCTCTTCATCTTGACTCTTGGGCTTGCCGTGTATCCGCTCGCGCGGATCGCCATGCCCGGCCTGGCAGACCACGGTTACCCGCTCAGCCGCGCGCTGGGGCTGGCGCTCTTCGGCTGGCTGGCATGGATGGGAGGCTCGATCGGCATCCCCTACACGCGCCCGACCATTGCAATTGTCTTCGGCTTAATCCTGCTCATGGGCGTGGGGCTTGGTTATTACCAACGCAATGAACTGCGCGAAGAATGGAAGAACAAAAGAAAATACTTCCTGCTCGTGGAAGGCATCTTCCTGCTGTTCTTTTTCATCGACCTCTTCATCCGCATCGGCAACCCAGACCTGTGGCATGTGGCAAAAGGCGGCGAGCGCCCGATGGATTTCTCGTACTTCAACGCCGTCATCAAAAGCACATCCTTCCCGCCGTATGACCCGTGGTTCGCGGGCGGATACATCAACTATTATTATTACGGCTTCGTGCTGGTTGGCACGCCGGTCAAACTGCTCGGCATCGTGCCGTCCATCGCGTACAACTTCATCCTGCCGACGCTTTTCGCCATCGTCGGCATCTGCGCATTCTCGATTGGATGGAATTTACTCACTCCCGTAATACGCAACCTTGCCCCGAGCGGAGGCGAAGGGTCGCAACACGAAGTAGATGACCCTCAACCTTCACCCTTCATAATTCATCCCTTATCCTTAATCAGCGCCCTTGCCGCCTCCTTCCTCGCCATCCTGCTGGGCAACCTCGGCACGGTGCAAATGATCTACAACCGCCTGCAACAACTCGGCTCGCTGGGAGCCTTCACCTGGGATTCCACCTTCGGGCAACGCGTGAAGTGGGCGACGGAAGGATTGAAACTTATCACACAAGGCGGCTCGCTTCCGGTCGGACCTGGAGACTGGTACTGGGATCCCAGCCGCGTCATCCCACCGGGCGGGGGCAACGAGATCACCGAGTTCCCGCTGTTCACATTCCTATACAGCGATTTGCACGCGCACATGATCGTCATGCCGCTGGCATTGCTCACCATCAGTTGGGCTCTGTCGGTGGTGGCGGCGCGCGCCAGTTGGAAGAGTCAAGCCCACCCTGCGGCTGAAGCGTGGATGACCGCGCTGGGATTCCTCATCGGCGGGTTGATCATCGGCGCGGTGTTCCCCACCAATCTATCCGACACGTATACGTACTTATTGATCGGGGTTATTGCGGTCGCCTATTCCGTGTGGCGATATGTCGAAGCCGGGTCGTTGCTAAAACGCCTCGCGTGGACGGGCGGCGCAGTCGTTGCCTTGTTCGCCTTGTCGAGGCTGTTGTACCTGCCGTATCGCATTGCCTACTATCAGGCGTACAGCGCGCTCGACCCGTGGAAGGGACCCTTCACGCCGCTGGCTTCGTACTTCACCATGTGGGGGTTGCTCCTGTTCATCATCGTCGCGTGGATGGTTTGGGAAACGCGCGAGTGGATGGCTCAAACGCCTGCTTCATCATTGCGAAAACTCAAGCCGTTTCAATGGCTGATCGAGGGCGCGCTGGTTGTGTTCGCGCTGATGTTGTTCGTGATCCAGTACATGCAATCCAGCACAGAGTACGGCGGCGTGGCGGTGGCATGGATCGCGTTGCCCATCGCGGCGTGGGCGGGCGTTTTGATGTTGCGCCCCAGCCTGCCCGATACAAAACGGTTCGCGTTGTTCCTGATCGGCACCGCCATGCTCATCACGGTCGTGGTTGAGATGGCGGTTGTGCGCGGCGATATTGGGCGGCAGAACACCATCTTCAAATTCTATTTACAATCGTGGTTCATGCTGGCGGTGAGCGCCGCCGCGGCATTTGCATGGACCTTGCCATCCGTCTTCCGCTGGCTACCGGGCTGGCGCGCGTTCTGGCAGGGCGTGATGATTCTGCTGGTCTCCGGCGCGGCGATGTACACCGTCACCGCCACCTCCGGCAAGATCAAAGACCGCTGGATCCTCGAAGCCCCGCGCGCGCTCGATTCGATGACGTTCATGCAATACGCTCAATATGATACGTACGGTCAACGCCTGGAACTGAGCGAGGATTACCGCGCCATCCGCTGGATGCAGGATCACGCGCAAGGCTCGCCAGTGATCGCGGAAGCCGCGTCTGCGGGAAGACAATATGAGTGGCACTCGCGCTTCACAATTTATACCGGGCTTCCCGATGTGATCGGCTGGCAATGGCATCAACAACAGCAACGTGTTCTGTTTTCTCAACAGGTCGTCGACCGCGGCACGGAAGTGAATGATTTCTACAACAGCATCGATCTCACTGTCGTTCGGGCATTCCTCAAAAAGTATGATGTGAAGTATATTATCGTCGGTCAGCTCGAGCGCGCCGCCTACACGCCGGAGGGCATCGCCAAGTTCGAACAACACGAGGGCGAATACTGGCGCGAAGTGTATCGCGACGGCGCGACCGTGATCTATGAAGTGATACCGTAACAACCATGTCGCGCTGAGGAGCCTCTTTGCGGCGACGAAGCATCTCCCTCACAAGATGGGAGACCCTTCACTACCGCCCAGGGTGACATTTCCATATGAACAGGAGCAACCATGATCTACCACCTCACCTTTCGCAAAAGTTGGAGATACGCGCTGGCAACCGGACCGTACAAAGCCAAAAGCCTCGAAAAAGAGGGGTTCATCCATTGTTCGACCATGGAGCAACTTGTGCCGGTGGCGATGGATTTCTTTCAGGCTCGCCGCAAGTTGACGATCCTTGTGATCGATGAAACGAAACTTACCTCGCCTGTGAAATGGGAAAAACCATCCGGCGGTCCCCCTCCCGGCGTTCCCGTCAATGCCAAGTTTCCGCACATATACGGTCCCATCAACCACGACGCGGTGACGAAAACGCTGGACATGGAACGCAACGCGGACGATGTCTTCGTCCTGCCGGATAATCTCTAACCATCATGTGTCATGCTGAGCGAAGCGAAGCATCTCCTCGCCAACAAGCAGACCCTTCGGTCGCTGGAAAGCGCTCTCTTAGGGTGACACTCCATATGTAAATCGTAAATCGTAATGCTTTCCTTCCTCCTCTGGTACCTCCTCTCCACCCTCCTCGGCTGGCTGACGTTCCCTCTCGCCTATCGCCTCTTCCCCGCGCTGGCTGATCGCGGCTACACCCTCTCGCGCGCGTTCGGCTTGTTGGTCTGGGGATACATCTTCTGGTTGTTCGCTTCGTTCGACATCGCGCAAAACGACATCGGCGGTCTGTTGCTTGGGCTATTGGTACTCGCAGGCTTGAGCGCGTGGGCAACCTCCAGTCTCAAGACGCCTTCGGCTACCGCCTCAGGTTACTCGACCATCGCAAATTCTCCAATTCGCGCTTTCCTCAAATCCAACCGATCCCTCATCATCACAACAGAAATCCTCTTCTTCGCCGCTTTTTCCTTCATAGCATTCATCCGCGCGGCAAACCCGGAGATCCTCGGCACCGAAAAGCCGATGGAGTTGATGATGATCAACGGCATCATGAACTCGCCGACATTTCCCCCGCGCGACTTGTGGCTTTCGGGATACTCCATTTCGTATTACTACTTCGGCTATGTGATGACCTCCATGCTGGCGATCTTTACCGGCACGCCTGCCACCGCCGCGTTCAACTTGATGATCGCGCTCATCTTCGCCCTCTCCGCAGTCGGCGCGTATGGAATTTTGTATAACTTGCTTTCGCAGACCTTAGACCATAGACCACAGACCGTGGAAAACAAGACCGTCCACCGTCCACCGTTCATAGTCGCTTCATTGCTTGCGCCCTTATTCCTCCTCCTCATCTCCAACGTCGAAGGCTTCCTCGAAATCCTCCACCAGCGCGGATTGTTCTGGGTGAGCGGAAATAATTTTTGGACGTGGCTGGGCATCCCCGAACTGCGCGACGCGCCGACGCAACCGCTGGGATGGATCCCCGATCGCTACTGGTGGTGGTGGCGCGCCTCGCGCGTGATCATGGACTATGATCTGCAAAACAATCCGACCGGCGATGTGATCAGCGAGTTCCCCGCCTTTTCGTTCATCCTCGGCGATTTACACCCGCATATTCTGGCGATGCCGTTCGTTCTGCTGGCGGTGGCTGTCGCGTTGAACCTTTTCCTCGGCGGCTTCAAAGGGAGGACGGATTTCTATGTTGCGCGGCTGAACATCAGCAAGACGGGATTCTTCGTCATTGCCCTGCTCATCGGCGGGCTTGCCTTCCTCAACACGTGGGATATTCTCACCACGTGCGCGCTGATCCTTTTCGCGTATGCGCTGGCTCGGGTCCGCGAATCAGGCTGGGGCTGGGAAAGACTCGAGGATTTTTTCCTGCTGGGTATTCCCATGCTGGTCGTCGCGTACGTGATGTACCTTCCGTTCTTCATTGGGTTCGATTCACAAGCGGGAGGAATCCTGCCATCGTTCATGTATCCCACGCGCGGGGCGCAGTTGTGGGTGATGTGGGGCGCGCTGTTCATTCCGCTGTTCGCGTTCCTGTTGTATCGCCGCGTGAACGGCTCCGCAAACTGGCGCGTTGGGATGAAAGCGTCATTCGGAATTGTGTTCATTTTATTCCTCGCGATGTTCACGGTGGGAACCGTTGCCTGGTTTGCCCGCCCGGACCTCATCGACCCGTGGATCGCGTCGCAGGCTGGCGGCGCAAGCGGATTTGTTGCCGCGAGTATGATGCGTCGGCTGGCGCACATCGGAAGCCTGGTCACATTGCTGGCTTTGCTGATCCCCACACTCTCGTATTTGTTGACCAATGAACATGCGGAAGATATCGCGCCTGTGGAAGAACGCCAGCCATCGCATACTTTCGCGTTGTTGCTGATGTTCCTCGGGCTTTTGTTGATCCTTGGTCCCGAGTTCGTTTACTTGCGCGATAATTTTGGGTATCGCATCAACACTATTTTTAAATTCTATTTTCAGGCATGGATGGTTCTCTCCCTCGCCGCCGCCTACGGGACGGCTGTCTTGCTCAGAAATGCGCAGGGTAGGGCAAAAGGAATATTCTCTGTTGTGTTTACGTTGGTCTTGATCGTGGGGCTTGCCTATCCCGCGCTTGGGTTTGTGAACAGAACGAATAACTTCAAGCCGCCGTTCTTCGGCTTCACACTCGACGATTTCAACCGCGTCAAGGCGGAGAATCCCGACGAAGCGGCGGCGATCCTGTGGCTCCGCTCCGCGCCGGACGGGATAGTTGCCGAGGCAGTGGGAGGCGCATACTCCTCCTACGCGCGCATCTCGATCTACACCGGTCTACCCACCGTGTTGGGCTGGGGCAACCACGAAGGGCAGTGGCGCGATCAATCGTTGCAAGGCGCGCGTCAACAGGATATCGAAACGTTGTATTCCACGCCCGATTGGTTCACCGCGCAGGAAATCATCGCGCGTTACAACATCCGTTTTGTGTATATCGGAACTCTCGAGCGTAATACCTACGCGATCAACGAGGAAAAGTTCAACCTCTTTTTGAAAGTTGTATTTCAACAGGGGAACGTGACGATCTACGAAGCGCCGTGACCATCCTGCCGTTCGCAAAACCAACGGGATTATTCGATAAAAGGCAACGCCTTTTGCAAAACTTGAGAGATATCCATAGGTGGGTTTGCCTCCACAGTTTTCCCAATGTGAATATGATCTGGGTGCGTCTCGACTTCGGGACGATGCGGCGCATTGTCCCACCTGACGATCATTTTGTTTTCGGATGTTTGAAGATGAAAGCGGTACTTCAGCCGTTTGAACTCCGGCTCTGTTACAACGTACTCTGTAATATGAAGTTCAAATCCGCCGCGCGGCGTAACCACCCCTCGAATGTAACATTCCTCCTCCGAAACTTCATCGAAGGAAATATCCGTTTGAATAACGTGCGGCGCGGCAAGGATCGCCTTCTGAACGCCGGCGTAATACTCGCGCGAATTCACACAGAAACCCCGGAAAGAATTTCATACCGTTCGCGCCACAGTATTAATCCGCGCGCGGCGGCATACCAATCGAAGAATTCCTGCTCATCGCCAAGTTTGCCCGCTTCAAAGTTCTCCATGAACTTTGCCGATGTCATCTTGTGCTTCTTCTCGAATTTTTTGCAGAGGCCGGCATAATGCTCGAAACGCTGGCGCGCATTTGACGCGGCGCTATTCAACGCAAAAGACACCGCATCGCGGATGGTGCCTTTTTCATAGCGTGATGATTTGCTTCGCACGGAAAGGTTCATAACATACCTCTGCTAGAATAAATTGTAGCGTAAACCGTCTTGCATTTTCCGCCTTTCATCCAACCACATCACATAATTCGTAACAAGGTAAAATTGCTCCCATGAATTCCTCCCCACTCAAACACGGAGGCTGGCTGTATGGGCTGGCTTTTCTACTTGCCCTCGCCCTGCGATTCATCGCGCTCGGCGCGGCGCCGCTCACCGACTCGGAAGCGACTCTCGCCTTGCAAGCCCTCGCCCTCGCGCGCGGCGAATCTCCGTTGCTCGCGCCGCAATCCGCGTACATCCTCCTCACCAGCGTTTTGTTTGCGGTGACAGAAAGCAACAACTTCCTCGCGCGTTTTTTCCCCGCGCTGGCAGGTGGCGCGATCGTCCTTGTGCCACTCCTCTTCCGCGAACAGATCAAACCGCGCCCGGCGGCGATCCTGGCGCTCTTCCTTGCCATCGACCCGCTTCTGGTGGCATTCTCACGCACAGCAGGCGGGACTATCTTAGCGCTGACCTTCCTCCTCGCCGCCGTGGGATTCTGGATGAACAAGCGCGCCATCCCAACTGGGATCTTTGCCGCCCTCGCGCTTCTCTCCGGACCTGCGCTCTGGGCTGGCATCCTCAGCCTCGCCCTCGCCTGGGGGATTGTTCGAGCAACAAAATCAAAATCCATAGAGACCCCGCCATCCACCTCAAACCCAGAGTCTCCAATTTCCCAATTCCCACTTACCAACCCCCAATTACTCATCTCTTTCATCGCCACCCTGCTCCTCTGCGGCACGCTCTTCTTCCTCGCCCCCAACGGATTAAGCGCCGCGCTCGCCTCCATCCCCGCCTATTTCAGCGGCTGGGTCGCGCAGGCGGGCGTTACGCCGGCTCGCATGAGCCTCACCTTTCTGCTCTACGAACCTCTGGGGATACTCCTCGCCGCGTTTGCCATCCTCCGCGCGATACGCGCCAGCGGAAAACGCGCCAAACGCCTGGCGATCTGGCTCGGCGTGGCGCTTCTGCTCGCTGTGTTTTATCGCCAGCCTTCCGCGCTCGTATGGGTTGTCATTCCATTGCTCGCTCTTGCCGCGCTCGAACTTTCGCGCGTCTTTGAGGTCCGCCGCGAGGAATATGCCGAAGTTGGCATTGTGGTGCTTGCCATTCTTATCCTGCTAGTCTACATCTCATTCACCGTTTCGAATCTGGCGCTCAACCCGTTCAGCCAGCCCGCCACCCTGCCGCTCATCGGCACTGTGGATAACCCACCGCTGGCTGTGTTGATCAGTTCACTCGCCATCCTTCTCGTGTGTATCGCCCTGATTGCGCTCGGCTGGTCTGCCCGCATCGCCCGGCTCGGGGCAACCATCGCGCTCACTGCCTATGTCAGTTTGTACACGCTTGCCACAGCATGGGGCGCCAGCGGACTGCGCTATCCGGACGGATTCGAACTTTGGATGACCGACTCGAAGCCGGTCCAGGCAGAATTGCTCCTCGCCAGCGTGAAAGACATCTCAGAGTTCAGCCTGGGTCACGACCAGTCTCAAGCGGCGCTCATCGTGGGAATCAACTCCCCGGCCCTCGAATGGGCCTTGCGGAACCACTCAGTTAAAGTTGTCTCCGTGCTTGATCCGCAATCCTCCCCTCCGCTTTTCATCACCCCGGTACTGGACGACCCCGGCCTTCCCGCCGCCTATCGCGGACAGGATTTCACGTGGCGCGCTCAACCGCAATGGGAAATCGCGCAGACCGCAGATTGGATCTCGTGGCTCGTCTTCCGAAAACTACCCGCGGAAAACGAGACCATCATCCTGTGGGCGCGCGATGACCTCTTCCCCGATGCGCGCACAAGCGGACAGCCATGACCCCCAACATCATTGCCATCGACGGACCCGCCGCTTCCGGTAAATCCACGCTGGGGTTGAGGCTCGCCCACGCGCTCGAATATTTATTCTTCGATACGGGCGTGATGTATCGCGCAATCACATGGCTCGCGCTGAATCGCGGAATTGATGTGAGCGAGGAAGACGCGGTCGCCGCGCTGGTGGAGAAAACTCCCATCGATGTGGCGCCAGCCTCCACGTTGGATGGACGCGCGTGCGATGTTCTCGTGGAGGGCAAAGACATCACGTGGGAAACTCGCGCGCGGGAAGTGGAAGCGCGCGTGTCGGTCGTTGCGGCGTATCCCGGTGTGCGGCGCGCGCTCTCCGCGCAACAACGGCACATCGGCTTGCGCGGCAAGATCGTCATGGTGGGGCGCGACATCGGCACGGTGGTCTTGCCCGAAGCGGATTTGAAAATCTATCTCGATGCCACCGCGCAACAACGCGCCACGCGGCGATACCATGAAATTCTTCTGCGCGGCGGCGCGGCGGAATACGAGGAAATACTCGCGAAGGTGATCGAGCGCGACCGCATCGATTCGACGCGCGATGTTGCCCCGCTCAAAGCCGCCAACGATGCCGTGACCATCGATTCGGACACAATGGATGCGGATGAAGTGTTCGAAAAAGTATTGGCATTGTGCAAGTAAGGGAATGTCTAACAGACCTCTTGCCTAAGCGGTAATTTCTTCAGCCACAGAGACACAGAGAACGCTGAGAAAACCTTATTTTTCCTCGCCTGCTCCCATTCATCAAGTGAGACAAAACCGCGCCAAGCACGTCATGGGGTATCACGCGAGAACAACAACGCCGCGATATCGAGGTTCATATGCAGGAACAATCCGCTCAACCGCCCAAACCCGTAACTGAAGTCTGGAAGCCCGAACTGATCGTCTTGCCGCGTCTCACGCCGGCGCGGAAGGCGTTTCGATATGTCTATCGGCTTCTGATGAAATTACTTAGCTTCCTCTTTCTTCGCGTCACTGTCAAAGGGTTGGAAAACTTTCCAAAAAAGGGACCTGCCATGGTGGTCTTCAACCACTCCGGGGACGTGGACGCGGTCGTGCTCGTTGCCGTCATACCGCACATGCTGGATGGGATCGTAAAGATTGAAAACCGCGACGATCACTGGCTGGTTGGTCCATTGTTCCGCGCCTATGGCTACATCTGGATTCATCGAGGCAAACCCGATCGTAAGGCTCTGCGGGTGGCATTAGAAGGGTTTGAAGAAGGGCGGATCATCGCCCTCTCACCGGAAGGGAGACAAACCCTCACCGGCGGGCTGGAAGAGGGCACCGATGGCGCAACCTTCCTCGCGCTCAAATCGGGGGCGCCGATCATTCCAGTTGCCATGACCGGGACCCAGAATGCAAAAACGTACGCGAACATGAAGCAATGGAAGCGCGCCCCGGTCACGCTCACGGTGGGCAAACCCTTCCACCTGGAGGAACAACCCAACCACCAGGATACGATCCGCGAGGGCACGCGC
Source organism: uncultured Anaerolineales bacterium (assembly GCA_949319575.1). Lineage (GTDB taxonomy): Bacteria > Chloroflexota > Anaerolineae > Anaerolineales > Villigracilaceae > Defluviilinea. Next base: position 25,488 of record CASGHD010000130.1, on the reverse strand, counting down.
CGCATCATGGAAGAACTCGCGCGCTTGCTTCCGAAAGAATACCGGGGCAAGTACGACTACATCTCTTGAATCATCAAAGGTTCCGAACGCCCATGGAGAATCAAACCCACGTTCCCCCAAAACCGGTCACCGAGGTGTGGAAGCCGGAAATGGTATCGCTCCCGCGCCTCACTCTTGCGCGACGCGTCTATCGCTTATTTTTCGGTTATCTGGTGAGAGCGTTCGCCTATTCCATCATGCGCGTCACCTACAAAGGACGCGAAAACAAACCGAAAAAGGGACCAGCCATCATCGTGTTCAACCACGTCGGCGACGCGGACGCAGTGCTGAACCTCGCCTCCTTCCCTTACACCGATGAGGTCATTGGGAAGATCGAGAATAGTTATGACCACTGGCTGGTGGGACCCGCGCTTCGTGCCTACGGGGTGATCTGGATCCACCGCGGACAGCCCGATCGCCGCGCCCTGCGAACCGCACTCGACGCCCTCGCCGAAGGACGCATCATCGCCATCGCCCCCGAAGGGAGGCAAACGCTCACCGGCGGACTTGAACCGGGCACCGACGGCGCGGCATTCCTCGCCATCAAATCGGGCGCGCCGTTGATTCCGTTGGCGCTGACCGGCACCGAAAATCAAAACGTGTACGGGCACATGAAACGCTGGCGACGAGCGAAAGTCACATGGACGATGGGCAAGCCGTTCCGCTTGAATGTCGATTCGGACCGCCGCGAATCCATCCATGCGGGAACGCGGCAGATCATGGAAGAGATCGCGCGCTTGTTGCCGAAGGAATATCGCGGGGTGTACGATTATGCACAAGGCGAATGAATAACCCATGGCTTTCTCAACAAATGATTGGTTGTAATTTAGCGCACAGATTCCACGGATCAAACGGATTTTTTCGTTTGTTACGGAAGAATCCGTGTAGTCCGTGTGTTCCGTGTACAAAAGAAAAGTTCTGTCAAGCATTCTTGAGAATGCCCAAATGACCAATCTCACAGATGAACCCAAACCGGTTGCTGAGATCTGGCGACCCGATCTTGTCTCTCTGCCGAGGCTGACGTTTGCGCGACGTATCTTTCGCATCCTGCTTCAAGGCGTGGCGCGAGTCGTTGTGCGAGTCGTAACGCGACCAACCTTCACGGGATTGGAAAACGTTCCCCGGCAAGGACCTGCCTTGCTCGTGTTCAACCACCTCGGCGATGCCGATGCGCCGGTACTCCTCGCCGCGCTTCCCGCCCCGATGGATGCGATCGGGAAGATCGAATTGCACAACGATGGCTGGGTGGGAGTTGTCGGTCGCGCGTATGGAGTCATTTGGGTTCATCGCGGCTCACCGGACCGCAGGGCGCTTCGTTCCGCGCTCGAAGGTTTGCAAGCGGGACGCATGATCGCCCTCGCGCCCGAGGGGCGAGAATCGCTCACCGGCGCGCTCGAAGAAGGCACGGAAGGCGCGGCGTTTCTGGCAGTGAAGTCTGGCGCGCTCATCGTGCCCATCGCGTTGACCGGCACCGAAAACATATCCATCTTTGAGCGCAAATGGTTTCAGCGCGCGCCGGTTACGGTCACGGTGGGGAAACCGTTCAGGATACAAGAGCAGGCGGCGCGGGCAGAGATGATCCGGGCAGGCACGCGTCAGATCATGGAAGAGATTGCGCGTCTGCTTCCGAAAGAATATCGCGGGAAATACGATTACATTTCATCTGGGTAATATCGCTGTTCAGGGGTTGGATTAACGCTATAATCCCATCATGCAGTTCATCGCGACATTGCTAACGCGCCTGGCATACATCGACACGCCCTCGCTGGCTGGGTGGCTGATCTGGGTTGGGCTGGCAGGACTGCTCGCCTTTCTCCTATCAAATTGGCGCAAGTATCACTCAACGATTTCGCAACGCAACACGTGGGTATTGATCGCGTTAGCGCTTTTTACGCCTATCGCCACATTATTCCTCGGTTTGGAATTTTCCTCAGGCGGGGCGTTACCTGTGCCCGGCATCCCGGCTCAGGCGCCCGGCTCCACCGTGATGATCTTCTCCGCCATTCCATGGACTTTGGCAGGCGGCTTGTTCGGTCCGTTTGCGGGAGCGGCTCTCGGCATGTTCGGCGGACTCTTGCGCGGCGTGTGGGATACGCATTCTATTTTTTCCATTGTTGAATTTGGAATCCTCGGCGCGGTATTTGCCGTAGACACGCGCCAGCGGTATCGCACTCCGCTTTACAACCTGCTCCGACAGCCATTGTTCAACGTGGTATTCCTCACCTTGATCCATGCGCTGTTGTTCATCGTCAGCGCGGTCACTACCGTATCGGCATCGCCGGCGGAGCGACTCGATTACGCCTTCAGCAACCTCGGCGCGGCAAGTTTTGCTTTCGGCATCGAAATGCTCATTGCAGGGTTCGCCGCGCAGGTCATCTCCACAGTGTTTCCAAGGCTATGGGGCGGGCGCGGAGCCTTGCAACCTTCGCCCGCTGAAAAAAGCATCGAGACGCGATTTGTTTCCGGCGCGGGCGCCATCATCTCCACCTTGCTCATCCTGCTCCTCGTCGGCGCGTGGGTGGTGGCAGGCTCCGCCGCGCGCAAACTGCTCGAAGACCGGCTTGCCAGCGCGGCGCAATTGAGCGCGCAAGCCATTCCGCAATTTTTAGAATCGGGGCAAAGCCTCTCCTCGCAAATCGCAACCGACCCGCGCCTCGCGCAAGTGAGCAACGGTGAATTACAAGCGGTTCTGGCTGAACATATTCAATCGGTGGCGTTCTTCAACCAACTTGCCATTGTGGATATTTCTACGAACCAGCCGGTGACGAGTTACCCGGCGGAACCAGCCTTTCAACTGACCGATGGGGAAACTGCCGCGCTCCCGCTTCTTTCGCAGGGAATTCTGAATCAACAACTTGCGATTCCTCCCTCCGACCCCGGCGGACCCGCCCGCATCACTTTCATCGCCGGCATCCCCAACACCACCCGCGCCCTCATTGCCCGCGCCGACCTCAACACCAACCCCATGCTTCGCTCACTGACGCTCACACTCAACGGCATGAGCGAATTGAACGGCTCGGGCATCCTGCTTGATGAACACGGGACCATCCTTCATCACTCGCAAGCCGACTTGATCTTTTCCCAGTATCCCGGTGAGCGCAAAGACTCGCCAACGTTTTTCGATGAAACCTCGCCCAATGGCGCGCGGCAGTTGGTGTACTACCAGCCCGTGTTCGGTTACCCCTGGTCTGTGGTGGTCGCCGTGCCCGCGCGACAGGCGCAACAGATCGCGCTCGACATTGCCCTGCCCATCGCATTGATGATCCTCCTGCTCGGCGTCATTGCCCTCATCGCGTTGAGCGTCAGCCTGCGCACGGTGACCGTATCTCTGCAAGACCTTGCCGCCGAAGCGAAATATATCTCCACCGGGAAATTAGACCGTCCGCTTGCCGCCTCGGGCGAAGACGAACTCAGCGATCTGCGCAACGCCTTCGAGCATATGCGCGCCAGCCTGCAAGCCCGCATGGAGGAACTCAACCGCCTGCTGGTTGTCAGCCGGGGGGCGGCGGCGAGCCTCACGCTGGGCGAGGCATTGCCCCCGGTGCTTGAAGCCATTGTGGCAAGCGGCGCCACCTCTGCCCGCATTATTTTGAGTCGAGATTTTCTCCCACCCGATACGCCGTTCCGCTTTGCCGATGGGGTCGAGCAGGATGTGTACATGCATCTCGATCACCAGGTGGTGGGGCTGACCGAAACCCAGGAACGGGTGGTGATGGCAACGGTGGCAGGAAATCGCATCCTGCTCATCGACCCAAATCTGCCGCGCCCTGAATCGCTGATCGCGCTGGCGTTGCGCCATGAAAACCGATACTATGGAACGCTCTGGGCGGCGTACGATAAACAGCACATCTTCACCGAATCGGATTTGAAATTCACGTCCACGCTGGCGAGTCAGGCGGCGCTGGCGGTGGCGAAGATCCGCCTCTTCATGACGGTGGAAACCAGCCGGCGTCAGTTGGAGGCAATCCTCAATTCCACGCCGGACCCGATCCTCGTCACAGATGCCGCGAACCGCCTCATTTTGGCGAACCCGGCTGCCGGTCAGGCTTTAGGCGTCAGCATCCGTCCTGGTGAACGCGCGGATACTGAAAAGACGATCCAGGTGAAAGCGTTGAACGATATCCTGCGCGCATCCTCTACCGAACAACTTTCGGCGGAGATCGCCATGCCCGATGGAAGAACCTATCTTGCCATGACCTCGCCCATGATCGCCGACGAGAAGATCACGGGGCGCGTGTGCGTCTTGCGCGATGTGACGCAACTCAAGGAGATCGACCAGCTCAAATCGGATTTTGTCGCGACGGTGAGTCATGATCTGCGTTCGCCGCTCACGCTGATGCGCGGCTATGCCACCATGCTCGAAATGGCTGGCTCATTGAACGACCAGCAGAAAAATTACTCGCATATGATCGTGCAAGGCGTGGACAATATGGCGAAACTGGTCAATAACCTGCTGGACCTTGGGCGCATCGAGTTCGGGGTGGGGTTGCAAGTGGAGACCATTCCCGTGCTTGATATCCTCGAACGAGTGACCGGCGAATTGCAAGCACAAGCCAAGCAGAAGAGTATTTCTCTGGAGTTGGAGCTTCCGCGCGACCTGCCTCACGCCATCGAAGCGGATCAGGCATTGCTTCATCAGGCGTTATATAACCTTGTCGAAAACGCGATCAAGTACACTCCCAACGGAGGCACGGTCTCTGTCCAGTTGGACCCGCAACCCAACGGTTCGTTGATCTTTGCCGTGCAAGACAGCGGCATTGGCATTTCGGAGGAGGACCGCAAACGCCTGTTCGAAAAGTTCTATCGCGGCACCAATCGCGACGCGTTGATGCAACGCGGCACCGGGCTGGGGCTTGCCATTGTCAAATCCATCGCGGAGAGACACGGCGGAAAAGCATGGGTGGAAAGCGAACTGGGGAAGGGAAGCATTTTCTTTTTGCAGATTCCCTGACATAAGGAGCGCTCAAAGGTGGTAGATAGCCCAACAGACTAAACCACGGAGAGACCGAGTCGCGGAATTTTTTTAATTGCTTTTCTCCGTGTTTCCGTGACTCCGGGGTTAGGGTTTTCCGCCAGCAGTGCAACTGCTGGCGTAACAATCACGGCAATTCCCAGAGAGCCATTAACAGCGTAACGCGGATTCGTAAAACAGACGTATAATGCAAACCCTCGCCTTTGCGCGGGGATTATTTTTGCAACCATGAGCCCTCAAAAAAATACGCCATCCACCCAGTTCATTCGCCGAACGGCGAAACACCCCACTTCAAGCCTCAGTCATTATTTGTTAGGGCGTCCCCTCTCCACAGCCGACGCGGCGCACGAAACCATTGGTAAAAGCGTGGGGCTGGCGGTCTTTGCGGCAGACGCGTTATCTTCCACCGCCTATGCCACGCAGGAAGTTCTGGTGATTCTTGCCGGCGCGGGAACGCTCGCCTTCGGTTATGTTTTTCCCATTTCCATTGTCATCGTCGCCTTGCTCGCCATTGTGGTGCTTTCCTACGAGCAGATCATCCATGCCTACCCCGGTGGCGGCGGGGCGTACATCGTCGCGTCGGATAATCTTGGAAAGATCCCGGCGCTGGTTGCCGCGGCGGCGTTGCTGACCGATTACATCCTGACCGTTTCTGTTTCTATTTCTTCCGGCGTGGCGCAGATCGTTTCGGCATACCCGCAATGGTACGAGTATCGAGTTGCCATGGCGATGTTCTTTGTCGCTCTCATTATGGTAATCAACTTGCGCGGCGTGAGAGAATCAGGCGCGGCGTTTGCCATCCCAAGTTATTTCTTCATCGCGATGATGTTGTTCATGATCGGGATCGGGCTTTTCCGTATCGTGACCGGTTCGCTGGGAACGGTGATTAACCCGCCGGAGATCGAACATGTAGACGAACTTACCGGCATCAGCCTGTTTTTATTGCTTCATGCTTTTTCAAGCGGCACTACCGCCATGACCGGCGTGGAAGCCATCTCGAACGGCATTACGGCTTTCAAAGAACCGCGCAGTCGAAACGCCGGCATCACGTTGATCTGGATGGCTTGCATACTGGGCGTTCTTTTTATCGGCATTTCCTACCTCACGCGAGAAATCCAAGCCGTGCCGTCTGAAACGGAAACCGTCATCTCACAACTTGCGCGGACGATCTTTAATGGACAGGGGATTCTTTATTTAGGCGCGATTTTAGGAACAACCGTCATTCTGATCCTTGCCGCGAATACCGCTTTTGCCGGTTTTCCGCGATTAAGCGCCCTGCTCGCCGGCGACGGGTTTATGCCGCGCCAACTGACCTATCGCGGAAGCCGCCTTGTTTACTCCTACGGGATTTTCGCGCTCGGGGCGGCGGCATCCATTCTCATTGTCATCTTTCAGGCAAGCGTGACGCGCCTCATTCCACTCTACGCCATCGGCGTTTTTCTATCGTTCACGCTGGCGCAGGCAGGGATGACCCGACGCTGGTGGCGTTCAGGAAAATTGAATACGAACATCCAACCTCAAGACCATACCGTCGCGCATCCTTTGCATTACGACAAAAGATGGCTCGTCAAGATGATCAGCAACGCGCTGGGCGCGCTCTGCACCGCGCTGGTGGTCGGCGTATTTGCCGTAACAAAGTTCCACGATGGGGCATGGATCGTATTAATTCTCACCCCCATTTTGATCGGCGTCTTCCTGTGGATTCACCGTCACTACGCCAACATGGCGAGCCGCCTCTCGCTCGAAAATTACGGCGAGCCGCCGCCCTACAACGCGCGTCATCGCGTGATCGTGCCGATCAGCGGCGTGCATCGCGGCACGCTCGCGGCGCTTCGGTATGCGCGCATGTTATCAGACGATGTGACCGCCGTGCACGTTTCCTTGGAACCCGAAGATACAGAAAAGGCACAGCGCAAATGGGCGAAGTGGGGACGCGGCACGCGCCTCGTCATCCTTGATTCGCCGTACCGCCTCTTCGTGGAACCATTGCTGAGTTATGTCAACGAGATTTTAGCCAGCCGCCAGCCCAACGAAACCATCACCATCGTTGTCCCTCACTTCGTGGCTGAAACCAAACTCCATAACGCGCTCCACATGCAAACCGCCGAATTGCTTCGCCGCGAACTGCTCGAAACCCCCGGCGTGGTCATCACCGAAGTCCCCTACCAAATCCCATAGAGTCTTTAAGAGCTGCCGTGATGAACCGCCAGTTCCGGCGGCAGTTGCACTGCCGCCCGCCAGCAGTGCAACTGCTGGCGTAACAATCACGGCAATTCCCAGAGACCCGTCCCATAGTCATTCAACGCGTTTGTTGATTTAGACTATAATCACCGCCGCTCCTCCTGAAGTGGGGCGTCTTTAGTAAATAAGAGAAACACATGTTAACCCCGGAAAAAGATCAAACTGAAATTCTGAGGCGGCAAAGCGACTACCAGCCGCCGCGTTCCCTAAGTCATTGGTTCATTGGAAGACCGTTATCCACAGCCGACGCGCCCCACCAAACCATCGGAAAGCGCGTGGGGCTGGCGGTTTTCGCATCGGATGCGTTGTCTTCCACCGCCTACGCCACGCAGGAAATCCTGGGCGTGCTGACGGTGGCTGGCGCGGTCGCGCTTTCATTTGTCTTCCCAATTTCCATTGCCATTGTCATTTTATTGCTGATCGTCACGATCTCCTACGAGCAGACGATCCACGCCTACCCTAGCGGTGGCGGCGCGTATATCGTCTCGAGGGATAACCTGGGTGAATCGGCGGCGCAAGTTGCGGGGGCGGCGCTTCTGATGGATTACATTTTGACCGTTGCAGTGTCCATCTCCTCGGGTGTGGCGCAGATTGTTTCGGCATACCCGGCGTTGGATGCTCATCGCGTCGAGTTGGGCGTGGCGGCAGTGTTCATCGTTATGCTCGTCAACTTGCGAGGGGTGAAAGAATCGGGCGCGGCATTCGCCATTCCAACCTATTTCTTCATCGTCATGATGTTGATCACAACGGCGATGGGATTATTCCGTTATTTCAACGGCTCACTGGGAACCGTGACCGACCCTCCCGAAGTCCACCTGATGAACACGCTGGCGCCGGTCACCGCTTTCCTATTGTTGCATGCGTTCGCCAACGGCACGACCGCGCTCACCGGGGTGGAAGCCATCTCGAACGGCATTACCGCATTCAAGGAGCCTCGCAGTCGAAACGCGGGCATCACCTTGATCTGGATGTCCATCATCCTGGGCGCGCTTTTCCTCAGCATTTCCTTTCTCACCGGGCAGATCGGCGGCGTATTCTCGGAAGAAGAAACGATCATCTCCCAACTTACGCGCACGATCTATGGCGGGCGCGGGCTGATGTATCTTGGGACAATGGCGGCTACGACCGTGATCCTGCTGATGGCGGCAAACACGGCGTTTGCCGATTTTCCGCGTTTGAGCGCGCTCGCCGCCGGCGACGGGTTTTTGCCGCGCCAACTCACGTTTCGCGGGAGCCGCCTGGTGTACTCGAACGGCATCATCACGCTATCGGTGATCGCATCCATTCTGATCATCCTATTCAAAGCCAGCGTTACCTTGCTCATTCCGCTCTATGCCATCGGCGTGTTCCTCTCGTTCACCTTGTCGCAATCTGGCATGGCGAGGCGCTGGTGGAAGATTGGACGATTAAAAGAAGGCGAAGAGATCGTTGAACAAGGTTCGACGCTCAAGTATGAGGCGGGCTGGCGACATAAAATGTTCATTAACGGATTCGGCGCAGTTTGCACAGCCGTCGTGATGATCGTATTTGCCGTGACCAAATTCCGCGAGGGGGCGTGGATCGTATTGATTCTCATCCCCTTGTTGGTGGCAATATTCTTTACCATCCATCGCCATTACAAAGATTTAGCAAAATATCTTTCCCTTGATAAGTTTGGCGGTCTGCCGCAACGCCAGTCGCGCCATCGCGTGATCCTGCCGGTGAGCAGTGTCCATCAAGGGACCCTGGAAGCCCTGCGATACGCAAAGTTGCTCTCCGACGATGTGACCGCCATCCATGTTTCGATTGATCAGGCAGAGACCGAAAAGGTGCAAAAGAAATGGAAAAACTGGGGCGAAGGGACAAGGCTGGTCATCCTCGATTCTCCTTTTCGGCTTTTCATCGAACCCCTGCTGGATTACATCGAGGACATTTTGGACCGACGCCAGGCGAACGAGACCATCACCGTGGTCGTCCCCGAGTTCATCCCATCGAAACGCTGGCATACCGCGTTGCACATGCGCACTGCGGACCTTCTGCGGCAGGAATTATTATCAAAACATGACGTGATCGTGACCGATGTGCCTTATCAAGTTTACAAGGAAGAGAAGGAGTAATCTATCATGAAATTTATCGTTGTGGGATGCGGCCGCGTCGGCGCGGAACTGTGTTACCACTTATTCACTAGCGGACATCAGGTCGTTGTGGTGGATAGCCGCAGAGAAGCGTTCAATCGCCTCCATCCCGATTTCCGCGGGCGCACGCTGGAAGGCGAAGGCTTGGCAGAAAGCGTGCTCGAGCGCGCCGGCATTCAAGAAGCGGACGGGCTTGCCGCCGTAACGAATTCAGACACGTTGAACGCGGTTGTGGCTCATACCGCGCGCGCGTTCTACAAAGTTCCCAATGTGGTGGCGCGTAATTATGACCCGAACCTGCGCTCTGTCATCGAAGCGTTTGGGTTGCATACGGTAGGCTCCACCTATTGGGGCGCGCAACGCGTGGAGGAACTGTTAATGAACCCTTCGCACCGCGCGGTCTATTCCGCCGGCAACGGCGAGGTGGAAGTGTACGAGATCATCATCCCCGAATTATGGAACGGTAAAACGGTTGGAGACCTACTCGCCCCGCTGAAACAGTGCTACCCCGTGGCGCTTTCGCGCGCCGGTAGAGCATCCCTGCCGGAGATGGGCACAACCCTGCAAACCGGCGACCTGCTCAACGTCAGTTCCACATTCGAAGGGATCGGCGCATTGTCCGCGTTGCTTACCGGAAAGACGGAGGCATAACATGTTCGTATTAATTGCCGGCGGCGGGCGCACAGGCACGCGCCTCGCCAGTTTATTAGTGAATCAAAACTACAAAGTCCGTCTCATCGAACATCGGCGCGAACTGCTCACACACCTTCACCAGGAACTGCCAACGGAGGTGATCTATGAAGGCAACGCGGTAGACCCCGGCGTGCTCGAGGCGGCGGGCGCGCGCGAAGCGCATGTGATCGCCGCGGTCACCAGCGAGGACGCGACCAACCTTGCCATGTGTTTTGTCGTCAAGACCATGTTCGATGTGCCGCGCACGATCGCCCGCGTGAATAACCCGGTCAATGCCTGGCTGTTCAACGACACATTCAAAGTGGACGTGGCGTTGAACTCGGCGGACGTTCTGGCGCATTTGATCCAGGAGGAAATGTCGCTGGGCGATATGATGACGATCTTCAAGATCCGCCGCGGGCACTATTCGGTGGTGGAGGAAAAAGTGCCGCCGGGAGCGAAGGCGATTGGAATTCCGCTCAAAGATATGGCGCTGGCGGAACATTGTGTGATCGCGGCGATCATCCGCGACGGTGTCATGACGTTGCCGCGCGGCGACAGTATCTTGCAGGAAAACGATGAGATCATCGCGGTTGCCAGCCCGCAAGGCGCGCAAAAACTTGCAGAGATGCTCGCGCACCCGGTCTACCCGGTTCGCAATGGGAAGCAAAAAGAGTAAAAGGCGAACCAGCCCGCCCCGGCGGATGAAGCGCGCTTCCGTGTGTGTAAATCTAAAACCCAGATAAAGTTCTCAGCCACAGAGTTCGCGGATTTACATCAATGTTTTAATTTTCCGCGAGAATCCGCGGTAAAGATTGTCGGGCGAATCTAAATTGACCGAATCGGAAGCCCTACGGTATAATGTTGTGCCGCTTTGAAAAGCGGCCGCCATTATTTTTGAAACGAGGAACGAAGAATGACCAAACGTACGTATCAACCGAAGATCCGCCGCCGCGTGCGCGTGCACGGCTTTCGCAAGCGCATGGCTACGGCAGATGGGCGCGCGGTGCTCAAGCGCCGCCGCTTGCGTGGTCGCGCGCAATTGGCGAAGACCGCCAACAACCATGTGAAAAAAGTCCGCTGGTAGGCGGCAAATAGCGCGTTGAGGCTGTGGGTGCAGAGAAAGTTTCGTCTGACCCGGTCTGAAGATTTCAAGCGGGTGCGGCGTTCCGGCAGGTCCTATGCCCACCCGCTTGTCGTTTTGGTTGTCGACAAGAACCCGCAGGGCAACCTGCGAATCGGAGTTGCTGCTGGGCGGTCTGCCGGTGCCGCCGTGCGACGCAACCGGGCAAAGCGGCTCTTGCGAGAGGCAATGCGGACTCTTACCCCAACCATCGCCTCTCACACCGACTTGATCCTGATCGCCCGTTCGGGGTTAGCCTCTGCCACCCTGGCAGACACACGTTCTGCCCTGCTCAACCTGTTGCAACGCGCGCAATTGATCTCACCCCCGCATGAATCCTGAATTTCATCTGCACGATTATTCACACGAACCGCGCCTGCGCGATCTGCCGCGCACGATCTGGAATCTGCCGCGCCTCGCGCTGTTATCGTTGATCCGGTTGTACCAGATGACCGTTTCAAAGGGGCTACCGGGAAACACCTGCCGCTTTTACCCATCCTGTTCACATTATGGGTATCAGGCAATTTACAAATTCGGCGCGTTCAAAGGCTTGGGGATGGCGACCTGGCGCGTACTGCGATGCAACCCGTTCAATCCCGGGGGATACGACCCCGTTCCATAGGAGTATCGATTTTCAATGAGAAAGAAATTTGTATTCATCACGATCATCCTGCTCGCGGCTGTTTTTCTGAGCGGGTGCACAGGAGCCGTGGCGTGGCCCGGTTTATCTGCCAGCGGCGATGTGGCGTACCTGGCAAACACAAACACGGTCTATGCCATCGATGCGAAAAGCGGAAAGCAATTGTGGAAGTTCTCCGGTGAAAGTTCCGGCGGGATCTTCTCGTTTGGTAAAAGCCCAAATATGTACATTGCGAACCCGGTGGTCACGGAAGACGGACTGGTGATCATTCTCGATTCGAGCAGTAAACACATCATGTATGCCCTGGACCCGAACGATATTGATTTGGAAAAACAGACCCCCAGTATCAAATGGAAATTTTCAGCCGTGCATGGGTTATGGATCGCCCCTCCGCTTGTGATCGGCGACCGCCTGTTCGCGCCGAACTCAGACGGCAACGTCTACGTGCTAGACCTGACGGATGGAAAATCTGAAAAACAAGCCATCGAAACGATCACGGTATCCGAATCCTCCAAAGAGGAAGCCCGCTTGTGGTCGCAACCTGTCACCGACGGCGAACGCCTCTTCGTCACTTCATTAGATAAAAGCGTGATCGCCATCGACCTCGAAACCTACGATGTTCTCTGGCGCGAAGACCTCGGCGGCGCGGTGCCCGGCGGCGCGGCGCTCGGCTCAGATGGCATGTTATACGTTGGCTCGCTAGCCAAACAACTGGAGCGCTTCGATCCCGCCACCGGCGCCCACGAACCGGTATTGGATACCAAAGGCTGGATCTGGGGAACCCCGGTTGCCAACGGAGATAACCTATACTTTGGCGATGTGGAAGGCTACGTATATTCCTACAACACCGCGAAAGGCGCGCTGAACTGGGAAGCGCAACCCGACGCTGTCATTACCGCCAGCCCGCTGGTATACGGAGACCAAATCCTGGTCGCAACCGAATCGGGCGGCGTCTACTCCTTCAACACGGATGGCGACTTTGAAGAATGGTACAAACCCGCAACCAAAGGCAAAGCCTACACCACCCCGGTGATAGCAGGCGACTTTGCGCTTGTCGCCTATTTGGAATCGGATTATTATCTCGTTGCCCTTGATACCGAAAGCGACGAGAAATGGACCTTCACAGGAAAGTAAGAGCAACCGACACATGAAAAATCCCGGTAATCAAACCCAGGCGCAACGACCCGAACTCCCGAAGGGTTTCGCCACCGAAACGGTGAAAACCATCGCGGTCATCGCCATACTCGTATTGGCGTTCACCAACTTCAGCGCGGTCATCAACTTTGTTGTCAACATCCTGATCTTCATCTACACCTTTGTCGGCAAAAGTTTCGGCATTGCCATCATCCTGCTCACGGTGTTGATCCGCCTCATCACCTGGCCCCTCAACGCCCAACAGATGAAAGGCGCCAAAGCCATGCAGGATATGCAAAACGACAAGGACTGGCTCGCCATCCAGAAAAAATACGCCAAAGACCGCGAAAAACTCGCGCAAGAACAGATGCGCGTCTATCGCGAGAAAGGCATCAACCCGTTTGGTTCCTGCCTCCCCACACTCATTCAATTCCCGATCCTGTTCGCCCTCATCCCAAGCATCACATACGCCATCGGCTCCACGCCGTTGAGCATTCTCAAACTTTCGAATAGTTTGTACTCGTTTCAGGATGTCGCCTCGCTGGTGCCGCTCAACAGTAAATTTTTGTGGATCGACCTCGGCTTACCAGAACGCACGATCATTTTTGGAGTGGGCATTCCGATCCTGGCGTTAACGGTGGCGCTCACCACCTACATCCAGAGCAAACTCACCATGCCGGTCTCCTCGACCCCCGGCGATCAATCTGCGGCGACGGCGCGCATGATGAGCATCTACATGCCGGTCATGTTGTTTCTATTCTCGGTTAACTATGCCTCCGGGCTTTCCATCTATTTTGTCGCCAGCAACATCTTAAGCATCGTGCAATATGCCTTGATGGGCAAGGTAAACTGGCGCAACCTGTTGCCCGGCGGGCAAAAATCCTAACTTCAAAGGAGGCGGGCATGAACGAAAGAACCACACTCGAAATCATCGCACCCACTGTGGAGGAAGCCCTCGCGCAAGGGCTGGCGCAACTTGGTCTCACCGCAGACCGCGTCAGCATTGAAGTGCTGGACGCCGGCACAAAAGGGTTGTTCGGGCTGGGCAAAACACAGGTGCGCGTCAAGTTAACGGTGATCCCCGAAGGCGGGATGCCGGCGGCTACGGAGGAACCAGCCAGACCGTCGATGGAAGCGAAGCCGCGCGCGGCTCAACCGCAGGAGAAGCCTGTTCCAGTCCAGCCGGCCGAATCCCAGCCTGACGAAAAATCGCAGGACGAGATCGAGCACGATGTTGTCCTCGACAAAACGGAAGCGGCTGTTTCAAAGTTGATCCACATGATGAATCTCGAAGCGCAAGTCTCGGCGCATTACGCTGAACGCGACCGCGACGGGCGGCGCAACATTCACGTGGATATTCGCGGAGACGACCTGAGCGTGCTGATCGGGCGTCATTCTGAAACCTTGAATGCGTTTCAATATATTGCCTCTCTCGTGGCTGGCAAGGAAGTAGGCGAATGGGTGCAGTTGTCGGTGGATGTGGAAGGCTATCGCAACCGCCGCGAAAAGCAATTGATCCAAATGGCAATGCGCATGGCGGATCAAGTTGCGAAAAACGGGAAGAAGCAATCGCTCGAACCCATGCCCTCCGGCGAAAGGCGCGTCATCCACATTGCCCTGCGCGATCGCCCCGATGTAAAAACGGAAAGCGCCGGCGTGGAACCTCACCGCAAAGTGACAATCGTCCCCAAAGACGGATAAGCACAACCCCTGACAGCCTCATTTTTCTTTCCTCTTTCGTCTTTCACAAAGAAAGAGGAAAGAGGAAAGTCTTTTAGAGAGTGTTTCTTAAGTCTGAAGCCTGGTTTTTTTGTACACGGATCTCACGGAGCATACGGAATTTTAAAGCTCTTTTCCGTGAAAATCAGTGAAATCCGTGGCGTCCGCGTCGAAACGAAGAGGTTAAGAAACAGTTTCTTAACGGGGCGGCGAGTATAATCCGCCCATGCGCAATCTGGATTCGCTCGAAGCGGTGGAGTATCTCGCGATCGGTCATGCGGCGCATGATCTTACCGCGAACGGAGCCAGACTCGGCGGGACCGTTGCCTACTCCGCGTTGACGGCGCGCGCGTTGGGCATGAAGGCGGGGATTGTTACCGCGGTTGGAAAAGAAACCCCGCTCAACGCGTTGGATGGAATTCCCATCACCTCCATTGAATCGCCGCACAGCACAACATTTGAAAATATTTATACAGACGCTGGGCGCGCGCAATATCTGCGCGCGCAAGCCGCAAGGGTTGATCTCGATACTGTTCCACCCTTATGGCGCAATGCCTCGATCATCCATCTCGCGCCGATCGCGAATGAAATCGATTCATCCTTACCAAACGATTTTTCGCCCGCGCTTCTCGGAGTCACTCCGCAAGGCTGGATGAGGCACTGGGATTCAAGCGGGCGCGTCTCGCGCAGTGAATGGTCGGACTCGGAATCTGTTTTGCACAAAGCGAACGCGGTAGTCATCAGCCGCGAAGATGTGAACGGCGACCACGAACTCATCGAACAGATGGCGCATCAAACGCGGATGCTGGTGGTCACCGAAGGCGCGGAGGGATGCGTCTTGCACTGGAACGGCGACCGCCGCCGCTTCCGCGCGCCGGATGTGAACGAGGTGGATGCGACCGGCGCGGGCGATGTGTTTGCAACGGCGTTTTTTATCCGATTGTTAAGAACGCGCGACCCCTGGGAAGCGGCGCGCTTTGCCACATTGATCGCTTCTATTTCTGTAACGCGCGTTGGGCTGGGGGGAATCCCCACGCAAGCCGAAATCGAATCTTGTTTGATGGAAGTGTTGCGGACAAGATAAATCTTGCCGTACTTAACCTGCCGCGATCTTGATCAAGGCATCCTTGAGTCTGGCAACTTCTTCCAATGTGTTGTAATGAGCGGCGCCGACCCGCACCATGCCTCCCTGCTCTTCCACGCCAAGTCTTTCAGAGACATTGAGCGCATAGTAGTTTCCATCCCACGCAAAGATTCCCTCCTGGGCTAATTTTTCTGCAACCACGCGGGGATGCATATTGTTCAAACGGAAGGAAAATGTGGCGACGCGCTCATCCAGCCGGCGAACATCATTCAACCCGTAGAGTCGCAAGCCGGGGACATCGTTTAGGGCGGAAAGCAATGCCTTGCTCAGTTCAATCTCATAGGCATGAATGGCTGACATTGCCTTCTTCAGTTCCAATTGGCGACCTCGATAATTCTCCCCGGCAAGACCCGCAACGAACTCACTTCCGAATTCCCTACCAACCCATTCGAAGTATTCGATTGCGCCTAAGACCCCGGCAATGCCTTCGTGGTTTTGGGTGCCGGTTTCAAATTTTCCCGGCAGATGATTGGTGGCAGGGCGCACTTTGTAGGCAAAGAGTTTTTCCAACAAATTACGCTTTCCATATAAGATCGCCGAATGGGTTCCGAAAAATTTGTACGCGGAAGAGATCAGGAAATCGCAGTCTAATTTTTGCACATCGATTGGACCGTGCGGGGCATATTGAACCGCGTCGATGTAGACCAATGCGCCAGCCTCATGCGCCATATCGATGATCTTCTTGACCGGGTTGATCGTGCCCAGGGAGTTTGAGGCATAGCCCACCGCCAGAAGTTTGGGTTTTCGCTCGAGCGCTTTTTGCGCATCGTCCAGGTTGAGCGTGCCTTCTTCAACGTCGAAGTCCACCCAATTGACATGTACTCCGCGGTCCTGCGCCGCCAATACCCAGGGCGTTACATTGGCATCGTGATCGAGGCGCGTGACGATGATTTCATCGCCTTCCTTCCACTCGCGCGCGAGGGAGCGGCTAAGATGGAGGGTGATCGTGGTCATGTTGTTGCCAAAAACAATTTCTTCCGGAGATGCCGCATGATAAAAATCAGCCATGGCGTGATGCGCCTCGTCCAAGACTGCGTCGGAGGCGATGCTCGTGGCAAACGCGCCTTCGTGGTTGGCGTTGCTCTCGATCAGGTAACGGTTGACCCGGTCGAGGGATGGTTTCGCGATCTGCGTCCCGCCCGGATTGTCGAAGAAAATTTCGGGACGGTTGAGCGCGGGGAATTGCCGGCGTATCGAGTCGATATCATAAGTCATGGTTTCCTCTTGTGATTGAGCTTTACCTCCGAAGGGTGATATTTATTTCACCACATCGGGATTATTGTTTGCCCTGTTCTCAGCGTTTGCAAATTCTTCGGGGGTATTCACATTCCAAAACGCGAGACCGGCGGGGTCTGCGGATTTGATCTCCTCGGAGGTCAACACTCTCACCTTCACTTGCGGAAACCATGCGATGACCTTCCATTGATCGGCGTTGATGGAGGCTTCAATGGCAGGCAGGCAGGTCTCGCGGCGATAGAGCGCATGAAGCGGCTCGTAGCCTTCCTCGCTTTTGGCGATGACAACATCCGCGTTTTTATCATCCATGATTCTGATCGAGGCTTGAATTAGTGTTGGGCTGGCAAACGGCATGTCGCAGGCGATAACTGCAACAAAGGGATGCGCGGCGGAGGCGATGGCAGTGTAGAGTCCGCCGAGGGCGCCGCGACCCGGCTTGAGGTCCGGAAAGAGGCGCGCATCTAGGAAGGAAAAATCATCGGGCTGATTCGTCGTCACGATGATTTCATCCGCGATCGGTTGCAGTCTTTCCACAACGCGCTGGATGAGGGGACGCCCAAGAAATGGTTTGAGGGCTTTGTCTTCGCCCATGCGCGAGGACGCGCCGCCGGCTTGTATACAAACGGTGAGCATGGGTGTATTATAAAGGAAGAGGCTGTATGACGACTTCAATCGGCGAATTGTTGGATACGCTGACCGTGACGGGGGAGTTGTATGAAAAATTGCCCAACAAGGAATTACGCTGTTTCGCGTGCGGACATCGCTGTGTGATCCGCGAGGGGAAGCGCGGGATTTGCCAAGTGCGGTTCAACGAGGGCGGAGAGCTGCGCGTGCCGTGGGGCTACGTGGGCGCGTTGCAAAGCGACCCTATCGAAAAGAAACCTTTTTTTCATGTTATGTCTGGAACCAACGCCTTAACGTTTGGGATGCTCGGTTGCGATTTCCATTGTGGTTACTGCCAAAACTGGTTAACTTCCCAAGCCATGCGCGACCCATCTTCGGATGAGTCTATAAATTCCATTCGGAAGATTTCGCCGCAAGGGATGGTTGATTATGCAAGAAAAACAAACGCTTCGATTGTTGTCTCTTCATACAACGAACCATTGATTACCAGCGAGTGGGCGGTTGAGATTTTCAAAGAGGCGAAGAAGGCGGGGTTGATGTGCGCGTACGTTTCAAACGGAAATAATACGCCGGAAGTGATGGAATACATAAGACCATATATCTCCGCATACAAAGTGGATTTGAAATGTATGCAGGATAAGAATTATCGCAAGTTGGGCGGCGTTTTGCAACACACATTGGACGGGATCAAGCGCGCGCATGAAATGGGTCTGTGGGTGGAGATCGTCACGCTGACGATTCCGGGCTTCAACGATTCAAATGAAGAGTTATGGGATGCGGCGCGTTTCATCGCGGGCGTTTCGAAAGATATTCCGTGGCATGTGACCGCGTTCCACAAAGATTACAAAATGACTGACCCGGACAACACCGATGCGAAGACTCTTTTACGCGGGGCAGAGATTGGAAAAGAGGCGGGTCTGCGATTCGTGTACGCGGGGAATTTACCGGGGCAGGTTGGGGAGTATGAAGATACGTTTTGCCCGGCGTGCAACTTCACACTGGTAAAGAGACGGGGGTACATCATTCAGGAGTATCGCATCACCGGCGATGGGAGGTGCCCTACATGCCATACAAAAGTTCCCGGTTTGTGGCATAAAAACCCCTCTCAAGTAGCGTTAAATGGGTTGGGCGTCCCCTTACCCGTTTACTAATTATTCTTTTGCTGTATAATCTGCCCATTATCCGAAAGGAGGCATCCTCTCGCAAAATCATTCCGATTCCCCCCATCGATACAAGTTAACAAATCCAAACCAAATTTCTCTTAGGAGGAGAAACGTGAAACGAAACCTATTCAGTTTGATGTCACTGCTCGTTCTCGCGAGCATGATCCTTGCGGCGTGCGGCGGCGGACCCGTTGCCACCCAGGTTGCGACCGACGAACCGGCCGCCCCGCCCACCGAAGCCCCGACGAA
The DNA here is from genome assembly GCA_949319575.1 of uncultured Anaerolineales bacterium. GTDB lineage: Bacteria > Chloroflexota > Anaerolineae > Anaerolineales > Villigracilaceae > Defluviilinea. The sequence goes on along the minus strand of CASGHD010000130.1, from coordinate 6,418 downwards.
GGAAGCGCCTGCAACTGAGCCTCCCGCCGCATATGAAGGCGTAAAAGCGGAAGCCCCCAACTGTGATTATGGCGGCGAGGTCAAGTCCATCGAAGCAGTGGACGAATTCACCGTCAAAATCTCGTTGTGCGTCCCCGACCCTGCCCTTCCCTCAAAGATTGCATTTAGCTCTTTCGCGATCCAGCCTCAGGAACATCTGGAAGCCACCAACGGCTCGCCGCTCGAGAATCCTGTCGGCACGGGTCCTTATAAAGTCGAATCGTGGGAGCGCGGTAACCAACTCGTCTTCAGCCGCTTCGATGAATATTGGGGCGACCCTGCCATGAGCAAGACCCTCGTGTTCCGCTGGGGTACTGAATCTGCCCAACGCTTGCTCGAATTGCAGTCCGGCACTGTGGACGGCATTGACAACCCCGGCCCGGACGACTTCGCTACCATTGAAGCCGACTCGAACCTCCAGTTGATCCCGCGCCCGGCGTTGAACATCATGTATATTGGCTTCAACAACAACCCGAAGGTTGATGGGTTCGATAATTCCAAGAATCCGCTTGCCAATGAAAAAGTCCGCCAGGCGATTGCCATGGGCATTGACCGCCAACGCATTGTAGATAACTTCTACCCTGCCGGCTCCGAAGTTGCTTCACACTTCACACCCTGCTCGATTCCGAATGGTTGTGTTGGCGATGATTGGTATTCCTTCGATGCCGCCGCCGCTAAGACGTTACTTGCCGAGGCTGGCTATCCCGATGGTTTTGAAACCGTTCTAAACTACCGCGATGTTGTGCGCGGCTACCTGCCCGACCCGAACATTGTGGCGCAGGATATTCAAGCCCAATTGAAGACGAACCTAAACATCACTCTCAAGATCGAAGTGATGGAATCCGGCGCCTTCCTCGACGCGGCTGATTCCGGTCAACTGACCGGCCTGTACATGCTGGGCTGGGGCGCTGACTATCCTGACCAGACCAACTTCCTTGGTTATCACTTCGGCGCTGGCTCTTCCGCTCAATTCGGAGACAAGTTCCCCGATGTCGTGGATGCCATTGAACAAGGCGCTCAACTCGCTTCCGACGCGGACCGCGCGCCCTTCTATGAAGCCGCCAACAACGCCATCAAAACGCACGTTCCCATGATCCCTGTGGCTCACGGCGGTTCCGCTGTGGCGTACAAGGCTGGTCTTGAAGGCAACCCACATGCCAGCCCGCTCGGCAATGAAAGTTTTGCCGTCATGGGCAATGGCACAGACACTTTCGTCTGGATGCAAAATGCCGAACCCATCTCGCTCTACTGCGCGGATGAGACCGATGGCGAATCTCTGCGCGCTTGCGAACAGGTGACTCAGTCCCTGCTCGGCTACGAAGTCGGCGGCACCGCGGTCGAACCTGTCTTGGCTGAATCCTACGAAGCCAACGCAGACCTGACCGAGTGGATCTTCCACCTGCGCCAGGGCGTTCTGTTCCACGATGGCTCGTCCTTCGACGCGAACGATGTTGTGACATCCCTCGTAGTTCAGTGGGATGCCGCCAACCCGCTTCATACGGGCAACACCGGCGGTTTCTCCTATTGGAGCGGTCTCTTTGGTCCGTTCTTGAACGCGCCTGCCCCGTAAGTAAATTCAAAAACTTGTTTATATATTCCCCCGGTGAGTTTCTCACCGGGGGAATAAAAAATTTCCATGGCAACCTACATTTTTAGACGCCTCCTGCTCAGCATCCCGGTATTATTTGGAATTCTATTTGCAACGTTCGCATTAGCGCGCTTGATCCCAAGCGATCCCTGCCGCGCCATGCTGGGCGAAAAAGCCACCGACGCCGTGTGCAATGAATTTATCAAGCGGCACGGCTTGGATCAACCGATCCTAACGCAGTTTGGCGTTTACATGGGTGAGGTATTAAAAGGCGATTTTGGAAAATCTTTCCGCTTCTCTTTGCCAGTGACCGAGATCATCATTCAGCGCCTGCCAACCACCGTTGAATTGGCATTTTCAGCATTGGTGTTGAGCATAATCATCGGGGTTTCTCTGGGGGTCATTTCGGCGGTCCGACATAACTCATGGGCAGATGTAGTAACGATGTTGTGGGCGAACATCGGTGTTTCAATGCCGGTCTTCTGGCTTGGGCTGATGCTGGCATATATCTTTTCCCTGACTTTAAAGGGCACGCCCTTTCAACTGCCTCCCTCGGGGCGTCTGTCGGCGGGTTTGATCCCATCCCCTTTCTATGAAGCGTGGAATTTGCACCTGACTCAAGGGACGTTTGTATTTATTGCGGCAGAGTTTATCTCCCGTATGAACATTTTTAACAGTATTCTCGCCGGCGATTACAAGACTTTCAAAGACGCGGTTCAACATATGATCCTGCCCGCTCTGGCGCTCTCGACCATCTCCACCGCCTTGATCGCGCGCATGACGCGCTCCTCGATGCTCGAAGTACTGGGGCAGGATTACATCCGCACCGCGCGCGCCAAAGGATTGAAACAAAGAGCCGTTGTGATGAAACACGCGTTCCGTAACGCCCTGCTCCCCATCGTTACTGTGATTGGGCTCTCGCTGGGAGGTCTACTCGGCGGCGCAGTGCTGACCGAAACCGTGTTCAACCTGGCGGGCGTTGGGCGCATTTTATATGAAGCCATCACTGCCCGCGATTACGGCATCGTGCAGGCTTTTACCGTTGTGATTGCCGTTTTCTTCGTTGTTCTAAACCTGCTCGTTGACATTTCCTACGCATATCTCGATCCGCGCATACGGTTGAATTAATCATGGCAAACACTATATCCAAATTAGACGCGGAAGCGATCTCGCTCGAATCGGTCAGCCTATGGAGTATCACTAAAAAGCGTCTCTTTCGCCGCAAATCTGCCGTCGTCGGTATGATCATTTTAGGGATCTTAATTTTTGTGGCATTAACCGCTCAATGGCTGGCGCCGTACGACCCCGTAAAATCCATGCTTGATGTGCCGGACTACGCCGGGCAAGCCCAAAAGCGCCTGCCTCCCTGCATTCATTTGCTTGGTTGCCCCAAAGAAAGCCCCCAGCATATTATGGGGTTGGATGGAGTCATCCGCGATGAGTTCAGCCGCCTGCTGTACGGCGCGCGCCTGAGTTTGATGATCGGTTTTTCCACGGTCACGTTTGCCATCCTGGTTGGCACGGTTCTTGGCGCGCTGGCGGGCTATTTTGGCGGATGGGTGGACAACGCGATCATGCGCGTGATGGATGTGTTGCTTGCCTTCCCTTCCCTGTTGCTTGCCATTGCCATTGTCACCGTTTTAGGACCGGGGTTGATCAACGCGTTGCTTGCCATCGGCATTGTTTCGATTCCCGCGTATGCGCGCGTGATGCGCGGCAGCGTCCTTTTGGTGCGCGAGATGGATTTTGTCTCTGCCACGCGCTCGCTCGGGGGAAACGCCTTCGATATTCTATTTCGCCGCATCCTGCCTAACGCATTGACGCCGCTCATTGTGCAGGGGACGTTGGGAATCGCTACCGCAATTTTGGATGCGGCGGCTCTTTCTTTCCTCGGATTGGGAGCGCAACCTCCAACTCCGGAGTGGGGCGCAATGCTCGGCTCGGAACGCAATCAGGTGTTCACCGCGCCGCATCTTGTGTTTTACCCCGGGCTGGCGATCATGCTTACCGTGCTGGCTTTCAACTTACTCGGCGACGGTCTGCGCGACGCGTTGGATCCGCGGCTGGCGAACGTCAGTTAGAGAACGCCACAGTCGTGTATCAACCCGCCCGTCGGAAGAATCGTTCTTATCCGCTGGCGGAATGATGATTGCTATCTAATTTTGCATAGCAGGAGGTTGCCCGACACAGATGTCTCTCTATTCGTTTACCCACACATCGAAAAATCGCATCCATCTCTCTTGGAGGAGAATCATGAAACGAAACCTGCACGTTTTACTGTCCCTGCTCGTTCTCGCGAGTATGGTGTTGGCGGCTTGCGGCGGAGGCGCCGAAACCGAACCTCCAGCCGTTGCCACCGAACCGGCGGCGCCCGAAGCGACGGAACCCGCGGCAACCGAACCGCCGGCTCCGCATTTCAGCGGCATCGCGGTCGTCACCTTTGTGCAACAGCCGACCACGCTCAGCCCCTTATACCAAAACCAATGGTTTTCGAGCATCACCACGCAGTTGTGGCTGAAAGGCTTGTGGTCGTTTGACTCAGATAACAACCCGGTGCTCGAAATTGCCGCCGAACTTCCTACTACCGAGAACGGCGGAATGAGCGCGGACGGCATGACCCTGACGATCAACCTACGCGACGATGTTCTATGGAGCGACGGCGAACCCGTGACCGCGAACGATTTCGTCTTCACCTACGAAATGTTCGTATCAGATAAGAATGTTGTCAACAGCACCTACCCATACGCGGATTATGTGACCAGCATGGAAGCGCCTGACGATCACACACTCGTGGTTAACTTCAACGCGCCGTTCGCCGCCTGGCTGACCACATTGTTCAACACCGGCGTTCTGCCGGAACATGTGCTGCGACCGGTCTTCGAGGCGGAAGGCACGCTGGATAACGCCGCATGGAATACCGCGCCGACCGTCGGAGTGGGACCGTTCGTCTTCAAAGAATGGGAAACCGACAGCCACATGATCTTCGAAGCGAACCCGAATTGGATTCACCCCGCGAAGTTACAGCAGGTGTTCATCCGCATGGCAGACGACGCCGCGCAAGAGGTCGCCATTCTTGCCGGCGATACAGACATCGCAACGTTTCTCGATTGGTCACAAGCCGATGCGATCAACTCCAGCGGCAAGGCAAAATTTGTGACACAACCCTCCGGTTACGATGAGGGCTGGTTCTTGAATTTCAACCCTGAAACCGCTCACCCCGCCATGTTGGATGTGAATGTGCGCAAAGCGATTGTGATGGCGACCAACCGCGAGAAGATCGTAAACGACCTGCTCGGCGGGCTAACCACCGTCCCTGCCACTTTCTGGGACAGCACTCCCCCGTACGGAAACCCCGATATTTCGCCTTACCCCTACGATGCGGAGGAAGCGGGCAGTCTGCTCGATGTGGCTGGATGGAAGGATTCCAATGGCGATGGCACGCGCGATAAAGACGGCGTGGAACTTGTTCTGCGTTACATCTCCAACCAGCGGCAGTTACGCAAAGACGTGCAAGCCGTGGTACAACAGATGTGGGCGCAGGCGGGCATCGGAGTGGAATTGGTGAACTATGGCGATGATTTCTTCAACAGTTACGCGGATGGCGGTCCCATTGCCACCGGTAACTATGACATTGCCGAATGGTCAGACGTGACCAGCTTCCCCGACCCCGAGCAGTCCTCCTACTGGCTGTGCTCGCAAGTTGTCGGACCGGATAACCCGGACGGTGGAAACTGGCAGAGCTACTGCAACCCCGAATTGGACGCGTTGTTCGACCAGCAAGCCACCGAGACCGACCCGGAAGCGCGCAAGCAACTCTATTACCAGATCGGGCAGATCATGTTCGACAATGTGGTCTGGGTAGGCATGTGGAAGGACCCCGACCTCTGGGCTGTAAGCAACCGCCTGCAAGGAGTGAAATTCTCCGGGGCATCGCCATTCTGGAACGCGCGCGAATGGTTCATTAACGAGTAGATTCAACAAACAATATATCGGACAGGGCGATTAATATCGCCCTGTCCGATTAATCGATTTAGTATCTGTCCGAAAAACTCGGAGCGCGGACTTTAGTCCGCTCATTAGGCAGACTAAAGTCCGCGCTCCGGTATTCGGATAGGTTCTTTTACCTCTAACTCGATCTAATCCGCCGCCATCGCCTCAGGCTCTTCTTTCTTCTTCACGACTCCAAGCGCTTCATCAAACCCATACTGCGCTTCCAACTCGTGCCTGAATTGCTGCGTGTACAGGCGGTAGTAGTGTCCGCGTTGTTTGAGCAGTTCAGCGTGCGAGCCTTGTTCGGCAATTTTCCCGTTTTCGATCACGACGATTCGATTCGCCTTGCGGATGGTGGACAGGCGGTGGGCGATGACGAACGACGTGCGTCCGCGCATCAACGCTTCCATGCCTCTTTGGATTAACGCCTCGGTCAGCGTGTCGACAGAAGACGTCGCTTCGTCCATGATGAAGAGTTCGGGGCGGGCAAGCACAGCTCGCGCGAGACTGATCAACTGCTTCTGCCCAACGGATAACAATCCGCCGCCTTCGCCGACGTTGTGATCGTATCCCTTTTCCAACGTCACGATGAAATCATGCGCGCCCGCGATCTTCGCGGCTTCGATAACTTCATCATCATTTGCATCCAGCCGCCCATAGCGGATGTTGTCGCGGACACTGCCCGAGAAGAGGTGCGGCGTCTGCAACACGATTCCGATCTTGTCGTGAATCGACTCGAGTTTGTAATCCATGTAATCCCGCCCGTTGATGCGGATCGTCCCTGCGCTGGGTTCGTAGAAG
>CASGHD010000129.1 GCA_949319575.1 uncultured Anaerolineales bacterium | reverse complement strand
CGGAACATGTCGCTGCGAGGCGCTCTTGGTTTTGCCGAAGCAGTCTCCCCATACCGGGAGATTGCTTCGTCGGGACCCCGAAAAAACATCGGGGCAGGCGAGCAAGAGCCCTCCTCGCAACGACATGCCTGAGCAGTTACCAAAACAGTGTCAATTCTCCGAACTTCACGAAAGGTGAGGCGACAGTTTGATTTGTTTGGAAGATCAAACTGCGCGTTCTAGACGCAGTTGCGCTGCGTCTAGAACGCGCTTTCGTGATCTACTGATTCTATAAGTGAATCAACTACCTACCTGACAGTTTTAAAATGGGACGCAGAAAAACGCAGATGAACGGGGCGCGCTAAAAGTATGTAGATGGGTTTCACCACAGGCGGAAAACCCTAACCCCGGAGTCACGGAAACACGGAGGAAAGCAATAAAAAAACTCCGTGACTCGGTGACTCGGTGGTGTAGTCTGTTGGGCTATCTACAACCTTTGAGCGCTCCCGATGAACGAGGATTTTTCAAAAAAACAGGCGAAAAAAAGTTTTTATCAGCGTTTTCAGCGTTCATCTGTTTCCAAAAAAAGGAAAGTGTCAGGTAGTTAGGTGAATTAATCGCAATGAAGCGCAACCCATCCAATTCGGGGATGCTAGAAGCGGGGTTTGATTTCGAGCGACATGGGGAAATCATACCATCCTGAACCAGCCTTACAACTTGGCAAAGAGACGGCTTTCCGTGAATCCTAATGGTGAGTCGAGCGTCATGGTTGCGCATCACGCTCAACAGGTGTTGGCGATACATCCAAAAGGAGTTTGCGATGAAGAAGAAATTATTTGTTGTTTGTCTTGCGCTTTCGATGTTGGCTTTGTTCACCGGCACGGTTTTTGCCGCGCCCTCGGCGGCGGGTACTGTCATCGAACTGGTCCGCGCGCAGGGAGGGGCGAGCGGCACGGTGTTCATCTTCAAGGTGAGCGGCGAGTTCTCGGGCGCTGATCTCAAAGGCGTAGCGCGAGTGGGAGATGGCGGGGAATTTACGCTCCATTGCAATCAGTTAGATTCTGAAACCGTCCGCTGTCTCACCTCTTCCAAGGCGGAGGGCGATGTGACCGTCACGTTTGGCGGTTCCACATTTCGGACGCACATTCGGTCATTTACCCCCAAATATTGCTACGCCGCCTGGGATTGGTGGCAGACTGGAACTTGGGAAAATTATGGGCCCATTTGCCAGACACAACCGGCTCAATTCTTAGACTTGTCATATTATAGCTATGCCGGTACCGATTGGTGGGTGGAGTTCTATGATGTTGATGTTTCTAATGCTTGCTTTCCGGACCCCGTACCCTATGGCGGACCGGCATACTATTTTCCGGCTTGTCCATTTCCGTAGTTCGCCGTAGTAATCGAGATTGAAACCTGCCTCGTTGAAATCAGACGGGGCAGGTTTGTTGTTTTAAAAGAAGGTGACAGTCATCTTCGAGATGACTGTCACCTTATATGGCGGGAAATTTTTCGCCCCACTCAGTCGCCTGCTCGAAGGCATAACCCGCGTTCAGCGTTTTTGCATCCCCCCATGCGCGCGAGACGATTTGCAAGCCGATGGGAAGCCCGCTCTGGGTGAATCCGCATGGGAGGGATAGCGCGGGCAGACCCGTGAGGTTGAACGGCGCGGTGAAACGAGTCAACCGCGCGGCTTGCTCCACCGCGTCGTGACCGGCAATCGTCGGCGCGGGAATCGGCGTGGTCGGCAGGAGCAACAAGTCATACGACTCGAAGAACAACTCGAATCGTTTCTTCATTTCGGCTTGGGCCCGCCTTGCCAGCGCATACTCGGTGGAGGTGGTCTTTGCGCCATCCAGCAATCGTCTGCGCACATCTTCGCCGAACCAATCGGGGCGTTCCTTCAAACGGTCGCGATGAACTGCCGCGCCATCGGCTTGGGTCATGGTCTTGTTAGCGGAGGCGGCGTCGCGCAACCAATCCATGCCGATTTCTTCGATGACGCACCCCATGCCCTCAAATACGTTTGCCGCGTTGCGAACGGCTTGCAACACTCCCGCGTCCGCGCTTTCGATGTATTCGCCGACGGCAAACGCGATCCGCTTCCCCGACATATCATCCGTCAAGTGACCGAGATAATCGCCATTCAACATTTTGGTGGAGGCGGGGTCGAGCGCGTCATGCGACGAGATGACCTGCAACAACAGAGCCGCGTCTTTCACGCATCGAGCCAGCGGACCGACGTGGTCGAGATTCCACGAGAGGGGGAACACGCCGCGCAGGCTGACGCGCCCATACGTGGGCTTGAATCCCACCACGCCGCACAACGAAGCGGGGATGCGGATCGAACCGCCGGTGTCTGTGCCAAGCGCGCCCAGCGCCATGCCGGTTGCCACGGCGATTGCCGATCCGCTCGACGAGCCGCCCGGGATGCGGGTGAGATCGCGCGGGTTTCTGGCAGCGCCAAAATGAGGGTTGTTTCCGGTGACGCCAAGCGCGATCTCATGCGTGTTTGTTTTGCCAATGATGAACGCGCCGGCGGCTTTGAGTTTTTCCACCACGAACGCGTCCTCATCGGGGATGCGATCCGCGAAAAACTTCGAGCCGGCGGTGGTGCGTATCCCCGCCGTGTCGAACAGGTCTTTGACGGCGATGGGGATGCCGCGCAGAACGTCCGCATAAGTGGCGCGGGGGGCTGAGGCGGGGATCATGGTGCTTGCCACACTGCGCGCCAACGAATCCTGCACGGTGATGAACGCGTTCAGTTTGGGGTTGAGCCGCTGGATGTTGTCGAGGCAGGCGGAAGCGAGGTCCGACGCGCGGAGTTGTTTGTTCCGCATCAACTCGAGCGCGTCTTCGATGGTTTGCGCGGGGAGGGGGGTCATGCCTTCCATTATAATGAAAACATGCCGTATTCAATGGACAAAAAGTACCTGTGGTTCTTGTTCGCAACCTCGCTGGCTGGCGCGTTGATCGCCGCGTTGGTCATGTCGAGATACGGACCCGGCGTTTCAGCCGACGGGACGAAGTATCTTTCCATCGCGCAAAGCCTTTTGGACGGCAAAGGCTTCTTCGACCACACCGGGCGTCCGCTGTTGTGGTGGCCCCCGTTGTATCCGTTGGAAATCGCCGGCACGAGTCGCCTCACGGGACTCGATGTCCTCTTCGCCGCGGGCTGGCTCAACATCCTCACCTTCGCCGTAAATATTTTTCTCAACGGCGCGCTGATCTATTATGCCTTTCCCGATAAACCGCTCCGTCAATATCTCGCCGCCCTCTTCATCCTCACGTCGGACATGGCGATTCGCATCCACGCGAACATTTCCTCCGAGCCGTTGTTCGTCACATTCTCGATGATCTTCCTCTTCGCAAGCGCGGACTATGTGCAGACTCGCTCGCGCCGCGCGTTATGGTGGATGATCGCCATGTCGGCTCTCTCGCCTCTCCAGCGTTATCTTGGGGCGAGTCTCATTGCGGCGGGGGGCTGTTTCATCCTCTTCGCCCACCGCAGGGACATCTGGCGCGGCATCCGCGAATCGATTCTATTCGGCGTGTTGTCCATTCTCCCCGCCGCCGCGTGGATTTGGTTTCACAACATCGGTCAATACGATTCGTTCTGGGGCGTCAGCGGCTCGATCGTGAATCCGCTCGAAAATTTGCGCCTGTCGCTGGCGAAGATTCTGCATTGGTTCATTCCGAATCATCCAACGCTTCAACCGCTCTTCGACAATCCGTGGATCGTGGTCGGCGCAATTGCAGTGATTCTTTTGTTAATCAACAAAAAAGAAAACTGGAAAAATTTTGCCAGAACAATGATGCAGCCGATTCCCCTCGTCTCGTGGGCATTCTTCGTGTGGACGATTCTCGGGCTGATGTACTCCGTCACCACCGAAGACCACGTGGATTTGTTTTCAGATCGTTATTACGTTGGCTTGCTCTCGCTTGTGTTGATAATGATCTTCGTCGCGTTCGATGCACTTGTCCTCCCTCATTTGAAATGGAATCAACTCATGCTCCAAAAACTTGGCGCGGCGGTTTTCTTTCTCTGGCTGGCGATCTACCCCGGCTGGAGTTTAGTGAAATACGTTTCCGCCTCGATGCAAAACGGCGAGGCAAGCGGATACAACGTGTACAACAACCGCGCCTTCCACGAGAATCCGATCGTCAAAGAGATGCAAAGAATCGCGCAGGAAAATCCCGACGCAACTTTGTACAGCAACTACACCGACGGCGTCTGGTTCTTCACGCGCCGCGAGTCGCCGGTCATGCCGCGTTCATTCACAATGGATTTGAACGAGATCAAGCAAAATTATGCAGGCTGGCCCCAAGACAAGCCCGGTTACATCATCTGGATTCTGCCGAACAGTATTTATCGCAACGTCATCCCGCCGAAATTGCTTGCAGAGATCGCAGACCTTGAATTAATTGTCAAAATCGAAGAAGGGGAAGTTTACAGGGTAACGTCAAGGAAATAGCCACAGAGAACACAGAGTTCTTTGAGTTTTTTTCTCAGAGTCTCTGCGCGCTCTGTGGCTGAGTATTTAAAACAACCCAACTACTTTCCCGGTCTTCAAATCCAGATCCACATCGAAGAAAGCGGGGCGTGTCGGCAAGCCGGGCATCGTGCGCATATCGCCGAGGATGGGGTACAAGAACCCCGCGCCCACGCTCGCGCGGATCTCGCGCACCGTAATGCGGAATCCCGTCGGCGCGCCTTTCTTGCTGGCATCCGTTGTGAACGAGAGATGCGTCTTTGCCATGCAGATGGGCAGGTCGTTGAAGCCCAGGCGCGTATAACGTTCGATTTGCGCATCGGCTTCGGGCGTGTAGTCCACGCCATCGGCGCGGTAGAGTTTGACGGCGATGGCTTCGATCTTGCTCTTGATGCTGTTCTCCAGCGGGTACAAGAATTGGAACTTGCTGGGCATCTCCGCGGCTTTCACCACCGCTTCTGCCAGTTTCTTCGCGCCTTTGCCGCCGTCTGCCCAGTGAGTCGAAACGACCGCGTCCGTGGCGCCCATCTTCAAGGCGGCATCGCGGATGAGTTCAACTTCGTTTTTGGTGTCGGTGGCGAAGGAGTTGACCGCCACAACCACGTTCACGCCGAACTTGCGCGCGTTCTCGATGTGACGTTCCAGGTTCGGCAGACCGGCGCGGAGCAGATCGAGATTCTCGTCGGTGTATTCCGACGCGAGCGGTTTGCCCGCCACCACTTTCGGTCCGCCGCCGTGCATCTTCAACGCGCGGACAGTGGTGACCATCACGACCACATGGGGGATCAAACCGGAATAGCGGCATTTGATATCGAAGAATTTTTCCATGCCGATGTCCGCGCCGAAGCCGGCTTCGGTGCAGACGAAACCGTCCTTGCCGACGAGTTTGAGCGCGATCTTATCGGCGAGGATGGAACTGTTGCCGTGCGCAATGTTGGCAAAGGGACCCGCGTGAACGGTGGCGGGGTTGCCTTCGAGAGTCTGCATCAGGTTCGGCTTGATCGCGTCCTTCATCAGCACGGTGACCGCGCCCGCCACGCCGAGGTCTTCCACGGTGACGGCTTCGCCTTGCTTATTCGTGGCGACGACCATCTTGCCGAAGCGCTCGCGCATGTCTTTGAGGTTCGTCGTCAGCGCGAGGATCGCCATAATTTCTGAAGCAACCGTAATGTCGTAGCCGGAGCGGTGCTCGAATCCCGCTTCGTCTTTGCCCAGTCCCACTTGAATCTCGCGCAGGAAGCGGTCGTTGGTGTCGAGCACGCGCCGCCAGGTGATGGTGGCTTCATCGATGTCGAGCCGGGCGAAGCGATTGCGTTCCTCAGGCGTGAGGTCGTTCGGGTTCGTTTTGTTGATGCCGAGTTTTTTCACGCGGCGCAACATGGTGGGCGAGAATTTGCGGTTACCTTTTTTATCCATGGGGCAGAGCGCGTTGAACATCTTTTCGCCGTCTTGTTGTTTTTCGTGCATCACGCGCACATCCAGCGCGGCAGAAACCAGGTTGTGCGCGGCGGTGATGGCGTGGTTGTCGCCCGTCAGGTGCAGGTTGAAATCTTCCATCGGGATGACCTGCGAATACCCGCCGCCCGCCGCGCCGCCTTTAATTCCAAAGATCGGTCCCTGCGAAGGCTGGCGGATGGCGGCAACGGACTTTCTGCCGAGGTGCGCGCCCAACGCCTGCGATAAGCCCACGGTGGTGGTGCTTTTGCCCTCGCCAAGCGGGGTCGGTGTGATGGCGGTCACGACAACGTATTTGCCGTTGGGTTTGTCTTTGAGACGATCGAGAATTTCGAGTTTGATCTTGGCTTTGTACGGACCGTATAACTCCAATTCGTTCTCGCGGATTCCTAACTCTTTCGCCACTTGCAAAATCGGTTTGACCGTTGCCGCCTGCGCGATCTCGATATTGGAAGGCACGGGTCGAAGCAATTTCAGTTTGGTTGGCTTGAAGGCTGGCGCTTTCTTCGCCGCTTTGGCTTTCCGAACGGGCTTCTTTGTTGATTTCTTGCCTTTGCTGGACTTTGTCGCCATGTAGTTGCTCCTCTAAAATATTTGTAGCGGCGACTTAAGTCGCCGTGTGTAACGACTGAAGTCGTTCCTACTTTCCACTTTTTACGAACTGATCACCGTCCCCAACGTTTCCCCTCCCAACGCGCGGACGAGATTGCCCGGCTCATCGCTGGAAAAAATTTGCACGGTGAGGTTCGGATGTTTCCCAACCAACTCAAGCATCTGCTTCACTTTCGATTCCATGCCGCCGGTCACATCTGCCGCGGCGGATTTTCCGACTCCTGCTTTGATCTCGTTGAATGAAGCCGGAGTGATTCTATCCACTTTCTTCGTCCGCGCGGGGAAATCCTCCCATACCGCGGCTTCCAACCCCGCGAGCAGGATTCGATCCGGGTGCAACGCGCTCGTGAGATACATGAACAAGTCTTCCGTTGAAAGGATCGTGCCGCCGCGCACCTCATCGAAGATGGTATCGCCGAACACAACCGGGAGGATATCCGCCGCGAGCGCCATGCGGATCGGCGTCGTATCCCAGACAGAAACCCGTCCATTACTGGAGATCACGCTGGAAGACGGCGGCAGCGAAATTGCCCGCACATCCGCTTTGTGGAACGCCTCCATCACGAATCGATTCAACGTGGATGCCTGATACCACACCTCGGCGAATCCCCTCCAGTAACTATCCTGCGTATCGTCGCGCTGGCGATATGTCAACGGCGTGGCGCGAGGGGGGAGCCCGTCGCGGGTCTTGTATTCGCTCGCAGGCACGTGCCCGAAAGAGCCGGCCCCGTGTCCGACGAGCACGCGCAGGTCGGGGTGGGCGTGAAGCGCGGTCTTAATCTGCAACGCGAGATCGTCCATCACATCCAGCAGAGGAGTGTATGGTTTGGTCTTGTCGGTGATCAACGAGCCGCCGAGTTTGAGGAAAACGAGTTCTTTCATAAGTCCATTGTAAAGGAGATGGCTGTCACTTCGCAAGTGACTGCCATCCCCAGACACAAGGCATTATAATCCTCGCCTTATGAGCGCGGGCATGCTTGTCATTCTTCTCGTTTTGTTCTTTGCGATCGCGGCATTGCTTGCGGCGCGGGTGGGTATTCGCTCGATTCAAACGGCTCGCACCATGGTGTTCTATCGCAAACGCCAATCGTACATGCGCTACGGGCGGCAATGGCTCACGGTTGCGTTGATGGCGCTGATCGCCGGCGGCGCATCCGCGCTGTTTGGGAAACCCATCGCCAACCAAATCCTTCCTCCCTCGCCCACACCCTCAGCGACGAGTACCGCAACGGCATTGCCGACGATCACCCCGCTCCCGACCCGGACCGCGACCTCGACCCCCGACGCGACGTTGACGCCCTCCCCAACCTCCACTGTGACCGCGACCTCGTCGCCGAGTCATACGCCCAGTGTAACAGCCTCAGCCACTGAAACGTTTACCCCATCCCCGACCTCCTCGCCTGAAGCCACCGTTACCCTCGCGCCCTCATCGACCTCCACGCTCACTGCCACACGCACACTTCGCCCCACGTTGACGCCCACGTTTACGCGCACGCCGCGCCCGACAGCCACATTCACCTTCACCGCAACCAGTTCGATCACCCCCACAGCGAGTCTTACGCCCACGATCACCAACACGCCGGTTCCATCGGCAACGTTTACTCCCACGCGCACGCCGATCCCCACTTCGACAGTCAAGCCGAGCGAGACGCCGCACCCCACTGCCACGCGCCAACCCACAAACACGATGACCTCAACGCCGACCGTAACCTCAACGCCAACCCTAACTTTTACGTTGACACAAACCTTTACAGCCACCGCGACTTTTACCGCAACAGTAACCTTCACGCCAAGCGCCACACCGACATTGACCTCAACGCGCACGCCGCGCCCGACATTGACCTCCACCTTCACCCGCACGCCGCGCCCCACCTCCACCAACACGTTGACCGCATCTGTCACACCGAGTCAAACCGCGAGTTCAACACCGACTCAAACCTTCACGCCAAGCGCCACACCGACATTGACCTCAACGCGCACGCCGCGCCCGACATTGACCTCCACCTTCACCCGCACGCCGCGCCCAACCCAAACGGCAACATTCACTCCCACTGCGTCGATCACGCCTTCGCGCACTCCCAGCATCACGCCGTCACGCACATCGACACGCACGCCAACGCGCACCCGCACCGCGACTCGCACCCCAACTTCACCCCGACGTACAAATCCATAATCACACCGGTGTCGTAGATGTGTGGGGGACAGGGAGACGGGTAAATAGGGAGACAAGTAAACAGGTAAACAGGGAGACAGGTAAATAGGGAGACAGGTAAACAGGTAAACAGGGAGACAGGTAAAAGAACGAGGCACATGTTTTCGTGTCTACGTGTCTACGTGTCTACGTGTCTACATGTTTTCGTGTCTACGTGTCTACATGTCTACGTGTCTACATGTCTACATGTCTACGTGTCTACGTCTCTACCTGCCCACGCGCCCAACTTGTCCTTCATCCTTTTTCCTCGCCCCTGCTATAATCTTTTCCATGGATATCCGCGCGGGAATCATCGCCGCCGTTTTCTTCCTCTTCATCGGCGCATTGCTTGTGATGCGTTCAGGCTTTCGGGCATTTCTCTCCGCGCGAAAACTTTCGTTTTACCGCATCAAGGTTAAGCGCCAGCGCGCCGGGTTGATTGTGTTCGTTGCGGGCGTGTTGACGCTTGCGCTTGCCATTGGGTTATCTGTTTTCGGCGAACCGGTGGCGTACCGGTATTTTCCTCCCTCGCCCACCATCACGCTATCCCCCACCATCACGCTGTCGCCGACCATCACACTATCCCCCACCATCACGCTGTCGCCGACCATCACCAATACTCCCTCTGTCACCGACACGCCCACCATCACCCCGACCCCGTTCATTCCGCTTGCCATCGAGGCATTATTTGAGAGCGTGGTCACGCCAAACCCGAACGCGGTGTTTAGCCCGTTACAATTCACCGAAAACTGCGCCAACTTCATCGAGTTCGAAGCGGCGGCTGTCTTTCAAGCCCCGGTCCACTACATGTGCGCGGTCTTCACCTACGCCGAAATGGTCCCCGGCGCGCAATGGACCGCGCTCTGGTTGCGCAACGGTCAACTCGCGCATTACGAAACCATCCCCTGGGACGGCGAAACCGGTGGATACGGGTTCACCGAATGGGAAGCGCCGCCCGATCAATTTTTGCCCGGTAATTACGAAGTGCAAATCTTTGTTGGGCTCGACTATAAAGTCGTGGGTCAATTTGTCATCCAGGGCGACGCGCCCACCGCGATTCCCACCCCAAGTGCAACTGTCTCACCCTCCCCAGCCGCCACCTCATCCCCAGCCTCGCTCCCCCTGGGAACCGCCGTGACCGGAACCCCATGATGCAATAAAAAAAAGAAACCCTTCGCGCGCGTTTGTAGTTAAGAAATCCCCGCCCGAAACGGAGAAATGGAAAAACGCATGACCCAAAAATCCTTCCAAGAGTTTTACCCTGAATCGTACGCCCACTGCTACGGATGCGGCACGCTCAACGAACACGGGCATCACATCCAAAGTTACTGGGACGGCGACGAATCCGTTTGTCACTTCATGCCCAAGCCATACCATATCGCCATCCCCGGCTACGTCTACGGCGGATTGCTTGCATCGCTCATTGACTGTCACGGCACCGGGACAGCCGCCGGCGTGGCATACCGCGCCGCGAAAGAATCCGATCCCAACTCTGAACCCAACACGCGCTTCCTCACCGCGTCGCTACACGTGGATTATCTCAAACCAACTCCGCTTGGAGTCGAACTCGAAGTCCGCGGCAAAGTGAAAGAACACAAGGGACGCAAAGTTGTCATCGAAGAATGGATCGTTGCGAACGGGGTCGTCACCGTGCGCGGGGAGGTGGTCGCAGTGCAAGTCCCCGCGTCGCTGGTGGAGGAGTTGTTGAGGGGGAAGGTTGAATAAAATTAGAACTCCGAGTCGCTTCGCGAAAAAACCCGGAGTTCTTGTTTCATTCTACTTCTTCATCGGCTTCGCCATCTCGTCTTTCACGGCGTGATACAAATTTTCCGCTTTCAATTCGCTCAGCGCGTAGCATGGCGATTTGAGGTGGTCTGCCAATTGTTGCGCGAGTCCCTGGTCGAAGGCGGCGTGTTCCATGTTGATGACCACGCATTTGATCTTCTCGTTGGCGATGAGTTCGGCGAATTTGTACGATTCTTCCTGCGGCGGCAACGCGCCGATCGAAACATTCCCGGCGCCATCAGTCAAAACAATGAGTAGAGGTTCCACATCTGGGTGATGTAATTTCTCCTGCCGCAACACATCCGCCGCCATGAACAGTCCCGCCGAAAGCGGGGTCTTGCCGCCGACGGGGATGTCCATCAGCGCGCGTTGCGCGAGTTGAATGGAATTTGTGGGGGAAAGGACCAGCGTTGCGCGATCTTTTTGAAAAACGATCAACCCCACGCGGTCGCGGCGTTGATACGCATCCGTGAGCAAGGATAAGATCGCGCCCTTCGTCGCATTCATGCGTTCCGCGACAGCCATCGACCACGAAGCGTCCACCAAAAATAAGACCAGATTTGCCACACGCTTCACGCGGATCTTGCGCTGTAAGTCCGACGACTCGATGGCAAAGGCTAGTTTCTTTCTTTTTTCGACGCGTTTCTGTTGGTGTGGAGCCGCGGCTCGGATGGTGGCATCGAAAGCGATATCATCCTTCTTGTCGCCGGCGGGGCGAGCCTTGATGTAACGCCCGTGCTTGCGTTCGGTCTTGGTAAGCGAACGCCGCCCTGCTTGTTTGCGGGTGAGTTTATCGAGAGGCGTATTTAACTTGCGGGGTTGAAATTTCTCTCCCGCTTTGACCTTCTGCCCGCCATCCCACCAATTCGAAGATGTGTTTGCGAACACATCCTGCGGCATCGGCTCGGGCTTGCCCTCCTGCGGACCTTCCTCGCGCTCATCTTCGAGCTTTAAGTTTTTTTTTCTTCGGATTTATTCTGCTGGGATTCAGACTCATCCGCCTCAGCCTCATCCGGCATGGATTGCCCTGCCAATTGCTCGATGCGTTCCTGCAATTGTTCGGTGGTCATCTCTGCCTGTTGGAACGGGGTCCGCTTGATGCGGTGGGGGAGAGCCAACTCGGCGGCAAGCGCAATATCGTGGTCATTAATTTTCGTGCGACCCTCGAAAGCGGCTTGGGCGCGCGCGGCCTTTAGGATAACCAAATCTGCGCGGTGACCGTCCACGTTTAGCGATGCGGTCAACGCGGCAATAGACAGCAAATCGCGGCTGGTGTGTTTGACCTCGCCAACGAGTTCGCGTCCCTTCTCGATTTGATGCGATAGCTCATCTTCTTTTGGCTTCCACTGTTGGCGGAACGCCTCCGCGTCCTGTTCAAAGGCGAGGTTGCGCTCCATGATCATCACGCGTTCGCGCGCGTCACGGATGCCGACGATATCCACAGAGAGGGCGAAGCGGTCTAGCAGTTGAGGACGAAGCTCGCCTTCTTCGGGATTCATCGTCCCGACGAGAATGAAGCGGGCTGGGTGGGAAAATGAAATCCCCTCGCGTTCGACCATGTTCGTGCCCATCGCGGCAGAATCCAACAGAACATCCACTACGTGATCGTCGAGCAGGTTCACTTCGTCAATGTAAAGCAAGCCGCGATTCGCGCCGGCGAGCACGCCCGGCTCGAAGTGACGCTCGCCTTTTTGGATCGCCTGCTCGATATCAAGCGTGCCGACCACGCGGTCTTCGGTGGCGGAAACGGGGAGATTCACGAATGAGGTTGTCCGCACGTGCGACGGGATTTTTTTATTTCCGGCGAACCGTTCTTTGCACTCGGTGCACCAGGTGTTGGGCTTGTCTGGGTCGCAACCGAAGCGGCAATCGTCCACCACTTTGACGCTGGGGAGGAGCGCGGCAAGCGAGCGCGACGCGGTGGATTTGGCAGTGCCGCGTTCACCGCGAATGAGCACGCCGCCGATGCGCGTGTCTACGGCGTTCAAGATGAGAGCGCGTCTCATGCGCTCCTGTCCTACAATGGCTGTGAAGGGAAAAATAGGTGGCATTTATGTGACTCCGAAGCGTGATTATAACTCGTGTTTGAATAATTCCCAAACTGGAGATGGTTCTGGGAACACGGCTTTCTTAAAGTTTCGTCTGATAATTTTCGTATGAGCCGATTCGATCATTTTCAACGCAAAGCGCGCTACGGCCGCCAATCTGGCAACCGGTCATGAGAAAGCCATAGGCGAGAGAGCAGGCAGGCGTTCCTCCGCCGGTTTGAATGAAGATGTCCACACAGTTTCTCGGCGGGTTGTCAACTTGTACATTCACCTGTATAATCCCGCTTACATTTTTTATCAACCGGAGTATCTAGTGACAGACCACAATCAAGCCCTGCCTGCCGAAGGGAGCGATCGCAATCCGCAGGGAGAACAAAATCATGCGAACAATCAAACCATGGAATCACTGCTCAATGAGCAGGAATTAAACGTCGACCTGCCCCAGGCTGGCGAGATTCGCAAAGGGACGATTGCCAGCATCAGCCCAAGCCAGATTCTCATCAGCATAGGCGCGAAATCTGAGGGCGTGGTATCCGGTCGAGAATTGGATCAACTCACCCCGGCGGAAATCGAAGCGTTGAGCGTTGGGCAGGAAATCCACGTGTTCGTGATCAACCCCGAAGATGCGAACGGAAACGTAGTGCTTTCCCTCAAACGCGCGCAAGAACAGATTTCCTGGGATGACGTGGAAAAGCTCATTACCGATGCTGTGGTGATTGAAACCAAAATCATCGGGTTCAACAAGGGCGGGCTGATCGCGGCTGTGGAAGGCTTGCGCGGTTTTCTGCCGTCTTCACAAATCGGGGCGTTGCGCCGAAGCCAGATCACCGGCGATACGCCCGAACAAAAATTTCAGAAGATGGTGGGTCAGCCCATCTCGATACGGGTTATTGAGGTGGACCGCGAACGCCGCCGCCTGATCGTTTCGGAACGCGCGGCAAGCGCCGAATCGCGCCAGTCGCTGAAGGAGCGCGTGATCGACGAACTTCAGGAAGGGCAGGTGTATACCGGGCGCGTGACCAGCCTCGCCAATTTCGGCGCATTCATCAATGTCAACGGCGCGGACGGGCTTGTGCACCTTTCGGAACTTTCATGGGATCACATCGACCACCCGCGTGAAGCGCTCGAAGTGGGGCAGGAGGTCAAGGTTAAGGTAATTAACGTCGACCGTGACAAGAAGCGTATCGGTCTGTCGGTGCGCGCCCTGTTGGACGACCCTTGGCATGCCCGTATTGTGAAGTACAGTGTCGGTCAACTCGTGGAGGGCAAGATCACGCGCCTGACGAAATTCGGCGCTTTCGCCCGCCTCGATGAAGACGTGGAAGGTTTGATCCATATTTCTGAAATTTCAGACCAGCGCATCGAACACCCGAAGGAAGCCTTGCATGAGGGCGATGTGAAAACCCTGCGCGTTATCCGCATCGATGCCGACCAGCACCGCATCGGCTTGAGCCTTCGCAAGGTGGACTCAGCCGCCTTCGTCGATAAAGACTTCAAGATGCTTACGGCGGAATTCGACGCCGAAGAGGAAGACTCCTCGGGAGATTCACCGTTCGATCCGCCGACCGAATCGACCGAAGAAAATTAAATGGCAAGCGTCCCGCTGAGGCGGGACGCTTTTTTGAATTGATGACACTCATTGTCGACTCTCACCAGGACCTTGCCTGGAACATGCTCGCCTTCAAGCGCGATTACACGCGCCCGGTTGCCGAAACGCGCCGTCTCGAGGCGAGCACCCTCATTCCCGAGCGCATGGGCGATTGCACCCTGGGCTGGCACGAATACCAGCGCGGCAGTGTGGCGATCGTATTCTCGACGTTGTTTGCCTCTCCCGCGCGCAAAAAAGAAATGTGGGATAGCCAGTGGTATCCCGACTTCGACACCGCCCGCAAACTGTATCGCGACCAGGCAAGCGCGTATCGCAAACTTGCGGATTCGCGCCCGGACAAATTCCGCCTCATCGCCTCGACGGGCGAATTGGATTCTCACCTTCAACATTGGGCACAGCCCGCGCGCGAAGAGGAGGGACATCCGGTGGGGTTGGTGATGCTTATGGAAGGCGCGGAGGGGATTCGCTCCATCAAAGAACTTCCCGAATGGTGGGAACTGGGCTTGCGCATGATTGGACTCGCGTGGGCGGGAACGCGTTATTGTGGCGGCACCGGCGACCCCGGCGGGTTAACCGTGGAAGGGCGCGAGTTGATTTCTGCCATGGCAGATTTTAACTTCAGCCTCGATATTAGTCACATGGACGAAGCCGCCGCGTTGGAGTCTCTCGACCGTTACGAAGGTCCTATCATGGCGAGTCATGCAAACTGTGCCGCGCTGATGCGAGGGTCCGAGTCGAACCGGCATGTGCCTGACCGCGTCATCGAGTTGTTGATCGAGCGCGGCGGTGTTCAGGGACTCATCCCCTTCAATACCTTCCTCAAAACAGGGTGGAGCCGCAAGACCGGGAACCGCGAGGAAGTGCCGCTGGATACCTACGTTTCACACATCGATCACGTGTGCCAGCTCGCCGGCAATTCCTTCCATGCGGCAATCGGCTCCGATTTTGACGGCGGCTTTGGCTTGCAGTCGATTCCGGCGGGGATGGATACCATCGCCGACCTGCAGATGGTGCGCGGCAAGTTGCTCGAACGCGGCTACACCGAAGCAGACGCGGAAAATATTTTGGGCGGAAACTGGCTGAGATTTTTACGAGAGCATTTGCCGCAATGAACGGCGATCCTGGTGTTCGAATTTCCCGTGTGCGAATTCAACTCAGCCTGATTCTGGTCGGGCTTGGGTTGTTCATTTTTACCGTTGGGGCAAAGCCTGGTTGGTTCGGTTGGGATCGAAGCACGGTGGTTGGCTTTATCCAGATTTCTGTTTTTCTCATCGGGCTGGCGATGATCTGTGTGGGCGGGTACATTGGGCTGATCGCGCTATGGGGCAGGGAACAACGAAGTATCGTCGCCGATTTCGGCTTGCGGCTGGTAAGCACGGGATATGTGATCGCCGTCTTCACCGGCATGGCGGATATATTTGGGTTAGGCACACAGCCGTTACCGAATGTGCCATATTTCGGTCCCTGGCAGTCGGCGGGCGTGCTTATTGGGCAGATCATCATCGCAGTCGGGTTTTTGATGACCATTCCATACCGGGCGCATGAAGAAAAGGGGTAGGTTGGGGCGCGAGGTGGATGGCAGTTTCAAGGATGATGAGTCGTCAGGTAAAACCGCGATCTCTTACACGTGTGGAAAAAGCCGGGTTTCGGTTGTCAGTCTCCCCGTCGGAGATGAAGCGCATTGAATAAAAAGAGTCCGCCAATTTGCTGGCGGACTCTTTTTCGTTTTATTTCCGAGCGTTATTTGTCTGCGATCACGCTGACCAGCACGGCGCGCGCCATGCGACGGTAGAGGTAACCGCCTGTTTTGGCATTGAACCCTTCGCAGGTGATCAGCGTGAGCCAGGTTTTTTCCTCATGTTTCATCATTGATTTTGTATCGGTGGAGGAGATCAGCGCCGATTCGCGTATCTCGTAGATGAATACCTGATCGAAGGCGTGAATTTTGATTTGGTCGCCGTATTGAAGGTCTTTGAGTTTGTTGAAGGGGCCGGGTTTGTTGGTTTCCGTCCACACGTGACCGGTGAGCACCGAGTTGCCCTGCCAGGTGGGGAATGCGGTGCCGTTCAGCCAGCCTGCTTCGCGCCCGAGCCAGGACACGTCCCATCCGTCTTTTGTCTGTGGGATGCCGACAATATTCATCTTCACGCCAAGCCGTGGGATTTCGACCCACATGGTTGTGGCAGTGTAGGATTTTTCCACGGGTTGAAGCGGAAGGGTGGTTGGCATTCCTTGTGGAAAGCCTGTGGCTGGCACAGCGTTTGCGCGCTGAGTATCTCCGCCGCCAGCGCCGCTGGCGCCGGCGATCACTGTGAATCGGATGATCGTATCTGCCAGCCCATCGTTCAATTCAAGGTTTGCCAGATTCTCGATGGAAGTAGTTCCGCAAACATAGAGTTGATAGGTTCCCACGGGGAGGGGGATGCCGCCGTTGATGTCGAGCGTGGCGACAAAGGGGCCGCTTCCACTGTTGTTCGCGTAGGTTGCTGTGTTGATCGCTATGATGGTATCGTCGGCAACCGCGCCGCCCAGGCATGAAACCGTATCAAAGGTGGTATTGACCCCGGCTTCGACCAGCAGGTAGTTGATTACGTTGTTTGCCGCGCCTCCCAACCCGTCGTTTTTCACATCTTCGTTGTAGGTGACGGTTAGCTGGGTTGGTCCGGTCACAGTGGCAGTGTTTGCCGGCGCCGATGCAGTGACGATAGGACCGGTGTTGTCGACGATAAAGGTTGTCGAGGGTCCCGCGGCGGGGCTGGTATTTCCGCTTCCATCTGATGCGACGCCAGCCGCGATCGAGATGGCGATGGTCCCGTTGCCGGTAATGGCGGTGATGGTGACGGTGGGGTTCGCCGTATTTCCGTTGGTCACCGTGACGGCTCCTGTTGCGGTGCCTGTGGTGATGATGGTGATATCGCCAACGGTCAGGTTGAACGTTGTGCCGTCGGCAATAGTGATCGGGAAGTTGACGGGGCCGGCAGATGTGATCGTTGCGCTCGGCGCGCCAATCGTGACGATCGGTCCCGAGGTGTCGTATGTGACAGTATTGTCGGTGGATGTGGAAGCGGCATTGTTATTTCCCGCCGCATCGGTGGCGACGCCAGCCGCAATCGTGGCGATGACCGTCCCGTCGCCTGTCATTCCTGTTACCGCCACGTTATATGTTGTTGGTCCGCCGGTGACGGTGGCAGTGGTCGCGCCTGCCGTGCCGCCGAGGGTGACATCGCCGGTGGCGAAGTTTGCAGTCGTTTCGTTGAATACGACGATGAAGTTAATCGGAGATGCGCCGGTGGGGTCAGGTTGCGCCAATGTCTGATCGATTGTGACGATTGGCGCTGTAGTATCGTATGTAACCGTGTTATCGGTGGAGGTGGATGCAGTGTTGCCATTCCCGAGTGAGTCGCTGGCGACGCCAGCCGCAATCGTGGCGATGACCGTTCCATCCCCGGTCATTCCAGATACTGCCACGTTATACGTTGTTGGTCCGCCGGTGACGGTGGCAGTGGTCGCGCCTGCTGTGCCGCCGAGGGTGACATCGCCGGTGGCGAAGTTTGTGGTGGCTTCGTTGAACACAACGGTGAAGTTGATCGGTGAAACGTTCGTTGGATCGACTTGCGCGAGGGCTTGATCGATGGTCACGGTGGGAG
>CASGHD010000128.1 GCA_949319575.1 uncultured Anaerolineales bacterium | reverse complement strand
GACCGCGAAACAAAAAGTCCCTGACGACTGTCAGGGACTTCAACTTTTAGATTTCAGTTATTTCTGGCACATGTTCATCTTCATACTTCTCGATCAGAATCCCTAAGACTTCCATAAGAGAAGCAAGCGGATGATTCTCGTCTTCGCCAACTGTGTCAATCAGGTTATCCAGCAAACGGACAGCCTCCTGATATTCCTTTTCCGTATGAGGGAAATACAGGATTTCGGAAACAGTCGTCCATGCTGTTGTGGCATGTTCAATTTTTGAGTCCAACATGATTACTCCTTCCATCTGTCTTCATCATACATGCAACCATTGGAGTGTCAAGCCTGCAATTCGCTCGCTTGTTTTATAATTCGGGGACAATTACGCAATACGCAATACGCAGTATGCATTACTGATCACTATGTCACTGATAACCGTCTCCTCCCTCTCCAAATCCTTCGGCGCGGAAGATTTATTTTCTGGCGTCACGTTTTCGGTTGCCAAAGGCGCGCGGCTGGCGATTGTCGGTCCCAACGGCATCGGCAAGACGACTCTCTTGCGCATCCTCATCGGCACAGAAGAAGCCTCAGGCGGGACGATCACGCGCGCCAAGAATCTGCGCATCGGCTATCTCTCACAAGAAGCGGACTTTAAATTGCAAGGCGCGTTGTGGGATGTGTGTCTTGAACCGTTCGCTGAGTTGATTCGCATGGAAAGCGAGTTGAAAAAACTCGAAGGTGAGATGTCTGACCCGACGACGCGCGACGAGGCGTTGGTCCGATATGGAAGCGTACAACACACGTTCGAGGAGCGTGGCGGATATATGTACCCCATCCGCATCAAGCAGGTGCTGACAGGTTTGGGATTCGACGAACCTGATTTTCACATGTCGCTCGATCATTTGTCTGGCGGACAACGCACGCGCGCGCATCTTGCGCGTTTGCTGTTGTCGAACCCCGATCTGTTACTGCTCGATGAGCCGACGAATCATCTCGACATCAAAGCGGTCGAGTGGCTCGAAAGTTATCTCACGCAATGGGACGGCGCGGCAGTCATCGTTTCGCACGACCGTTATTTTTTGGATCACGCTTGCAATGCCCTGCTCGAAATGGCGGTGAGCGGATCGGAATTTTATCGCGGCAATTACACCATCTATTTGAACGAGCGTGAGATTCGCTGGGCGCATCGTTTTGAAATTTTTGAAAGCGAAAAAGAAAAACTGCTCAAAGAAATGGATTACATCAAGAAAAATATCGCGGGGCAAAACACGTTGCAGGCAAAAGGCAAACTCAAACGACTCACGCGCGTGGTGCAAGCCATCGAACAGGCGGGCATCGAAGCGGTCAACATGAATTGGTCGCAGTTGGATATTGAAACCACGCAATCGCCGTTCGGCGTGGATGAAGCCGAGCGACGCGTCCGCGCGCTCCGCCCTCCGCAGCGCGCCACGCCTGATCTGCATTTGCATCTGCGTTCGACGAATCGTTCGGGCGATCTCGTCATCCGCACAAAAAATTTAAAAATTGGATACGCCGCCGAAAACGGGACGCCTGAAAAATTTCTGTTCGCCGCGCCAGACATCGAATTGAGACGCCTCGACTGCGCCGCGTTGATCGGACCGAACGGCGCGGGCAAATCAACTTTTTTGAGGACGATCCTCGGTTCTCTCGCCCCTCTAGCTGGTGAGGCGATTCTGGGAGCGAGTCTACACGTCGGCTATTTCGCGCAGGCGCACGAGGGACTCGACCCCGAGAAAACTGTGCTGGAAGAAATCAGCGCGGCGTCTGGGATGTTGCCGTATCAAGCGCGCGACTATCTCGGCAAATATCTTTTCTATGGCGATGACGCCTTCAAACTCGTGTCCATGCTCTCAGGCGGCGAGCGCGGACGTTTAGCCCTAGC
Organism: uncultured Anaerolineales bacterium; assembly: GCA_949319575.1. Lineage (GTDB taxonomy): Bacteria > Chloroflexota > Anaerolineae > Anaerolineales > Villigracilaceae > Defluviilinea. The sequence goes on along the minus strand of CASGHD010000128.1, from coordinate 23,075 downwards.
CAAACTTGCGTTGCAAGACACAAACTTGTTGTTGCTCGATGAGCCAACCAATCATCTCGATATTCCATCGCAGGAAATTCTGCAATCCGTATTGGATTCGTACAAAGGGACGATCCTACTCGTCACCCACGATCGTTATCTCGTAGACGCGCTCGCCACACAAATTTGGGAGATTACCGAACAACCTTCCGAGGGTTCAGAACCTTCGGAAGGTTCAAAGTTGACCGTGTTCAACGGAACATATTCGCAAATGAAAGAGGAGCGCGAGAAGCAAGCGGCGCGGTTAGCCAATCTCCAATCTCCAGCCCTTCGACAAGGCTCAGGACAAGTCTCCAATCTCCAATTCTCTAATTCTCGCAAATCAAAGAACACAGCATCGAAAGAGGAAAGACGAAAGATCGCCCAGTTACAAGAATTGGAAAACACCATCGCCGAACTCGAAGCGACGCTGGCGAATCTTGGCTCGCAGTTGGAGAGTCCGTTCGTGAAGCCAGAGGAAGCGGGGAAATTGGGAACGGAATACGAACGCGTGCAAAAGGAAATGGATGCGAAGCTGGGCGAGTGGGAGAGGATGCAAGTTGAAATTTGAGAAGTAGGTTTGCTATCATTATCTACAAATGATAAAAGATTGGACTGCGATTAGAGAACGTTTTATGAAAGACCCTTTGCCTGTCCGTTTGGGCGGACTTGCCGCGAATCTGAGTCGTATAAAATCCTTCTCGGCAAATGAAAATAGCCGCGAAACAGTAGCAAGCCTAATTGATGAATCAAAAATGTTCATCGAATGGACAGCCGCGCAGGCGGAAATCAATACTGCCGCGCTTATGGTGGATGTGCAAATCCAACTGGCTTTATGGCAAATTCGATGGGAACATATTTGGACCAACCCTTCTGAAAGGAAAAGAATTGCTGAACAATCTGGAATTTGGTCCAAACAGATTTTGGAACTGTCTGGTTTACTGAAATAAGAATACGAACGAGCGCAAAAAGAGATGGATGCGAAACTGGGCGAATGGGAGAGAATGCAAGTTTGACATTGGTCTATCGTCGTATTCTCTACCGTACAAATGTCGTTGCGAGGAGGGGTTTTGCTCTTCCCGACGAAGCAATCTCCTGTTTTTAGGAATGTTTCCGTTGAAAAGGAGATTGCTTCGCCGCCGAAAACCAAGTGTCTCGATAAGCTCGACAACCAAGCGGCGGCTCGCAACGACATAATTTGGCGCGATGTACGGTAGCAAATCGTCGTATTTATTCTTTTTACTTTTGGTTATGTCATGCTGAGCGCTAGCGAAGCATCTCTACGATTGCAATCAAGACCCTTCGCTAACGCTCACGATGACATGCTAATCGCGCCGAAGAGAAAGTAAATCCACCATCGGGGGGAAACGGTGGAATCAAAATCGGCATATAATCCTCCATCATTTCACTGCGGAGGATTCATGAAACCCACATTTCGTCAAAAGTTCAAATATTGGTTCGATACTCAGATGTCGCGCGGCACGCCGGCGATGATCGTCATGTTGTTTGTATTGTCGCTGGCGGTGGTGGCGGTGGCGGGCGCGATCATTTCGATTACAGGATTCGTACAGGATGGGCAAGAAGGAAGAATCCCGTTCGGCGAGGCGGCGTGGGAAAGTTTGATGCGCACGCTCGACTCCGGCACGATGGGCAGCGACACCGGCGTAGGCTTCCGCATCGTGATGCTCTTCGTCACGTTGGGCGGCATCTTCATCGTCAGCGCGTTGATCGGCGTGCTGAACAACGCCATCGAAGGGCAGATTGATCGCCTGCGCAAGGGGCGCTCGCAAGTCCTCGAAACGAATCACACGCTCATCCTCGGCTGGTCGGCGCAGGTCTTCACCGTGCTAAACGAGTTAATGGCGGCGAACGAAAACCAGCCCAACGCGCGCATCGTCGTGCTGGCGGACAAAGATAAAGTGGAGATGGAGGATGAAATCCGCGAACGAGTCGAGGTCAAGGGAAAGACGCGCATCATCTGCCGCAGCGGGAGTCCCATTGACCCGAACGACATCGAGATCACAAGTTTGCATGAGGCGAAATCCATCATTGTGTTGCCGCCCGAAAACTCAGACCCCGATACCGACGTGATCAAAACCACGCTGGCGATCACCAACAACCCCGCGCGCCGCGCCGAACCGTATCACATCATCACGCAGATCCGCCACGCGAAAAATATGGATGTGGTGAAACTCGTTGGCGAAAAAGATAACGTGCAAGCGGTTCTCACCGGCGATCTCATCGCGCGCGTCGTCGCGCAGACTTCGCGCCAGTCCGGGCTGTCGGTCGTGTACACCGAACTCATGAACTTCGGCGGCGACGAAATTTATTTCAAACACGAGCCCGCGCTCGAAGGAAAAACGTTCGGCGAGTCTTTGCTCGCGTACGAAGATTCGTGCGTGATGGGCATTCGCAAAGCGGACGGGAAAATTTTGCTCAGCCCGCGCATGGACTCGCGCATCGAAAAGGACGACCAGATCTTCGCCCTCTCGGCAGACGACGACACGATTCGTCTCGCGGACCTCAGCCTGATTCAGGTCAACGAAGCGCTCATCCACCCCAGCGGGAAAACCACAAAGCCCAAGCCCGAAAAATGTCTCATCCTCGGCTGGAACCGAAGCGGCGTGACCATCGTGCGCGAACTCGATAACTACGTGCCGAAAGGTTCGCAGATCACTATCGTCGCCGATATTTACAATATCGAAAAACAGATCCGCGCGCAGGGCGGCAGGTTGAAGAATCAGAGACTCACGGTAATGGAAGGTGAAACCACCGACCGCGACCTGCTCAACAAACTCAACGTGCAGGATTACGATCATGTTATTGTGCTGGCATATAACACGTTGAAACCGCAGGAAGCGGATGCGAAAACTCTCGTCACGTTGCTACATCTGCGCGGCATGGCGGAAAAAGATGAAACGCCGTTCTCCATCGTCAGCGAGATGCTCGACCTCCGTAACCGCGAACTCGCCGAAGCCACCCAAGTGGACGATTTCATCGTCAGCGAACACCTCGTCAGTTTGATGATGTCGCAACTCTCGGAAAACGGCGAACTGTTCGACGTGTTCACCGACATCTTCGACCCCGAAGGCGCGGAGATCTACCTCAAGCCCGTCAGCGATTATGTGACCCTCGGCGAAGCGGTCAACTTTTACACGGTCGCTGAGGCGGCGCGAAGGCGCGGGGAAACCGTACTCGGCTACCGGCTGGAGAAAGAGGCGGGTGACGCGGGCAGGTCGTATGGCGTGCATACGAATCCGAAAAAATCCGAAGCGGTTGTCTTTACATCCGATGACAAGGTGATCGTCATCGCGGAGGGTTAACGAGCGATTTGTATAATCCGCATTAGAACGCGCCAACTGGTTATTCTTTACGCAACCGAAATACCTATAAAATCGTAAACTGTATGATGACCAAAGGAGGTCAAAATGATTGAGTTGATTATCTATGTGGGAGCCCGCGCGCTGGTTGCGTTAATCGTATTGTATCTACTTGCCGGGATTCGATTTGTGCCTAATACACGAGTCGGTATTGTTGAGAAACGATTTGCGCTCAAAGGGTCGGTGAAGAGCGGCTTCATCGCCTTGAACAACGAGGCAGGTTTTCAGCCGAAGGTCTTGCGCGGTGGACTGCATTACCTGTGGGCAATTGTGTACGTGGTGCGGTTGGTGCCGCTCGTGACCATCCCGCAGGGGAAGATGGGTTATATCTTTGCGCGTGACGGGAAACAACTGGAACCGACACAATCGCTTGCCGCGAACGATATTGCGTTTGACTTTCAAGATGTAGATGCCTTCATGAAAAGCGGCGGGCAGCGCGGACCGCAACGCCGCGTCCTACGCGAAGGGACGTTTGCCATCAACCTCGTGCAGTTCATCGTGTTGACGGACGAACGCGTCTACTCGATGCCGCTCAGCCGCGAGGAGGTATCGGTCATCCAGGGCATGGCAACTGTCATCGCCGAACGCGGCGGGTTTTTCCCCGTCATCATCAAAGACACCGATGACAAGATCGGCATCGCCACCGTGCATGATGGTCCATCGCTCGCGCAGGGCGAGATCATCGCTCCTGTAACTGGTGATGATCCGAAAAACGCAGAAACGTATCACAACAAATTCCAGGACCCCGATAAGTTCCTGAAAGCAGGCGGTTTCCGGGGTCGTCAGTTGCAAGTTCTGGTCGAAGGCACGTACTATGTCAACCGTTTGTTCGCAACGGTCGAAATGATCCAAAAGACGGTCATCGAAGTAGGCAATGTGGGTGTGGTTGTCTCCTATACAGGCGCGGCAGGCGAAGACCTTTCGGGCAAGGAATATCGCCACGGCGAGTTGGTGGCGCGCGGCCAACGCGGTGTGTGGGATGAGGCGCTCCTGCCCGGCAAATACGCGTTTAACACATATGCGGGTAAGGTCGTTTCGGTGCCTACCACCAACTTTATTCTCAAATGGATCAGTAGCCAAAGCGGCGCGCACAAGTTCGATGAAAATCTTAGCGAGGTCTCGCTCATCACGAAGGATGCTTTCGAACCGTCCTTGCCGCTCTCTGTCGTCGTTCACATTGACTACCAGAAAGCCCCGTTGGTGATCCAACGCTTCGGCGATATCAAACGTTTGGTTGAGCAAACTCTCGACCCGATGGTGGCGGCGTACTTCAAGAACATCGGTCAGACGCGCACGTTGATCCAGTTATTGCAGGAACGCAGTGATATTCAACAAATTGCCAGCGCAGAGATGAAGGAAAAGTTCAAGCATTACAACCTTGAATTGGAGGAAGTGCTGATCGGCACGCCTTCATCCCCGGCTGAGGATGTTCAAATTGAAAGCATCCTTACACAGTTGCGTTCGCGGCAGATCGCCGAAGAGCAGGTTGAAACATACGGCAGGCAGGAAAAAGCCGCCTTGAAGGAACGCGAACTGCGCGAGGCTGAATCACGCGCCCAAATGCAGACGAGTATGACACAGGCTGAATTGAACATTGAAATTCAATCGAGTCAGGGTAAAGCCGATTACCAGCGTTCCATTCAACAAGCCGCGCAGATCCGCGCGTTGGCAGAAGCGGAAGCCGAGAAGGTGGCGCGCATCGGTATCGCGCAGGCGTTAGCCACCGAGGAACAAGTCCGCGCGTATGGCGGACCGCAATTCCAAGTGACGCAAACTGTGTTGAATCGTTTTGCGGAAGCCATTGAACAATCGAAAGTGGATGTTGTCCCGCGCGTGATCGTGGGCGCGAACAAGGATAGCGGCTCTGGCAACATCATGGAAGCCCTGCTCGCCATGCTGCTCTCCGACCGCTTCGGCGCGCTCTCGAATGAAGCGCAAGGCAAACGTTCGGAGGAAGCGGAACAATTGCGAGCCGATATTCGCAAGAGTATGACGACCAAGACGGATAAAGACAAGAAGGTATAAATCAAAAGAGCGACCCGATTGGGTCGCTCTTTATTTTGGGTCTTTACGAATTGCCGTGATGAACCGCCAGTTCCGGCGGCAGTTGCACTGCCGCCCGCCAGCAGTGCAACTGCTGGCGTAACAATCACGGCAATTCCCAGAGAGCCTTTATTTTTCAAATAATGAAATGCTTTCGATGTGATACGTCTGCGGGAATAAATCGAACGGCGTTACCTCTTTGAGTTTATAGCCGCCCTGAATCAATCGCGCCGCGTCGCGCGCCAGCGTGGATGGGTCGCAGGACACATACGCAATTATCTGCGGCTTCAATTGGACGATGGCATCCAGCGCATGACGTTCGATGCCCGCGCGGGGAGGGTCAACGATCACGTAGGACAAATTGCCAATTTGCCCCGCGAGGCTTGGCAAAACTTCCTCCGCCGCACCTTCGTACAATTCCACGTTATCGAATTCATCGAGATTCACTGTGAAGTCTTCGCAAGCGGACAGAGACGATTCGATCCCAATCACGCGTTCGCATTTGGGGGCAAAGAACGCGCTGAAGAGACCGACTCCGCAGTACACGTCAAATAAAGTCGTAGACACGGAAACAGGTAGACACGTAGACAAGTGTTCCACCATCTTCTCTGCCATGATTGTGTTGACTTGAAAGAACGACGCGGCGGAGACTTTGAAGTCGCGTTCCAACACGCGGATTGTGATGTGATCATTCCCTGCAATGACAACGGAGTTTTCTTCGTAGACATGCGCGACGGAAATCCCCGCTTCGATCTCCATTTCAGGCGGCTCAGGCGAGTCTGATTCAAGGATGAGCATTAGATCGTCATCTTTTCCTGAGCGGAGCGAGACGCGCTCGATATTTGTTTCGGGTTCAAATTCGAGTTGATGCCAGAAATCGTTGATGGGAGATTCGGGGAGATGACATTCGGTGATGGGAATCACCGTAGGGGCAGGTCTCAGACCTGCCCCTACAAAACCCAATTTTCCATTTTCATCCAAAGAAAATTGAATGTGATTACGATAATTCCATGGATTTGGGCACGCCACCATCGGCTTGACAGGTGGATGTTCGATTTTGCCGATACGAGTCAGTTGGTCGCGCAGGATTTCGGTTTTGATTTCAAGTTGTTTTTCATAGGGAATATGCTGATAGTGGCATCCTCCACATTCGCCAAAGTGTTTACATTTCGCTTGAATTCGATCCTGCGATGGATCGAGTATTTCAACGATTTCCCCGCGCGCGAAATTTTTCTTCTCCTCCGTCAACCTCACGTGGACGCGTTCGCCCGCCAACCCAAATGGGACAAAGACCGCGCGGCCGTCGTCGAGGCGTCCCATCGCGTCGCCGCCGTAGGTGTGTTTTTCAAGTTGAATGTCAAAGGTTGCAGGTCGAAGGTTCATGTGGTCTGATTATAAATACAAAAGAGCCTGAACATAAGTCATCAGGCTCTTGACTTTCAACTTTCCAACTTGCAACTTTCAACTTCCCTTCAAATACTCGTCCATCGCCGCGAGCAGTTTCTCGATGTCTTCCATTTGAATTTCGCCCATGTGCGCGATGCGGAAGGTGGATTCCTTGATGGGACCGTAGCCGCCCGCGATGCGCATCTCGCGCTGTTTGAGGAAGGCGTTCAAGTCTGAGACGTTGATACCGCGTTCGTTTTTGATCGTCGTCACCGTTTGCGAGCGATAGCCCTCGGGCGCATACATCGAGAGGTCGCGCGCGTCTGCCCACTCTTGGACTCGCTTCGCCATCGCGGAGTGACGGGCGAAACGATTGTCGAGTCCCTCAGCGAGGATGCGATCCAATTGGAAATCGAGGGCGAAGATCAACGACATCGCGGGCGTGGCAGGCGATGAATCTTTCAGGCGGTGTTTTTCCATCCGCACAAGATCAAAGTACCAGCCGCGATTTTCGACAGACTTGGCTTTTTCCATCGCGCGGTCGGAGACGGCTCCGAGCGCGAGACCGGGCGGAAGCGCGAGACATTTTTGCGACGAGGTGAGAACCATGTCGAGTCCCCACGCGTCCATTTCGATTCTTGCGCCGCCGAGCGATGAGACCGCGTCTACAAGAATCAATGTCTCTGGCGCAACCGCGCGGACCGCCTCCGCGATTTCTTTCACGGGATTCTGCAACCCGGTGGACGTCTCGTTGTGGACGACGGTCAGGGCTTCGAATCTGCCGCGCTTAACTGAATCCGCTATCTGGTCGGGTGAAGCGGGTTTGTCCCAATCGAAAGAAAGTTTCTCGACATCCTTTCCATTGGAAACTGCGACCTCGTGCCAGCGATCCGCAAACGCGCCGTTGACGATGGAAAGCACGCGCTTGTTTACGAAGTTGCGAATCGCGGCTTCCTGCAAACCCGTTCCAGAGGAAGCGCTGAGGAAGACGCGGTAATTTGTATAAAAAAGTTTCTGCGATTTCTCAGAGGCGCGGCGAAAGATCGCTTCGAATTCCTTGCTTCGATGCGGAAGCATCGGCGCGGCTTGGGCTTGCAAAACTTCATCGGCAACGTCTACGGGACCGGGAACAAACATGCGCGACATAGACTCTCCTTTACCGCGAAGCGCGCAAAATAAAAATCTTAGCGGCCTTCGCGTGCTTAGCGGTTAAGAATTAATTATTTCAAAAAGAACGACAGCACGATCAGCAAGACAACAAAGAATCCTGCCAGCGTTCCGATGCGCGCCAAATCTTTTTTGACGTATGTGTAATCGGGGTTGAATTCAGCGCGGCTTTGCGAAGAAGCCATATTCACGATCGGTCTTTTATTTTTTGCCATTTGATTTACTCCTTGAATTTTATTCCGTCATTGCGAGGAGGGCTTCGCCCGACGAAGCAATCTCCTTCACAGCGGCGGAGATTGCTTCGACCCCTTCGGGGTCTCGCAATGACGTCAGTTTTGCAATCTCGCAAACACAACAATCCGTTCATCGTTGACGAGATACGGATAACACGAGATCAACGTCACGGTTGGGCTGCCCGTGCTTGCCATCACTTCCACCGCCGTCGGCTCGACGACCGCCGTGCGATCCACCACGTACACATATTGCCGCTGTTGAGTGTAAATTATCACCTGATCGCCCGGCACAAGTTTATCCAAATAGCGGAACAACTCGCCATACACATCGTTATGCGCGGAGAGGATTACATTTCCATTATCGCCGGGGTGCGCCGAAGCCAGATTCTGCCCGACTCCCTTTTTGAGTTGCTCCCAACCATCACCTTGCACGATCGGCGCGTCCACACTCAGCGATGGAATCTGCAAACGGATCGCCTGATCGGGCGCAGATGTTGGTATCGGCAAATTCTCCAGCGACTGCACCATCGGTCGCAGATGCTCAGGAATCTCCTCGACGTTCGGCCGCGTGTTCCCCTGCGCGTCGGGCGGCACATGCCCCGACGGCAACACCACCGCCATCACCAGCGGCGTCGGCGTCAACTCAACCTGCGCGAAGGCAGACGCAACTTCTTCATTTAGATCACGCAGGACTCCGAATCCGCTGATGAGGACTCCGACGAGTCCCACCACCGCGAGGACTTCCACTGCCAACAGGACGCGATCCATCACCCGCCTGCGCTTCGACTCCGGAACTTGGGGCTGGTCGCCGTTTTCTTCAAGCGTCTCCACCACCGGAGCAGACGACTCGAGCGCGTCCGCTTCCACTGCAACGACCCTGCCCGTTCTTTTAAAATGCTCCAGCCGTTCACGACGCGCGCCACGCCGTTTCTCGATCAACAAGCGGCGTAATTCTTCTACGGATAAGTCTTCGGGGGATTTTCTTCGAGCCATTGCGGTTGGGATTATACCGCACTCAATTATGGCGTTATCAAAGATGGAACGAGCCGCCTGCGCGACGATTGAATCGACAAAACGTTGTATACGCTTTCAATGACCTTGCCTGCCTCGTTTGCGATACGCTGGCTTTTATCATGTTTCACACGTCGAATGTTGGTCTATCGCTCATCTTTCTCACGCTTTATCGCGAGATGTCCATCTTGAAAATATATTTTTACTCTTGACACATTCCGATCCCCCATGATATAAAACGCCCAATTAAATATTCGCTCTTATCCAGAGAAGCGGAGGGACCGACCCTTTGATGCTTCGGCAACCAGGCCAAAAGTTATGGTGCCAAATTCGGCAAATTTGAATGGCAAATGTCATTCACATCTGGAAGATGAGAGGACGGTATAGACGTATGCCTCTTCTTGTGCTTTCAGAAGAGGTTATTTTTTTAAGCGCTTAAAAAATTAAACTCTTCTGATGGGCGGAATTTATTTAAAAAATTTCAAGAGGAGTCTCAGTCCATGTCCACGATCAAAGAACGCGCATTAGGGTTTGCAACCAAGCAGTTGCACGCCGGGTATTCTCCCGACCCAACCACAGGGAGCCGCGCCGTGCCGTTGTACCAGACAACGAGTTATCAGTTCAAGAACACGGAACACGCCGCGAATCTGTTCGCGCTCAAAGAGTTGGGGAATATTTACACGCGCTTGATGAACCCCACCACCGACGTGTTGGAGCAACGCATCGCGGCATTAGAAGGCGGTGTCGCCGGGTTAGCCGCCAGTTCGGGTCATGCCGCGCAGGCGCAAGCGATCTTCACCCTGCTCAGCGCCGGCGACCATATTGTTTCGTCGTCCCGCTTATACGGCGGCACATACAATCAATTCGCATACACCCTGCCCAAGTTGGGAATCGAGGTCACATTTGTAGACCCAACTGACCCGAAGAGTTTTGAAGCGGCGATCAAGCCGAACACCAAAGTGATCTACGGCGAAACGTTGGGGAATCCCGATATTGCAGTCTTCCCGTTTGAAGAAGTGGCGGAGATCGCCAGGAAGCACAAACTGGTTTTGCTGATCGACAACACGTTTGCAACCCCGTATCTCTTCCGCCCGTTTGAATGGGGCGCGCATGTCGTCACCCACTCTACCACCAAGTTCATCACCGGTAACGGCACCACCATCGGCGGCATCATCGTGGACGGCGGCAATTACGACTGGAGCAACGGCAAGTTCGAGAATTTCAACACGCCCGATCCTTCGTATCACGGGTTGGTCTATTCATCCCTGACCGGCGCCGGCTTGCCGCCTTTCGCCATCAAAGCGCGCGTGCATGTGCTACGCGACATTGGCGCGTGCCAGGCTCCGTTCAACGCATGGCAAACCCTGCTCGGAGTTGAGACGCTCAACTTGCGCATGGAACGCCACGTCCAAAATACGCAAGCCGTCGCGGAATTCCTTGAGAAACATCCCAAAGTGAGCTGGGTCTCTTACCCCGGTTTGAAAAGCCACCCGGATCATCAACGCGCCAAAAAATATTTGCCCAAAGGCGCAGGCGCGATCCTCGGATTCGGCGTGAAAGGCGGACTGGAAGCTGGCAAGAAGTTTATCGAAAGCCTGCAACTATTCAGCCACCTCGCCAACGTGGGTGACGCGCGCAGTCTTGCGATTCACCCGGCGACCACGACCCATAGCCAACTCAACGAAGAGCAACAATCTTCGGCTGGCGTCAAGCCCGATTTCGTTCGCCTGAGCATCGGCATCGAAGATATCGAAGATATTCTTTGGGATTTGGACCAGGCGCTCAATTAAGAAAGGATGAAGGATGAAACGTGAAGGATGAATTTTCATCCTTCCGTTTTCATCCTTGCTCTTCCCATGCCTGTAAAAATCCCCGCAACTCTTCCCGCCCGCGCCACACTGGAGCATGAAAACGTCTTCATCATGGATGAGGACCGCGCGCTTCGTCAGGACATCCGCGCCTTGCGTGTGGCGATCCTAAATCTGATGCCCACCAAGATCGCAACCGAAACCCAGTTGTTGCGCCTGCTGTCCAACTCCGCGTTGCAAGTTGAGATCACCTTATTACACACCGCCACGCACGAATCAAAAAACACCGATGCCGAGCATTTGCTCAATCACTACGTCACTTTTGAAGAAATAAAAAACGAAGAATTCGACGGGCTGATCATCACCGGCGCGCCGATAGAACAAATGCTGTTTGAAGATGTGGATTATTGGAATGAACTCACCCAAATTTTAGATTGGGCGGAGACAAACGTCGAATCCAATTTTTATATCTGCTGGGGAGCGCAAGCCGCGCTCTATCACCGCTATGGAATTCAAAAATACGACCTGCCCCGCAAAATGTTCGGCGTATTTGAACATCGCGTATTGGAGCCGAACGAAAGTTTAATGCGCGGATTTGACGATGTTTTTCTCGCGCCGCACTCCCGCCACACGGAAATTCGAAGCGAAGACATTGCCAACGTAAACGAGATCCAAATTTTGGCGCAGTCAGACGAGGCGGGGGTGTACATCGTCGGCTCGAAGGACGGGAAACACATCTTCGTCACGGGTCACTCCGAATACGATCCGCTTACCTTAAAAGGCGAGTATGACCGCGACGTGAATAAAGGACTGCCGATTCACGTCCCTAAAAATTACTACCCGAACGACGACCCTGCCCAAGCCCCCCATGTGCGTTGGCGCGGACATGCCAATTTATTATATTCAAACTGGCTGAATTACTACGTCTATCAAAACACAGCCTTTGATACGGACAAACAATAGCAATGAAGAGCTCTCGCAAATTCGGTTTTACCACGCGGCAGTTACACGCGGGCTACAAAGCGGACCCGGCAACTGGCAGTCGCGCCGTGCCAATTTACCAGACCGCCGCCTATGCTCTACAAAGCACGGAACGCGCCGCGCGTTTATTCGCTTTGCAAGAAGCAGGTCACATTTACACGCGCATCTCCAACCCAACCACGAGCGTGTTTGAAGAACGGATTGCCAGTTTGGAAGGCGGTATCGGCGCCGTGGAGACCAGTTCGGGCCATGCGGCGCAAGCAACCGCCATATTGACCCTTTGCGAAGCAGGCGATCATATCGTCGCGCCGTCCACTTTATACGGCGGGACGGTGACGCAATTCAAATACACATTTCCCAAATTGGGGATTCAAGTCACCCTGGTGGACCCCAACGACCCCGAAAATTTCCGCCGCGCGATTCAGCCCAACACCAAAATTATTTATGGCGAGACTGTTTCCAATCCGCTCGTCAATATTTTTCCGTTTGAAGAAGTTGCCGCCATCGCAAAAGAATTTGCGATCCCGTTGATGATCGACAACACTTTCGCCACGCCGTATTTGTGCCGCCCGTTCGAATGGGGCGCGGACATCGTCACCTACTCCACCACAAAATTCATCGGCGGGCACGGCACAGCCATCGGCGGCGCGATCGTGGACAAAGGAAATTTCGATTGGAAGAAAAGCGGGCGCTTCAAAAACTTCACCGAGCCTGATCCTTCCTATCATCACATCGTCTACGCCGACGACTTCGGGCCCGCCGCCTTTATTTCCAAAGCCCGCGCGGGCATCCTGCGCGATTTCGGCGCGTGTCAACAACCCATCGCTTCGTGGTGGTTCCTGCTGGGGCTGGAGACTCTCTCCCTGCGCTTGGAACAACACTGTAAAAACGCGCAACACGTGGCGGAGTTTTTAGAGAGTCATCCAAAGGTTAAGTGGGTCACCTATTCGGGTTTGCCAAGTCATCCCAATCATGAAAAAGCAAAAAAATATCTTCCCAAAGGTTCGGGCGCGATGCTTGGCTTCGGCGTGCATGGCGGCAAAGAAGCGGGAGCGCGCTTCATTAACAACTTACAACTGCTCAGTCACGTCGCCAATGTAGGAGATGTGAAATCCATGGCAATTCATCCCGCCAGCACGACTCATTCGCAACTGTCGGAAGAAGAACAGATCGCCGCCGGCGTCAGCCCCGATTTTATTCGCCTCTCAATCGGTCTCGAAGACATCGAAGATATTCTTTGGGACATTAACCAGGCGCTCAACGAAACGATGAAATCGAAACTCCCACTTGACTCTATCCCATGCCTCGCATAGAATACCGCCCAACATGCGCCACACTTGCTTCACCACCATGACTACAACTACCTCAGGAATTCTCCGTGAGGAAATTGCGCTTGGATGATGAAGTAACCGACTCAAAAAGTTATCTCAAAACGCACAACGCCTCACGGAAACGTGAGGCGTTTTTTATTATGCTAAGACCTCGCAGGTCTATTGGAGAAAATATGAAGCAAACACTCGTGATGAAATTCGGAGGCACCTCCGTCGGGTCTGTGGATGCGCTCGTCAGCGCGACTCAGATCATCCGCGATACAAAACGGGATTGGGAGCGGGTCGTCGTCGTGACTTCGGCGATGTCTGGCGTGACAGACCTGCTACTCAACTCCGCCTCGCTCGCTTCGCAGGGGAAACCTGATTTACGTGTGGGCGCCGAATCCACACTGCGACAAAAACACTTCGCCGCGCTTGACGCGCTGGTCAAGGATGAAACACTTCGCGAACAAACAAAATGCGAAATCAACGAGTTGATCCAATCGCTGGTTGATCTATGCAAAGCGATTGCCGTGTTGGGCGAGTCCAGTCCGCGCGCGTTGGACGCGGTGGCATCGCTGGGCGAGCGGATGAGCGTCCGCTTGCTCGCGGCGGTGACGAACGAAGCGGGCATCAAAGCCGCATGGATTGAATCAGCCTCGTTTGTCGTCACGAACGCTCACTTCCAGAATGCGAATCCCGATTTCAAAGTCACCACGGAGAAGACGCGCGCGGCGTTGAATCCATTGCTCGATGCAGGCGTGGTCCCGATCACAACGGGCTTCATCGGCGCGACGCCCGACGGAGTCGTCACCACGCTGGGGCGCGGCGGAAGCGATTATTCTGCCGCGATCATCGGCAAAGCCCTGCCCGCCGACGAGGTGTGGATTTGGACCGACGTGGACGGCGTGATGACCACCGACCCGCGCATCGTGAAAGAGGCGCAGACACTGCCTGAAATTAGTTACGGCGAAATTGCGGAACTCGCGTATTACGGCGCGAAGGTGTTGCATCCGAAAACGATTCGTCCAGTGGTGGAAGCGGGCATCGGTTTAAGAATTTGCAACACGTTCAACCCGACTCATGCCGGTACACGATTAACTTCCAATGGAAAAAAGAACGGGCGCGTCATCAAAGCCGTGACCGCGATTCGCAAACAAAAGTTGGTGACGATCGAGGGGCGTGGCATGTTGGGCGTGCCGGGCGTGGCGGCGCGCGCGTTCGGAGCGGTGGCGTCCACTGGCACGAGCGTGCCGCTGATCACGCAGGCGTCGTCGGAGCAATCCATTTGTTTTGCCTTGCCCGGCGAAGCCGCGTCGTCGGTCCTCTCCGCGCTTGAAGAGACGTTCGCCCACGAGATCGAAGACAACGACATTGACCGCGTCTGGTCTAGCGCAGAAGTTTCCATCATCACTGTTGTCGGCGCGGGGATGCTCCACACCCCCGGCGTGGCGGGACAAGTGTTCAGTCAACTCGGCGACAAGAACGTGAATGTGCTTGCGATTGCGCAAGGCTCATCCGAAGTGTCGATCAGTTTGGTTGTGGATGCCAGCGACACGGAAAATGCCGTGAAGGCGTTGCATGGGTTGATCGTTCAACAATCCGTCGAAGGTCAAAGGTCGAACGGCGCATGACCTTTGACCTTCGACCTTTGACCTTTGACCAATTTCATCATTCACTCTCGAAAGGACTCCTCCCATGCCCTCCCCCATCCCCGTAGCCGTTCTCGGCGCGACAGGCTCTGTCGGTCAGAGATTTATTTCATTGCTCGATCATCACCCGTGGTTCAAAGTCGTCGCGCTTGCCGCGTCCGATAGATCGGTTGGACAAAAATATGCGCAAGCCGCGCGCTGGATATTGAACGAACCGATGCCCGAGTATGCAAAAGACATGATCGTCGTGCCAGCCACAACTGAATCCGCGCAGGCAAAGATTATTTTCTCCGCGTTGCACAACGAGATCGCCAAAGACCTCGAGCCTGAATTCGCGCGCGCGGGCATGGCGGTGTGTTCCAACGCCTCATCGTATCGCCGCGATGAAGATGTGCCGTTGCTCCTCCCCGAGATCAACGCGGATCACATCCAGCTCGTCACACAGCAACGCAAGAATAAAAACTGGAGCGGGTGCATCGTCACGAATCCGAATTGCACGAGCGCGGGTTTAACCATCGCGCTCAAAGCCCTCGACGATGCCTTCGGCGTGAAAAAAGTTTTCGCCGTTTCGTTGCAGGCGCTTTCGGGCGCGGGCTATCCTGGCGTCGCGTCGCTCGACATCATGGACAATGTGATTCCCAACATCAAAGGCGAAGAGGAAAAAGTGGAATGGGAGCCGCGCAAGATGCTCGGGAAATTTAACAACGGCAAAATTGATCTGGCGGATATCCGATTCAGCGCGCACACCAACCGCGTGGCGGTGACGGATGGTCACACCGTTTGCGTCAGCGTGGAATTGACGCGTCAGACCGACCCTCAAACTGCGGAGGCGATCCTGCGAGATTTCTCCGCCGCCGAATCGGCGCGCGAGTTGCCGTCGAGTCCGCGACCTGTGATCGAGGTTCGCAATGAAGCAGACCGTCCCCAGCCGCGCCTCGACCGCATGACAGGCAAAGGGATGACAACCGTTGTCGGCAGAGTCAGGCGCGATCCGATTCTGGATTTGAAGTTTGTGGTTCTATCGCACAACACCATCCGCGGCGCGGCGGGCGGCTCGATCTACAATGCCGAGTTGCTAGTGAGCGAAAATTTGTTGTGACGCGCGCCGCGTAGAGGAAGTTGGAGGGTGGTTTTGCGTGTACAATGACGAGGAGATAAAATGGTATACAAAGAATCCGCCACATCGCCACCTCTACGGTGTCTTCTACAAACAGGAGCTGTGCAATGACGATTACTTGTTTCATCCGCTACGAGATTGATCCGTTTCAGCGCAATGCCTTCAAGGAATACGCGGAGAACTGGGGGCGCATCATTCCCCGGTGCGGAGGCAATCTTGTTGGCTACTTCCTTCCCCACGAGGGGACGAATAACATCGCATGGGGGCTGATCGCATTTGATAGCCTGGCGGCGTATGAAGCCTACCGCGCGCGCCTGAAGTCAGATGATGAGGGGCGCGCAAACTTTGAAATGGCGCAGGCAAAGCGATTTATTCTTCGCGAAGAGCGGACCTTCACGGAAGTGGTTGATGGCGCTTTTGGCATCCCCGCCAGCCCCACAGGAGCATCCTCATGATCGCCGTGATTTTTGAAGTGTTGCCGCACCCAGACCAACGGCAAGCGTATCTGGATATTGCCGCCGATTTGAAAAATCATTTGCAACACATTGACGGCTTCCTTTCGATTGAACGATTTGAGAGCCTGACTCAGCCGGGTAAAATTTTATCTCTGTCATTCTGGAGAGACGAAGAGGCTGTGAAGCAGTGGCGAAACCTCGACGCGCACCGAAACGCCCAGTCTGCGGGCAGGCAGCGCGTTTTTGCGGGTTATCGTCTGCGCGTGGCGCGCGTGATTCGAGACTATGGATTAAACGAGCGCATGGAGGCGCCTGACGATTCTCGACAGGTTCATGGCGGCTAGCGGCGGTATTTTTTGTCCGCGAGCGTGGCGCATCATTCCTTCCTATGCTATACTGAATCAAAAGGAGGCGTTATGCTGGATGCGATCGAACTCCCTGTTTTGATGAAAGCGGTTGACTTCCTGTTCGAGGAGGGACGGAAAATTTTGGAGGAGCGGCGGGAACGTCGCAAGGCGCAGAACGCCCCCGCCCCAGCGGAGGAAAAGGAACCCGCCGCCGAGCCAGCCGTCCCCGCGACGGAAGCGAAGGACGAGTCCAAACAGGGTTTGCTGTCTGCCAAAGTGGATGAAACCCAGTGGAAGGGTCACGAGCGGGAAGTTCAGCATTTGGCGAGGTTGTTGGAAACGTACTCGCGGAACTATCATCTTGCCAAAGAACAATATGCAAAGTGGGGCAGCGCGCTCGTGCCTCCGATCGTCGCGCATAACCTGAGCGAGGCGGAAGACGCCGTGATCGAAACGAGCAAACAACTTGAGGCGGTTCTTTCGAAGGTGTATAACAGGGATATTCAAGTCGTCAAGTAAACCAAGGGTGAAATATGAACAAGGAAGACATTGCTCATCGCGAAAAGATGATTGAACTGCATAAGAAGAATCTCTATGCGCTGGAGGAGATGCTGGCGATGTATGGCGCCGATCAGCCCCTGCATCTCATCAACAGCGTCACGATGGAGCGGGAAGCCATTGCCCGCTACGCCAAGGAGATCGAGGGCTTAACCTCCAGCGGCGAACGCGAACGAACGGACTCAGTCGCAAACCTGCCGAGGCGTCATTATTTTGTCGGGCGCGAACAGGAGATCAAGACCATTCTGCAATCGCTCAACCCGAACAGCCGCACATTCATCATCGGCATCGAGGGCATCGGCGGCGTGGGGAAATCCGCGCTTGCCATCGAAGTGAGCCATCGCTGTATCGAGGAAGACCTGTTCGAATCGGTGATCTGGATCTCGGCGAAGGAGTCGGTGCTTACGCTTCACGGCATCGAGCCGATCATCCCGGAAGCCAAATCGTTTTTGGATATCCTCATCACGATCGGTTCGAGTTTGGGAAATCCGACGATCGGGAATTTGCCAATTCAGGATCAGATCAAGCAGGCGTACAACCTGCTGGCGCGGCGCACCACGCTTCTTGTTCTGGACAATTTCGAGTCGCTCTCCAAAACCGAGCAGCGCGACATCCTCGACTTTTTGCGGCGTTCGCCGATCACGCTTAAAGCGCTGGTCACCTCGCGCGAACGAGTCACCGAAGGGCAGATCATCCGCTTGCAAGGATTGTCGTTCGATGAAAGCAACGCCCTGCTGGAATGGGACGCCCAGCAGAAGAACATCCAATTGACCAAAGAGCAAAATAAATATCTGGCAGACCACACCGGCGGACTCCCGCTTGCGTTGTTGTGGGTGCAGGGACAGATCGCGGTGCTGGGTTATTCTGCCGCGCAAGTGCTGGATAAATTGAGCATGGATGCGAACATCCCCGTTCTGCAATATTGTTTCAATCACAGTTGGGACTCGTTGCGGCATCACAATGAAAAGAAATTGTTGTTCCTCCTCGCCTTGCACCCCGAAGCCGTTTCGAGGGAGGCGTTGAGGGAAATCTCGGGCATCGCGGACGAGGATCATTTCGAGGTCGCCGTCAGCGATCTGTTGCAATTCACCCTGATCGAATACGAACCAGACCGCGATTACTTCAGCATTTTGCCTCTCACGCGCAGGTTCGTCCGCACGCAGTTTACTGGCGACCGAAAATTCATCCAGCAGGCTGAGTTGAGGATCGCCCAGTATTGCGCCGCGCTGATCTCGCAACGGAGCGACTTCACAGAGTGGCGCGGGTACGACAAACTTCTGCTGGACAGGAATAACATCCTGAGCGCGGCGCAGTGGTGCTACAAATCCATTCAGAAGAAACTGCCTGGCACGAGTTCCTTGTCCAAGAAAACGCGGGGCATCGCCGAAATGCTGGTGCAGATCGGCACCCAGTTTGGGAGCGTGCTATGGCAACGCGCCTATTGGTATGACCGGCTCACGCTCGCGCACGCGTCGCTCCGCGCGGCAAATCTGCTCTCCGATTGGAAGTCGGTCAGCACCTTTGCCCGCAATATCAGTTGGATCTATTTTTATCAGGGCGATTATCTCCGCGCTTTGCGTTGGGCGGAGGAATCGTTATCGGCAACCACACTCACTCAAGATGGGCTGTTGATCGCCGCCGCGCAGAGATTGATCGGCACCGTGGAGCTTCGGCTGGGGAATTTCGAGCGTTCGGAACAATTATTGATGGATGCGCTCACCGCCAGCGAAAAACACGCCAATGACGATTATGGAATCTACAGCAAGGGTTTTGCGCAGTTTGGTCTCGGCGACCTTGAGTATGAGCGCGGAGACATCAAGAAAGCCGGGGGGTGGTATCAAAAAGCGTTGGAGACATGGCAGGATCCCGTCCGGAAGGACCCGGTTCGTCATATTAGTTACGCGTACAACGGGCTGGGCTTCGTGTCGCTCAAGGAAAAGAGATACGAGGATGCGGAGCGGTACTTCAAAGAGGGCATTTATTCTGCAAATGAATTCGGTCGGGTGGAGGAACTGGCGCGCGGTCAACTCGGTCTTGGCTCGGTGTACTTTGAAACGAATGTCGATCCCAAAGCCGCGCTGACGCTCGTCACAGAATCAATGGAAGGGTTTCAACGCCAGGGAATGCAACATGAGATTCGGCTGGGACAGGAGTTCCTGCAAAGAATCTTGAAGGCACATCCGCAATTGGCGGCATTTCAGCAATCGCATGGATAACGAACAAAAAATTTTCCTACAAGCCTTTACAGAACTGGAGACATTGTTCGAGGCATTACCGATCGATGAAGCCCAACGCCAGCCTTTGAAGAGCATCCTTTCGGGCATTCTGAAGAGCGCCAAGAACCTGGCGTTGTATGATCCAATCACCCATGCGCTCAACGCGCGCGCGGCGAAATGGCTCATCCCTGTCGAACACACGGGCATGGCGAAGGTGGATATTTACGATCTGCGGCAGGCGAACAAGGTCTATGGCGCCGCGGCTGTGGATTTGGAACTGCATAAATTGGCGTTCCAGTTTATGTACATCTTTACCGCCGACAAGGGCGATTTTGTCCGCAGGTCGCCGGGGAGCGACGAGTTCCGCATCACGTCCACGTCGAAAACCCCGCAAGAGATCAAACGCTTGTTGTCGAAGTTATACGCGGATCAGGAACAAGACTCACTGCTGACATGGGATTTCGGCGCGGGAATGACAGAGACCGAGGCGGAGCACGAACTCCAGAAACAGCGCAGGGCTTTCCGCCCCATTGTCGTCAGGCAGACGATCCTGGAAAGCCACACAGAAATTCCCGCGCGCATGGAGGAAAACAACCTCCACCCAAGTTGGCATGAGTTTAACATGCCTTATGAAACGCTTATCGATAAAATCTGCTTATTGAAGTTGCCGGTCAATGTGGAACAACAGGTGGCTGAGCAGGTTCGCGTCACACAGAGCGTTGTGGAAAGCATAATGACCCGCGAACCGCTCACAGACACGCTCAACGGGCTGGGCGCAAGATGGTACCTCGAAAATAAAACCATCCAGTGTATTGCGCTGACGGACATGCTCAATATGCACGAAGGCAACGCCCGCTATGGAAGCGCCGCCATAGACCAGGATTTACGGCGGTTTTCGAATGTGCTCGTTAAGCGCTTCCCGAAAGATGAAGGGTTTCTGCTGTTCCGCTCGGAACGGGCGGGAGATGAATTCAAAATCACATCGACGACCGAGGACCGGACCGGGCTCGAAAACAGGCTTCGCGCAGTTTGGGAAAAAGACAAAGGCGGCGGGTTGCTTGCATGGAATTACGGTATCGGCGGAAGCATCGGCGAAGCGCATGTAGATCTGTACAGGAATCGATTGAAGGAAACCGAAATCATGAACTTGTCATCGTCAGACGGTAAATCCACCTTCATCATTATCCGCCCCGAGAGCGAAGATTACCCAAAACTATTTAATCTTTCAGAAGATACCGCCCGCTTGATCAATGGGACGCCGATCGTCGATCTACACATGACCATTCAGGCGATTCGCAATGTGGAGGATTTTCCAGTGTTGAAGGAACGCCTCGCGGAATTTGCGCAGGGGTTGCCTCCGCTCGAAATCAGCGTCAGAAGCATTGCGCGGATGAACGTGCACAGCCAGAAGGGCAGGCTGTGGTTGTTGGCGGAAAAAACACCGGCGCTGGAAAAAATCTACAACGATATCGCCCAGATCGCCCGGGAGATGGGATACGAACCGTATCCGTACGCGTCCAGCGATTGGCTCCCCCACATCAAGATTGTCGACATGCCGGAGAACATGTCGCCGCAGATCAAAGATCCCACCTTCGGAACCGGGCGGGGAATTTCCTTCACCGTGAGAAGTTTCGAATGGACCGTGCAGATGGGCGTCGAACGCTGGGACCTGTTGGACCAATTCCCATTCGCGCCATGATCCGTTCGATCACTCAGCGGCAACTCGTCTTCCGCGCGTCACATTATGGCAATTATCCTCATCATCGATAAAAATCCAACCGAGCGCCGGGTGTATACCACCTTGCTGGGGAGTTACGGTCATCGCTTCCTTGAAGCCGAGGATGGCGTTCAGGCTTTGGAAGTGGCGCGCGCTGAACTCCCCGATTTGATCATTACCGATATTCTCATGCCAACCATGGATGGCTTTACGCTGGCGCGCCGCCTGCGGGCAGAACCGCTTTTGATGGGTATACCGGTCATTTTCCAAACCTCCAATTATGACGAGACGGAGATCCACCGATTGGCTCGCGCCAGCGGGGTGACGCACATCCTCCGAAAACCAGCCGAGCCGCAGGCGATCTTGCGGGCGGTAAACGAATCCCTCAAGAACCCGACGACCCCCACTCGGTTGCCGCAAACCGGTCAACTGCAACGCGAACATTTGCAATTGCTTGCCGACAAACTTTACGAAAAGGTCTCCGCGCTCGAAGATGCCAATGAGCGCCTGCGAAACTTATCGCTGGTAGACGGTCTCACAGGGCTGAACAACCGCCGCGGCTTCATGATCCTTGCCACCAATTTGTTGAAGTTTGCTCGGCGGGCAGGATATTCCTCCTCGCTGATCTACATCGACCTCGACAGCCTCAAATCCATTAATGATCTGTTCGGTCATGCCGGAGGAGACGCGGCTCTGGTTAACTTTGCCAAAATCTTAACGACCACATTTCACGAATCAGATGTCACGGGGCGGCTGGGCGGCGACGAGTTCGTCGCCTTGATCGTGGATGCGTCTCATAGCGACCTCGCCAACATCGAAGCGCGTTTGCAACAGAACGTCAGCGCATACAACCAGCAAGTGGATCCTGAACGTGCCTTCTCCTTCAGCATGGGAAGCATCCGCGTGGGCGCCGACTCAACAATTTCGATGGAAGAATTCCTTACCCAGGCAGATGAGGCGATGTACAAACACAAACTAAGTAGAAAACGAGCGCGGAATTAAGGCTCTATAGGAGTTGCCGTGATTCTGTACACGGAGTAGACGGATTTCACGGAGTTACGCAGTTGAGCTTGTTTTGTTGAAGTTGCGCTGTGACGGCGGCAGTACAACTGCCCGCCAACTGCGTAAGTCCTACAGTTAAAAAATCCGCGTTAAACCGTGCTGTCCGCGAGATCCGTGTCCAAAGAATTTGTAATCACGACATGTCCCGGAAACCCGAAATTAAGATTTCTTCTACCTACCTGACAGTTTTAAAAACGAGACGCAGAAAAACGCAGGTGAACGCTGATTTTTCGTAACTACTCAGGCATGTCGTTGCGAGGAGGATCTTGCTCGCCTGCCCCGATGTTTTTTCGGGGTCCCGACGCCTGTCCTGAGCCTGTCGAAGGGAAGCAATCTCCCAGCGTTGGGGAGACTGCTTCGGCAAAACCAAGAGCGCCTCGCAGCGACATGTTCCCAGGCTGAGTAGTTACGTCCAATAAGGAAAATGTCAGGTGGTTAGTATTACAACGCAAAGTCGCTATCGAGGCTCATAGCGCCCCAAACCATCCACGAATACTCGAATTCGCGCCGGGCATTCGCGCGCTTGTGTTGAGTCTATCGAGGCATTCGTGTATTCGTGAATATTCGTGGACGGTTTACCCATACAACAGATTAACCTTGCGCTGTAATATTAG
>CASGHD010000127.1 GCA_949319575.1 uncultured Anaerolineales bacterium | reverse complement strand
TATTACAACGCAAAGTCGCTATCGAGGCTCATAGCGCCCCAAACCATCCACGAATAAAAACCACGAATACTCGAATTCGCGCCGGGCATTCGCGTGCTTGTGTTGAGTCTATCGAGGCATTCGTGTATTCGTGAATATTCGTGGACGGTTTACCCATACAACAGATTAACCTTGCGCTGTAATATTAGAGAACTGGAGAATTCTCCAATCCTCTAATTCTCTAACATGGAACCAAACCTCCGCAGGCGGTGTACATCAGTAAACACGGAGGCAGAAATGATTTCCAAATTCAGAATTTCGCTTGTGCTTGCATTGTTGCTTACGTTGGCTATTGCCGTTCCCGTCTATGCTGGTGGATGGGCAGTCATCACGCTGGATGAATTACCGACAGGCGTGATCGCTGGCGAATTGTTCACGGTCGGCTTTACCGTTTTGCAACACGGCATAACGCCGATGACGGACCTTGATCCAACTATCCTTGCGGTATCGCCTGATGGCGAGAAGTTCATTGTCCTTGCCAAACCTGAAGGCAAGCCCGGTCATTACGCGGCGACTCTAACTTTCCCCACAAAAGGAAAATGGAACTGGACGATTCAAGCGTTCACCATGGAGCAAAAGATGCCGGTGTTGAGCGTTGCCGCGCCGTCAATTGCATCTGCTCCGGGTATTAAAGCTGAACCTGTGAAGGAGTCATCCACATCGCTCTCGCTCATTGTCCGCTGGCTTGCTTTGGGACTTGGATTGATCGGCTTGACACTTGCCTTTCGTCGGAAGAGTCGTTTGGCAGTCGCGTTGACGGCGCTCTGCCTCACGGTGGGAATCGGCTTGTTCATAACTGGATCAGCCGTCCCTGCGGTCGAAGCGGGGAGCGAGTCGCCGGTGAAAGTCGCCAACGTTGAATCATTATCGCAGGTTGAATTGGGTCAACAGTTGTTCGTTGCCAAGGGTTGCATCACGTGTCACACGAACGCAAAAGTGTCGAACAGTTCTGATTATTGGACGATTGATTTTACAGGCGCGACCAACCTCACGAATTTTTCCGCCAGCCCGGAGATTTTGCGAATTCGATTAAAGAACCCAAAGGATGCAAAGTCGGATACTCAAATGCCGAATTTGGGTTTGTCCGATGCCGAGATCGAAGCCTTGATCGCGTTCATCAATTCGAAGTGACGGAGAATCCTCCCGCGGGTTTGGTTTTACGAATCTGACTTTCGAATAAACCTGCGGGCCGTTTTCAAGGCAGACAGCAAGGGATGCTTGCTGTCTGCTTTCATTTAAAATGAACTACAATATCCATGGATATAACCAACATCGTTAATAGATTTGTACATGGAACTCCTTGCCCGTTTTGAGCGAACCGTTGCATTGCAACCCGATAAGCCCGCCATTATTTATTTTTCAACGCGGACGGGCATTTGGGAACGGATCACCTACCGCTCGCTTTTTGACCAGACCCAGCGCTTCGTTTCGGGGCTTGGAGCCTGCTCGCTAACCCCGGGCGCTATCGCCGTGGTGATGACTCCGCCCAGCGCCGAGTTTTTTCCTTTTGCTTTGGCGTTGCTGAAATTCGGCATCGTGCCAGTGATCCTCGACCCGGCGGTTGGTTTGAGAAAAGTTAGCGAAATTATCCGCGAATCCAAGCCTGAGATATTTTTCGGCAATCGGCTGACACACACATTGCGAATCTTGTTTGGCTGGGGAAACAATTCGATTAAACATAACTTGACGATTGACAGCCTTTTGCGCGCGTCTCATCGTGAGGCGCATGTCTCGCAGAGTATCCTTCGCAACAACACTGTCGCTGTGATTTACACCTCGGGTTCGACGGGGCTTCCAAAAGGGGCGGTGTACGCGCCCGCCAACTTTGCCGCCCAATTGGAATTGCTCCAAAATACGTTTCGCATCTCGGCGGATGAAATTGATCTCCCCGCTTTCCCGCTCTACCTGTTGATTGATATTTTGTTCGGCGTCACCGCGGTCGTTCCAGATATTTCCTTCCCCGTCCCCGGAAAAACGGACCCGCACAAGACCATCTCCGCGATTCAACGGTTCAACGTCACAAACATGTTTGCCTCGCCCATCGTCCTGAAGATTCTGGCAGGCGAGACCCACCGCTCGAGTAATAATAAATTAATTTCGCTGAAGCGCGTGATTACCGCCGGCGCTCCTGCGACGATTCAATTGCAGGAGAAATTCCGTCAACTGCTCGACGATCATACCGACCTGTTCGGCATCTACGGCGCGACGGAGACCCTGCCTATTGCCAAAGTCGAAAGCCGTGAGATATTTGCTTTGAAAGAAAAAACCGCGCAAGGCGCGGGCGTTTGCCTGGGAAGACCCATCGCAGGTGTCACCGTGCGGATCATTCCCATCACCGACGAGCCAATCGCAGAGTGGGCGGAATCGCTGGCTGTCGAATCGAATGTCGTTGGCGAGATCACGGTGCAAAGCCGCGCCACGACGCGGGAATATTTTTATCGAGAGGAATCGAACCGTTTGTCCAAGATAAAATTCGGCGAGGAGATCATCCATCGCATGGGCGATGTGGGATATTTCGACGCGCAGGGGCGCTTATGGTATTGCGGGAGAAAATCTCACCGCGTGATCACGCCAGAGGATGTGATGTTCACCGAGCAGGTCGAAAATATCTTCAACGCGCATCCTCTTGTAAAGCGTACCGCGCTTGTTGAAGTAAATGGCAGACCCATTTTATGGGTGGAATTGGAGCGCGACGTGAAAACGAGCAAGGATGGAATCATAAACGAGTTGAAAGAGTTGGCGCAAGATCACCGCCAGGCTTCACAGATCGCGGCGTTTTTGTTTGCAGGCAAATTTCCAACCGACGCGCGGCATAACTCCAAGATCATTCGCGAAGAATTAAAGGCGCTTGCGGAAAGGAAAGTATCGTGAAAGCGTTGGTGACCGGCGCGACAGGCTTCCTGGGTGGCGCGTTAGTTCGCCGCCTGCGCGGCTTGGGGTGGGATGTGACCGGGCTGGGGCGCGACCCGAAAAAATTGAACGAATTGGAAGATGCGGGCATTCGTCCGCTTCATGCGGATATCAGAAAGAAAAATCAAGTTTCCGAAGCGGTCAAGGAACAGGAGTTCGTCTTCCATTGCGCGGCGTTTCCATCGCCCTGGGGGAATTACGAGCTGTTCTATCAAGCCAACGTGATCGGCGCGCGCAATGTCGCGCGGGCGTGTTTGGAAAACAAAGTAAAGAGACTCGTGTATGTGTCCACGCCCAGCATTTATTTCGAGTACGCGTCGCGGATGAGCGTGAAAGAGAGCGACCCACTGCCCGAACCCATCAGCAATTATGCCCGCACCAAGCTTCTGGCGGAGGAAGAAATTGATAGAGGCGTTGCGAATGGGCTTGCCGCGATCTCGATCCGTCCGCGCGCGTTGTTTGGCGAGGGCGACACCGTCATCTTTCCGCGCTTGATTCGGCGCATCCGGTCCGGCGGGCTTCCCATCCTCGGAGACGGCGAAAACATCGTCGACCTCACCTACATCGATAATGTGGTGGACGCGCTGTTGCTGTGCGCGGAGTCGCCTGCTGGCACACTCGGAAAAAAATATAATATTTCCAACGGCGAGCCTGTGAAAATTTGGAAGTTGATCGAACGCATTTGCGATGAATTAAAGTATCCGCGTCCCCGTCGAAGGATTTCGTGTCGCGCCGCTCATGCCGTTGCGGGAATCCTCGAGTCCGTGTACACGCTCATTCCATTCAGCCCCGAGCCGCCGCTTACGAGACTTTCGGTCAGTATGATGTCGAACAGCTCCACGCTGGATATTTCCGCGGCGCGAAACGAACTTGGCTATCAACCTAACGTTTCCATCGAAGAAGGCGTGGGACGATTCTTGAAATGGTGGAAGGAAAAGAATCCAAAATGAAGATCGATATCCTTCACGCGGGATATTGCACGGCTCCCGAGCATCTTGCCATTCACGGCGGGCGTTGGCGCATGATCCGTTTTCCCGCGATGTTCGCGCTCTTTCGCCACCCGAAATTCGGCGCGATGCTGTTCGACACCGGCTATTCCTATCGTTTTTTCGATGAGACGAAAAAATTTCCAAACCGCATCTATCGCTGGATGACCCCCGTCCATTTAAAAGAAGAAGACCTCGTTGTGAATCAACTTGCGACCTTCAACCTGACGCCTGCCGATATCAGCCACGTTTTCCTCTCCCATTTTCATGCGGATCATATCGCCTCGCTCCCCGATCTGGCTTGGTCCCGCTTCGTCTATCTTCCTCACGCCTATGGCAGACTCCGCCACTCGCCGCCCTCGGAGGACCTCAAACACGCCTTCCTACGCGGACTCATCCCCTCAGATTTTGACTCCCGTTCCCACGAAGTGGATATGACCAAGCCGATTCTTTTACCCGCCGAATATGCGCCATTCAACACCGGCTACAGCCTGCTTGGCGATGAATCCATGATCGGCGTGGAACTCCCCGGTCATGCCTTTGGGCAGATGGGCGTCTTCGCGCGTGATGATGACGGCAAACTCTTCTTCTTCGTAGCGGATGCCGCATGGCTCAAACGATCCGTTATTGAAAACCGTCCGCCGCACAGGATGGCGAATCTTCTTTTCTCCGATCCCACAGCCTATTGCCAAACCCTGGGCGATTTACACTCCTACTATTTGACCCACCCTGATACGATTGTCGTCCCATCTCATTGCGAAGAGACGATACGCTCTCTTGAACATGGCAGACCGCCGCCGCTTTGATTTGATCCATGCAAGCTGAGCTTTTCACCTGCAAAAACATCCGCGCGCTTCGATTCCCTGACACGGACGATGGCGATTATGCCCGCCGCTATCTCATCCCATTGATGACGGAGGGCTTGCAAAAATACATCCGCAACGCGTACAACACTCAATTAATGGCGGTCAAGGTCGGTGAAACGATCATCCCGGTAACAGTCACCGATTTTCACCCGCAGAACACGTATACCGTTTCGCCGTACAGCCATTATGTCACGTATGGCGGATTGGATGAGGTGAAGCATCTAAAGAATCCGCTGGCGGAGATTTTGGTGAGACTGGCGTTGTATCCTGTTGCCCGGTATTTTCGGTTCGCCGAATTGGATAAAGTAGTCTTTGTCAATAATTATCTTCTATCCACGAATTTGTATCCGTCAGTAAACAGCGAGCAACTGTCGGCGTTGAGCGAAGCGTTAGTAGAATGGTTCCCAGATCGGGCGATTGTGTTTCGTTCCATTGACCAGAAAAAGAATCCGCTCGTATTCGACGTGTTGAAAGCCTTGGGTTGCGACCTGGTCCTCAGCCGCCAAGTCTGGTACATGGACCCTGCCGCTTCGCTGAAGACTCGTCAATGCAAGGAAGATGTCCGCGTGTTGAAGCGGACGGGTTACGAAGCGGTGAACGGTAAAGATTTATCCGACGATGATTTGCATCGCGCCGCGCATCTGTATGAATTGCTGTACCTGCAAAAATATTCCTACTACAACCCGCAATTCACCTTTGAATTCTTGAAACTCGCGCGAGACCAGAAAATCCTTTACCTGCGCGGACTCAAGAAGGATGGGCGATTGGACGGGATTATGGGCTTCTTCGTCCGCAACGGCGCAATGACCCAGCCGTTATTCGGGTACGACACGGCCCTTCCTCAGGAAGCAGGATTGTATCGTTTGCTCACGCTGGTCACCCTGCAAGAAGGCGTGAGGCGCGGATTGCGCGTCCATGCCAGCGGCGGGGTGGGCAAATTCAAGAAAGTACGCGGCGCCGAATCGGTGACAGAGTACAATGCGGTGTATACCGGGCATTTGTCGAAGAGACGGCAATCGCCGTGGAAGTTGATCGGCTGGCTCTCGAAATTTGCGATCCCATATTTTAAGAAGATGGATTTCTGATCTTATGGAGTCTGCTTACGACGACGACGCCTGCCCGACTACCGAACTTTTATTGAAGGAGTATTCATGCAAGTCAATATCCCTGTAAAAATAATTGGACTGGGAAGATATTTACCGAAACGTGTCGTCCCCAGTTCCGAGTTGGAAGCGATGTGCGGCGTCCCTGCTGGTTGGGTGGAGCGGCGTAACGGCGTGCGCGAGCGCCGCTGGGTGACGGATGAAACTTCATCGTTCATGTCGGCGGAGGCGGCGCGGGAAGCGTTGGAGGAAGCGCGTCTCCAGCCGCATCAACTCGATCTCATCATCAACGCCTCTGGCACGGGCGAACAAGCGATCCCCGACACGGGCGCGTTGATTCAACGTCAGCTGGGGCTGGGCGATTCAGGCATCCCTGCGATGACCGTGCATACGACCTGTTTGAGTTTTATTGCCGGCATGGACGTGGCGTCTAATTTCATCCACAGCGGGCGATACAAAAATATTTTGATCTGCTCCGCGGATGTGGCGTCGTGCGGCATCAACCCCAGGGAACCAGAATCCGCTTCGCTGGTTGGGGATGCGGCGGCGGCGGTTGTCGTCACGCGAGCGGATGCGGGCGAGCCGTCAATGATTCATCACGCGCATTTCAAAACGTATGGCGATGGCGCGTATCTCACCGCCATCATGGGAGGGGGCTCGCGCCTTCATCCGCGCTTCCCAAATCACAACCCGGAGGATGACCTGTTCCACATGGACGGTCCCGCGGTATTGCGAATGGTGCGCAGTCTCGGGCACGAGTTCCTTGAACAACTTTATCCGGGTCTATCGAAAAGCATGGTGGATGTGGACGCCATTGTGCCGCATCAGGCGAGCAAGGTGGGGTTGATGATGTTGGAGCGCTTTGGTTGGAAAGAAAATAAAATTATCCGAACGATCGAGACGCTTGGCAATTGCGTGGCGGCATCCATTCCGGTCACGTTGTATCAAGGCGCGCGCGATGGGCGCATTCGGCGCGGAGAAAAGGTTTTGCTGGTGGGTACCGGCGCGGGGCTGTCCATCGGCGGGATGGTGTTGACGTTTTGATTTAACCGCGAAGAGTGGCGGCAAGAACATGGCAAACATTCTCCTCACCGGCGGGCGCGCGCCCGTGACGCTCGACCTTGCTCGCGCGTTTCATCGCGCGGGGCACAGCGTCTTCATGGCAGAATCGCTGGGTGGGTATTTGAGTCAGCCGTCGAACGCGATTAAACAAAGTTTTGTGACGCCGGCTCCGCGTCAGGAGACTGAGGCGTTTTTATCGACGTTGAAGCGGATTATCGAAGAGCATCAAATCGACTTGTTGATTCCCACATGTGAAGAAGTCTTCCATATCGCTAAAGGGTTGGGGAGCCTGCCGTGCCGCGTGTTCGCCGAGCCTCTCGAAAAGTTGGATGTCTTTCACAATAAGTGGAGTTTTGCGAACAGCGCAAAAGAATGCGGATTACCCGTGCCTGACACGCTGTTGATCGCGGATCAAGACGGGCTGTCAGATGTATTCGCGCGTTGGAAGAGAGTGGTGTTGAAGCCGATCTATTCCCGCTTCGCCTCGCGGACTTTGGTCCTGCCCGCGCTTCGTGAGGCTTTGTCCGCCCTGACATTTGACCGGACGTGGATCGCCCAGAAGTTTGTTGAGGGCAGACAGTTTTGCAGTTACTCGGTTTGTCAGGAAGGGCGCGTTGTTGCTCATTCGGTTTACCCGGCGATCTTCACCGCTGGGCAGGGTGCGGCGATTACGTTTCAATCTGTTGACCATGCGAAGATATTCCATTGGGCGCAGACTTTTGTAAGCCGTTTCAATATCACAGGGCAGATGGCGTTCGATTTTATCGAATCGCCCGACGGCGAAGTGTGCGCGCTGGAGTGCAATCCGCGCGCGACGAGCGGCGCGCATTTGCTTGTGTCGAATCCGCGTTTTGTTGAATCGTTTTTCAATCCGAGCAAGGAGTGCGTCGCGCCGACGCTGAACTCTCCGCGTATGTTGGGAACGGCGATGCTGGTCTATGGCTTGCCTCTTGCGTTTAAGAAGCAAAACCTAGGCGCATGGCTGAAAACTTTTTTGCAGGGCGACGATGTGATTTGGGATTTTCATGACCCGCTCCCGTTCTGCTTGCAGTGGCGGAGTATCCTTGCATATCTGAGTCTGGCAGTGAGGCAGAATATTTCCGCGCTGGAGGCATCCACATTTGATATTGAATGGAACGGGGAATAGCGGTAGTATGGTTTTTTCATAATCATTCAACCAAACAAAAACCTTGCAACGCGAATACCGCGAAGGAACGAATTTTGCAAATTCTTCGTAACTACTCAGCCTCGGAACATATCGCTGCGAGGCGCTCTTGGTTTTGCCGAAGCAGTCTCCCCATGCCGGGAGATTGCTTCCCTTCGACAGGCTCAGGACAGGCGTCGGGACCCCGAAAAAACATCGGGGCAGGCGAGCAAGAGCCCTCCTCGCAACGACATG
>CASGHD010000126.1 GCA_949319575.1 uncultured Anaerolineales bacterium | reverse complement strand
TGCGAGGCGCTCTTGGTTTTGCCGAAGCAGTCTCCCCATACCGGGAGATTGCTTCCCTTCGACAGGCTCAGGACAGGCGTCGGGACCCCGAAAAAACATCGGGGCAGGCGAGCAAGAGCCCTCCTCGCAACGACATGCCTGAGCAGTTACATTCTTTCTCCGTGTCTTCCGTGTACCAAAAAGGTTTAATCACGGCGATCCCTAATGAGCCAAAATTTGCCCATCCAAAACAAAAAGAGGATGCCTTTCGTGCGGCATCCTCTTTTTCGGTGAAACGATATCGATCAACGCTTGAACAAGGGGAGCAAGTTCATCACTTCTGTGCGTGACATGATTACTCTCCTTAAATGAGGTTTGATGGAACAACAATCGCATTGTAGCATGGGCATAACGGGTATACTCCCGCCATGCCCATCCTCCTCCGCCCTGTCCTCGAATCCGACCTCCCCATCCTCTACGAACAGCAACTCGATCCCGAAGCGACGGCGATGGCGGCGTTCCCATCGCGGGATAAAGACGCGTTCATGGCGCATGATTCGAATATTTTGAAAACCATCGTCTGCGACAGTCACGTAGCGGGGCATATCGGCAGTTGGGAAATGGACGGTCACCGCGAAGTCGGTTATTGGATCGGGAAAGAATTTTGGGGCAAGGGGATTGCGACTCAGGCGTTGACAGAGTTTTTGGAAATTGTGAAGACACGTCCGTTGTTCGCGCATGTGGCGAAGCATAACGTCGCGTCAAAGCGCGTGTTGGAGAAGAATGGGTTCAATGTGATTGGGAAGGATTCGTACAACAATTCAGCAGGTATGTTGGTTGATGAGTTTGTTTTGAAATTGGAGTAGAACATTCTTTGCCACGGAGTAGCACAGATTTACACGGATGTATTTTTTGACTTCTAAAACCCGTGAAATCAGTGGCTACTCTTTTGCGCTTTTCAACAAATAGGTCGTCAGGCTTCCATACTTCGGCGGCATGTTGTAAACGAAGAACAGATCGGGTTCATCGAATACGGACGGTTCCCACTCAGGGAAATCTGCCGAGATTGAAACCAGCCTTGATCCCCGCTTCATCTGTTTCTCCAAATACGGAGCGAGTCGCTGAACTTCTCTCGATGTGGCGTAGATGAAAACAACATCCGCCTGACTCAAATCCGTTTTGAGATAATTTCCCCACCTGAGTTGAACTTTATCTCGAAGCCCGCTCGCGGCGATTCGCAACCAGATCAACGCGCATTGGACGGGTCCCACTTCTACGCCAATAGCGTTCGCGCCAAATTCTTTCGCGGCGATCAACAACACGCGCCCATCCCCCGCGCCGAGATCGTAGAGGATTTCATTGGGTTGGAGATTCGCGGACTTCAACGCCTTGCGGATTCGATCTGGATGCGTGGGACGCGACGGCAATCCATACAACGCAGGGATAAAAATCCACAGCAAGCCGAGGATGAAGAGAAAGAGAAAGAAGCCGTAGAGAATTAATATAATCATTCAGATTTCAGTCCGCTTCAGCGGGCATAGCAATCATTCAACACGCCGCGCCAACGTTCATTTCTGCGCAGGTACAACGGAGATTGCTTCGTCGTCGCCCTTCCTCGCAATGATGAATGGCTCTCAATCGTGATGGCGCGAAACATACCAAACAGCCGCCAACCCGAGCAAATTGAAGATCACAGCAACGCCAGTGACGAAGGAAAATCCAACAGCATACACGGCTGGTCCAAGTAATGCTCCAAGCACGCGTCCAACAGAATGAGCCGCGCCAGCGAGTGACAAAGTCGTTGCACGGGCAGACGGCATCACTTCCGACATCAGAGGGATGATGCTGACAATTGTAAATTCAAACGTAATATAGAACAGGAACAAGCCCGTCAACGCTCCGAGTTGCGTGCGACCGATCAGCGGCAAAAGTATCGCCGCGGCGCAGTTCGCCAGAATGCCAATCCCTGCGGCGCGAACCTTGCCCACTCGATCGGCGAACAACGCCACAAATCCCTCTCCGCCCAATTCAGACAGACCGATAAATGCCGACGCCCCCGCCAGCGCGGCAATTTGCAGTTTGAATGAATCTTCAAGCCATAAGGCAAACGTCACGTTGATCACTTCATTCCCGGCGGTGATAGATAACCCGATCATAAAAGCGATCAACACTACTGGTGATTTGAGAATTTGTTTGAGGTTCCCAAATAAACCGTCTTCGTGATGGGTGGGTTTCTCTGAATCCGTCAACGTGAGCGCGACATAAAAGAAAGCCAGCAAGCCCAACACGCCGAAAATCAAATACGGCGTTGACCATGTGTAACCAGAAAGAATCCATCCCACCAGCGGCGCCCCAACCACAAAAGCCAGCGACCACGCAAACTCGGTGACGGCAAGCGCGGCGCCGCGTTTTTCATAAGCAACATGATCGGCAATGTGCGAAGATAACGACGGATCGAAGAACGCTTTGCCCAACAGACCAAAAACAAGCGCGATGCCAAGTGTCGTGAAGTTGGGTGAAATTGCCACCACTGCCGCGCCGCCCACGAACAGCCCAAGCCCCAGCAACATGCCGAATTTGCGCCCGCGCGTTTCGATGAACGGCACGACAAAAGCGGCGAATGCGCCGACCATGGCGCGTCTCGCGATCAACTCCGAAATCGCATTGGGGTCAACGCCAAGCCTGTTCGCAAAAATTGTAATGAACGGATAGATCATCCGATACGGCGTGTTGAGGATCACGCGAATGAAAGTAAAAGCGACAAGTTTGAAGTAACTCACAAAGAAAATTCCCGATGGATGATGTAATGGCTTCGTGACATGGTATGATTTTACACGATGGACGCTTCGCCGCCTCCCAAACCTCCCGCCAGCCTTGCATTGGACTCACTGGGAGTCGAACACCGCGTCTTTACCCACGGGACGGCTGTCCACTCCTTGGAGGAAGCTGCCTCCGCCCGAAACCAGCGGCCCGAGCAAGTTGTCCGCAGTATTTTGTTTCAGATACGGGCGGGCGAGTTCGTGATGGTCTTGATCGCAGGACCCGCGCAGGTGAATTGGAAAAAATTACGCGGTCTCGTCAAACGCTCGCGCATCCGCATGGCAACGGAAGACGAAGCGCTGGAAGTGACTGGCTACCGAGTCGGGGCGGTGAGTCCGTTTGGGGTGAAGAATCAGACTACAGTGGTGATCGACGCGAGTG
This sequence comes from uncultured Anaerolineales bacterium, assembly GCA_949319575.1. Lineage (GTDB taxonomy): Bacteria > Chloroflexota > Anaerolineae > Anaerolineales > Villigracilaceae > Defluviilinea. The sequence goes on along the minus strand of CASGHD010000126.1, from coordinate 14,291 downwards.
TCCTCAAAGAGGAAGAAGTCTCCATCGGGTCGGGAGTCCGCAACACGGCGATCATCCTAAAGAGCGCGGATCTGCGTCGCGCGTTGAAGGATGCGGAGGTTGTTAATGTATCCGAAGCGGAACATCCTGCGGATATGAATTAAAAAATCGCTTTATCCAGAATCCTGCGAAACGATTTGAGATTATTTGACATTGAGGTCATCATGGTTTCTTTGCGCGATCTTTTGAGACTAGCAAGCCGCACGTTTGCCATCGGCATCGAGCAATTGCCCGCTGTGTTGTGCGACGCCGGGACAGTGGCATACCTGCTGTTGCGTGTCTCCGATTATTTGGAAGACAATGAGGAGATGCCCTCAGAGAAAAAGATCGAATTACTCAACCTGTGGGCAGAGGTGTTGAACGGCTCGGTGAACGTTCACGAGCTCACAAATCGGATTCAAGTCGCCGACACATCGAACCCCGACGCGGTGGTGGCGCAGCACGCGGAGGATATTCTGGCGCGGCTGGCATTGCTCCCAAAAGAAGTGCGCGAGATCATCACGCCGCATGTGATTCATAGCACGCAGGGCATGGCGCGTTGGGTGGCGCGCGGACCGCAAGTGAATGACGAAGCAGACATGGACGATTACATGTTCGAAGTGGCGGGGCGCGTGGGATATTTGCTCACGCACTTGTTCGCGTGGTATTCGTTGTTCATCCGTTTCCGCATCAAGGAATTGCTCCCGCTCGCGCGCGAATTCGGGCTGGCTCTGCAAACCGTCAACGTGATTCGCGGCTTGCGCAAAGACTACGAGCGCGGCTGGGTGTACATCCCGAAAAAATTTTTGGAGGCGGTGAATTTATCGGCGCATGAGTTGTTCCTGCCGGAGAATCGCGCCGAGGCGATCAAAGTGCTGGACATGCTCGCCGACAAAGCCGAACGTCACTTACACGCCGCGTTGACGTGCGTCAAAACTTTACCGCGCTGGCAGCACCGCATCCGCCTCGCTTGTATTTTCCCGCTGATGTTTGCGATTCGCACCCTCGCCATCAGCCGCCGCAACACGGATGTGTTCAACTCCGAGGCGAAGATGACGCGCGAGGAAGTCAAACGCATCGTGCGCGACGCCACGCTCTGGGGCTGGTCAAACCGCTGGCTGGATAGCTATTCGAGGGAATTGAACGTGGTGGTGAAAGAGTAAGTGGTAAATAGTAATTGGTAATTGGGGTTTCCGAACAATTTACCGCAAAGCCCGCGAAGAGCGCAAAGAAAACCTATTAAACTTGGCGGACTTAGCGCGCTTCGCGGTAAAAAATGTTCATATACAGTGTTGATATTGAGGTAATGGTTTGGGGGTTATAATCCACGCTATGAAACGAATTGGTTTCCTTCTAATTTTTCTTGGCGCGTTGATGAGCGTCTTCCAACCTGCGCGGGCGCAAAGCGACCAGCCGCTTGTGTTGGTGATGACCGCCGACGGTCCCATCATGCCGCCGATGCGCGAATACATTAAACGTGGAATCGAAACTGCCAACCGGGAAAACGCCGAAGTCCTCATCATTCAACTCAACACGCCGGGCGGAAGCATACTCACGATGCTGGAGATCATCAAAGAGATTCGCGCGAGCGCTATTCCCGTGGTGGTGTATGTTGCCCCACGAAACGCAATCGCCGGGAGCGCGGGCGCGTTGATCACGATGGCGGGACACGCTTCAGCCATGGCGACTGAAACATCCATCGGCGCGTCCAGCCCGATCAGCAGTTCGGGTGAAGATCTTCCCACAACCGAAGAAAAAAAAGTAATGGAGATCACCAAAGCCGCTATCCGCCCTTATGTGGAGCCGCGCGGCAAAGACGCGCTCGCGCTTGCCGAATCAATGATTGACGAAGCGAAAGCCGCCACAGCAAACGAAGCGCTCGAAGTCCATCTCATTGATTTCGTTGCGAACGACATTGACGACCTGCTCGAATCGCTCAACGGCTTCACCGTGCAAATGAGCGACGGTCCGCGCGCTCTGAACACGGAAAACGCCGATGTCCAACCGCTGGACATGAGTTTCATCGAGCAATTCCTGATGTTGCTCACCGATCCCAACATCGCATTTCTATTAATAGCAATCGGCGTGCAAGCTGTGCTGATCGAAATCTCCAGCCCGGGCGGATGGGTCGCAGGATTCATCGGCGTGGTCTGCCTCACGCTGGCAACCTACGGCTTGGGCGTGTTGCCTGTCAACGGGTTTGGATTTATTTTCATGGCTACCGCGTTCGTGTTATTCATCCTCGATATCAAAGCGCCAACGCATGGCGCGCTGACCGCGGCAGGAGTCGCGTCGTTCATCGTCGGCGCGCTGGTGCTGTTCAATTCGCCCGGCACGCCGCAATTCCAACGCGTGTCTGTTCCATTAGTAGTCGCCACTGGTCTCGCGCTGGGCTTGTTCTTCTTCGGCATCCTCGTGTACGCTTTACGCGCGTTGCGTGTGCCGGTCAGCGTGGGGGTAGAGTCGTTCGCGGGAAAAATAGGAACAGTTCGAAGTTGGGATGAAGCGTCCGGTCAAGTCCAATTAGAGTCTGAGCTGTGGAGCGCAGAGTCTGTGAACGAATCTGACAAGATCAGTAAGGGAGATAAAGTGGAAGTTGTCGAAGTCAGTGGAATACGATTGAAAGTGAAGAAAAAATAATTTGGAAAGGAAACCTTGCGAAGGTTTTAAACCTTCGCAAGGTTCACGCTTCAAACCGACCTTATGTCTGCTACGCCAACCCGAGACCGAATCATCCCTGCAACAGACCTGCGCCCTCTGCGCCGCCCCGAATGGATCAAGGTGCGCGCGCCCGCGGGCGAAAATTACGAACGCATTCAAACGTTGATGCGCTCGAAATCTTTGCATACCGTATGCGAAGAAGCGATGTGCCCAAATCTTGGAGAGTGTTGGGGAAGCGGCACCGCGACATTTTTAATGCTCGGCGACGTGTGCACGCGCACCTGCGGATTCTGCGACATCAAACACGGCAAGCCAACGCTCATGGATTGGGGCGAAGCCGAACGTGTGGCGCAAGCCGTGAAATCCATGGATCTGAAACATGCGGTGATAACTTCGGTGAACCGCGATGAACGACGCGATGGCGGCTCTCCGATCTTTGCGATGGTGATTCGGAGAATTAGAGAATTACTGCATGGGTGTTCGATTGAAGTATTGATCCCCGATTTCAAGGGTTCGATTGAAGCGTTGAAGATCGTCATGGACGCGCGCCCTGAAATTTTGAATCACAACGTGGAGACTGTGCCGCGACTGTTCAAGCAAGTCCAACCGCAGGATAACTACGATTGGGCGGCGGCGACTCTTTCCAACGCAAAGAAACTCGACCCCGACGTGTTGACCAAATCGGGCATCATGCTCGGTCTCGGTGAAGAGATGGACGAGGTCAAAGCCGTGATGCGCGATCAACGCAGTTGGGGCGTGGACATTCTCACCATCGGTCAATACCTGCAACCGAGCAAGAAGCACATGCCGATTTCAAGATATTACACGATGGAAGAATTCGCCGAACTCCGCGACTACGGCAAAGAGATCGGCTTCCAATGGGTGGAGTCGAATCCGCTGGTGAGGTCGTCGTATCACGCGGCGGAACAGGTGAGGGCGTTGAGCGTGGTGCATCGGAAGTTGTATGGGGAAGCAAGAACAGAGAATTAGAGGATTGGAGAATTGAGACTCCCGCTGGCATAGGTCGGCGGGAGTTTTATCTTTACAAGCGCTCTTGTCAGGCATACGGCATTGCCGTATAATGCAGAAAATGGAATTCATCGAAGCTGCTGCATTTACAAAATACGTCCATAAATATTTGTCTGATGATGAGTATGCTGGCTTGCAAAGTTTTTTGCTTCAATATCCAGAGTCGGGTAAAGTGGTTCCGAAATCGGGCGGCGTTCGTAAAGTTCGTTGGGCAATATCAGGCAAAGGGAAAAGCGGCGGCGTGAGAGTCATTTACTATTTCAAAAGACAGCATAATGAAATCTGGCTTTTGACCATCTACAGCAAGAATGAAATGGAAAACATTCCCGCTCATATCCTGCGGCAAATTGCAAAGGAAATCGAACATGATTAAAAGAGACATCGGTCAGGAAATTTTGGATGGGATTCGCGATGTGAAGGCATACAAAGCGGGCAAGAAGAATCTTCGCACCCATACGCTGAGAGAACCCGCGCCACCAAGGATTATCCGCACGAGATTAAGACTATCGCAGTCTGCTTTTGCAGGGCTGATGGGTGTGAGCCTGCGCACCGTTCAGGATTGGGAACAAGGTCGGCGTAAGCCCAGCGGTCCTGCTGTTGCCCTGTTACGCATCGCAGAACAAAAACCTGATGTTTTTGTTCAACTATCATGAGCGCTTTCCGTTGAGTGTGGCGCATCGGAAGTTGTATGGGGAGAGGGTGGAGACTAGAGATTGGAGATTGAGACTCCCGCTGGCGTAGGTCGGCGGGAGTTTTTGGTCTTGGCTGACTTCAAGTTCACTACAAACAGCCTTTTCACATCAGTCTATTTTTAACGAAGGTATTGTTTTCACGCCCGTTTCTTATACACCCGCATTGCGAATATATAAGCCACGAGCATTATCCCTACGCACCATGCGAGCGCAATCCAGATGTCATTACCGACAGGCTGGTTTGATAGCAACGCGCGGATAGCATCCACGATCGAGGTCACTGGCTGGTTTTCGGCAAAAGCACGGACGAATGACGGCATCGTTTCGGTTGGCACAAATGCCGAGCTGATAAATGGCAGGAAGATAAGCGGGTAGGCAAAGGCGCCTGCGCCGTCCACCGATTTTGCGGACAGTCCGGCAATCACCGCGATCCATGTCAGAGCCAGCGTAAATAGCGCGAGTATGCTAGCCACGGCAAGCCATGACAAAATTCCTGCCGACGAGCGGAAGCCCATAATGAGCGCTACGAGAATGATGACGAGGACCGAAATCGCATTGGATACCAGCGAGGTCAGCACATGTCCCCACAGCGGCGCCGAACGCGCCATCGGCATGGAGTGGAACCGTTCAAAGATGCCTCTTTGCATATCCATAAACAGACGGTAAGACGTATAAGCGATGCCGCTTGAAATTGCCATCAGCAGGATGCCAGGCAACAGATAATTTACATAGTTGTCCGTGCCGGTTTGAATCGCGCCGCCGAACACGTAAACGAACAACAGCATAAACATGATCGGCATTATAGTGACCGTGATGATGGTATCCATACTGCGGAAAATATGGCGCATGGAACGTCCGAGCATGACGCCGATGTCGTTGAAATAGTGTGTAGTCATTGTTGCTTTATCTCCTTTTTGCCGATAATAGCGAGGAATATTTCCTCCAATGTCGGCTGTTTTTCCACATACTCCACCTTTGCGGGCGGAAACAGTTTTTTCAGATCCGCAAGTGTGCCGTTGGCGATAATTTTTCCTTCATGCAGAATGGCAATTCTGTCGGCGAGCTGTTCAGCCTCCTCTAAATATTGTGTAGTCAGAAATACCGTCGCGCCATTGTTGGCAAGCTCTTGGACGATCTTCCAAATCTCGATGCGTCCTTCGGGATCAAGCCCAGTGGTTGGCTCGTCAAGGAAAATAACTTGCGGGTTTCCGATAAGGCTCATGGCAATATCGAGTCTGCGGCGCATACCGCCCGAATAGGTGGAAACACTGCGGTCGGCGGCATCGGTCAGGCTGAGACGATCCAGTAAGTCGTCCGCGATCTGATGCGGGTTTTTGAGATGCCTCAGCTTGGCGATCATGATCAAGTTTTCCCGCCCAGTTAATATCTCGTCTACGGCGGCGAATTGCCCAGTCAGACTGATTGATTGCCGCACATCGTCGGGCTTTGCCGCAACATCGAATCCGTTGACGGCGGCGGTTCCGCCATCCTGTTTGAGCAGTGTGGTGAGAATTTTGACGATCGTTGTCTTGCCAGCGCCGTTGGAGCCGAGCAGAGCGAAAACACTGCCTTTTTCCACTTCAAAATCTACACCATTCAGAACATGAAGTTCCTTGTAGGACTTTTGCAGTCCTTTAACTTGAATTGAACTGTTTAGCATCTTCTTCTCCTTAGACGACAGTAACCTTTGACAAATCGGCTTCCAATCCTTTGAGGGTGGCGTAGGTCAGCTTATCCATCGTCGCGCCCTCAAAGGAAATTGTTTTTATGGCGCGGTAGTATTTCTTGGACCAGCTGGTCCAGGTAAACGCGGCAAGGAAGGAAACATTTTTAAATGTCGCGCCCTTGAACGAAACTTCGTTCAGCGCCGCGTTATCAAACTTAACGCCGATAAAGGTCTGCCCATCAAGACATTGCCCACGCAGATCGGTATACTTAAAATCCACGCCGCTAAAGGCGCAGTTTTCAAAGATCGTTTCTCTCAGGTCGGTCATAGTCAGTTTGGCGTCAATCAGTTTGACATCTCTGAACTTTGCCCGAGCCAAGCCCGACGCATTGAATTCGGTGCGCACAAGAATGGTTTTGTTGAAACTCGCGCTCTCCAGATCGCTAGCGTAAAAGTTGCAGTCCGTCAGATTCGTTCCGTCGAAATTGGCTTCGCGCACATCACTGGCTTTAAACGAGCTACCAGTTAAGTCCGCGCCCGAGAAATCGGAGCCGCGCAACGCGCTCGCTTCAAATTTCCCTTTATGCGCGGTAACGCCCGCGAAGTCGCTCTCTGGCAGGTTGCTCGCGCTGAAGTTAGTTAACACCTGCCGCTCCAGCGAGCGGGAGAGATTGGCGACCTCCTGCACCGTTTGTTCGATGTCGCCAATGCTATCAATCGTCATCTGAAAAGCCGTTTCATCGTCTTTGCCTTCGGCTTTGAGTTCGCGGAATCGTTCCTGTAAATCGGAGAGCAGGTCAGCCCTCAGTTCGGCGACGCTTTTTACTCCGTCATAAGGCGCGAAGACGCCGTTCAAATATTGGTTTAGTTTATCGTTCATCATGTTTTTCCTTTCTTATAGTAATTTACCCAGAATACGCTTGGCGTATTCCCAGTTGCTTTTGTTTTCAGAATACAACTGCTTGCCCCTTTTGGTGATTTGGTAATACTTCCTTCTTCCTCCTTGGGTCTCATCGCCCCAATAGGAAATGATACAACCGTCCCCTTCCAGCCGTTTCAGGCTCGAATACATCGTGGCTTCCTTCAACTCGTACTCGCCGCTGGAATTGGCTTGGATCAGCTTCGTGATCTCGTATCCGTACTTATCGCCATCCATCAGCAACTTCAAAATAATGGTATCGGTGTGGCCTCTCAACAGGTCGGCAGAGATTTTGTTTTCGGTCATTGATTGGTCTCCATAGGTATACTATATAGCGAAGTACTATGTCTGTCAAGGTATTTCGGCGAATTGGGTAGATGGCTCTTGGGCAGAATCGGGAAGTGGAGATTCGCGATTCTGCGAGTTGAAATTTGGTTGGAGTGTCGAGGTGGGAATTTATGATCGACTCCAGACACCTTCTCGAAGGGTTGAAACAGCGCGGCGTGCAACCGTGGCTTGGCAAGGTATAATTTGCACAGGAGATATTTGGGATGGCGCCTTTTGAAATCATCAGCGGCATCCCCGAGATTGAAGTAATCGCCATCGGTAATTCCATTCGTGATTTGGAACGTCTTCGTGAACAATACGGTGATGGACGATGGCGTAAGACTTGTCCTGAACCTGTCGAAGGATGAAAGGGATTGCCGCCATTCAACTCTCAAACGGACATGTCCGCAAAGCCGAAATTCACTGGTACGAAGCGCAAGGCATCGGACGAAAAGAGTACAAGCGCAAAGGTTATTTGGAATGAAAAATATGACAACCACAAAATCTATCCCCCATTTCGCAATCTGCGTGGACAACAGCGAGTATCCCGCCTCGCTGGAACTGCACAAAATCTATCGCGTCCTTCCCGACAAAGACGCCCAAGCCGACGGCGACATGCGTATCATTGACGAAAGCGGAGAAGGTTATCTTTTCCCTGCGGATTATTTCATTCCCATTGAATTGCCGCAGACGGTTATCCGTGTTTTAAACAGATCATACGCACATGCCTGAAAGTTAAAATGACGCACCTTCAAGGTGCGTCATTTTGTATTACCACCCCAAAACGGAACGTATCTCCCCGAGACCCAACCCGCCCCTACAACATCAATTCGGTTGTAAAATTGACGGGGAAATCCATGGCGGAAACTAAACCACCGAAAGTTTTCATTTCATACGAGTTGTTGCCGCGAAAGACGATCAGCCGAGTACTTTTGGTTGTATAATAATGCCAACGATTGAGAGAGACACATGAATACTTATCCATCCACATATGCCAAGAAAATCTCGAAAGAGATTCGCGAAACGCCGAAGGAATATTTACCTGCTTTATGGGCAATGGTGCGACTCTTCCGTGAGAGCGTGACTCTCAAACCCGCCGATGAAAGCTTTTTGCAGGGATGGAAGGAAGCCCTGAACAACGAAGTTCTCCCAATCGAACAACTTTGGGAAGGGTTAGATGCCAGATAGTCCGAAGCCAGTGATACAGATTTTCTTCACGCCAGAGTTCAAACGCAATGTGCGGGCTCTGGCGAAAAAATATCATCACATTCAATCAGACGTTCTGCCATTTATTGAGAAAATCCAGAGTGGGGAATTGATTGGCGACAAGGTTCAGGGAACGGGCTATACCATCTTCAAAGTTCGTATTCGCAACAGCGACGCTTTGCGGGGCAAAAGCGGCGGCTATCGCGTGATTTACTACCTGAAAACCTCATCGGCAATAATTCTTGTAACAATTTATTCCAAGACCGAGCAGTCAGACGTTTCTCCCGCGAAAATCCGAAAGATTCTTGCCGAGTTTTCCGAGTAATTTCCCCGAAACGGGATATATCTCTCCAACCCCAACCCACCCCTACAACATCAATTCAGTTGTAAAATAGACGGGGAAATCCATGGCAGAAACAAAACCTCCAAAAGTATTCATTTCATACGCATGGGAATTGGAAATCCGTAAGGCTGTGCGCGAGTAACAAATTGCAATTGATTGATTGTGGGACAACACCAGGATTTGACTTATAATTTCCCATCACACCACAACGGGACGGATATGACCGAAGAAAAACGCCTATTGAAAGTCTTCCTCTGCCACGCCTCAGCGGATAAGCCGAAAGTGCGTGAGTTGTACCGCACGTTGAAGCGGCGCGGCATGCAACCGTGGCTGGACGCAGAGGATTTGATCCCTGGGCAGAATTGGGAAGTGGAAATCCCGAAGGCGATACTTTCCTCGGATGCAATCATCATTTGCCTTACGCCAAACTCGGTGGATAAAGAGGGATACGTTCAAAAAGAAATCAAGTTTGCTTTGGATAAAGCAATGGAAATGCCCGAGGGACGCATCTTCATCATCCCTGCGCGGCTGGAAGATTGCGAACTGCCTTTTGGTTTGAAAAAGTATCAGGCAGTGAATTTGTATGAAAAGGCGGGCTACACAAAGTTGATGCAAGCGCTCAAATTACGCGCCTCACAACTGGAGCGCGCTACGGTGGAGTTGCCGAAAAAAGGTGAGACAACTGCCGAGATAAAAAAAGTCATTGAAGAAAAGAAACCTCCCGAACCGAAAGAAGAAAAACCTGAAACCAAGACTCCCAAGCCCTCGCAAGATAAAGTAGGTGTTGGTGGAGATGTTAAAGACAGCATAATAGTTTCAGGCAGTGGCAATGTGATCAATTTTGGTGAACAGAAAAAACCTGCCCCTGAAAAACTACAACCCAAGAAAACAAAACCATCTCGTAAGCCGAACACGGCAATCATTGTTGCAGTCGTTGGTTTGGTTGGAACAATAATTGCGGCGTTGATTGGCTCGCCAATTATTGAAAACTTGCCTTCTCCTTCCCTTCATTCAACAGAATCTGCAACTGCTACGACTACTTTGACTTCCGAAGAGATTATTCCTTCCAAAACAATTGAACCTAGTGTAACGCCGATAGCAGTTGTCGCTGTTATGTCTACTCAAGCTCTAACTGATGAAATTAATAACCTTGCTTATTTTGAAATCGATATCAATAAGAAGTGTGAGTTGGTTTTTGTTGATAAAGAAAAAAATAACTTGCCCTGTCCTGACTCTTCTCCATCTCTTTACAGATTCTTCTCATGGTCGCCAACTGGTGATTACGCTATTATTTCCAATGTTGGCTATTACTTAGTAACATGGTACTATGGTCCTCCTCACACAGAATCTAAGAGTTGGGTCTATATACAACCTGTCAATCAAGGCGAATCGTTTTTGTTCAAAACCTATCCAAACTACGGGTTTTACTTTGAAGGATATTGGTTTGATGATAATACATTGTTCTATGCCTTCTCTGAAAACGGATTAGCAAAAATTGGAGAAGTCGATGTAGAATCTCGAACTGAAAGAGTAGTTGCAAAAACACCGTCTGGAATTTGGTCTTATGATGTTTCGCCCAGTCTTGATAAAGTTGCGTATATATCTTCCCCAGGAAAAAAAATCGATATTTTTGTGGGCGATACTCAAATGAGCGAGGTGGAAAATATTACTGAGACATCGAATATTGAAGTCGATTATTCTACTTCCGTTCATTGGATCAATGATGACGCGCTAATCTTTGATTCCCCTAATAACGACTTGTTTTTATATTCGATTTTAAATAAATCGATTGAGCAAATTGGGAATGGGAGGTTTTTGTCGATTTCGCCAGACAGAACAGAGATGTTATACTTTTCAGGAGAGATAAAGTTGTATAACTTTTCAAGAAAATCTCTTGTGGAATTACCCAAAATTATTTTGGAAAGCAGGGGTAGCACTTTTTTTGATACAAATTGGTCCCCCGATAGTCGTTATTTTAGTGTAGTTGATAGGGACGGGATATTTGTAATTGATCTTGTTAATAATACAGTGAGTCAAATTCAAGGACAATTTGAAGCACCCTACGATTTAGTGTGGTCACAAAATAATGTTCTCGCATTTGTCTCTGTAAAAGATGATAGATCTGAAGTGTATGTCTCTAGTGTTGATGGATCTCAGGTGCTTAAAATAAGTGAAGAGGGCAACGCGTACGCTCCTGCTTGGGTAAAGTAGGAATAATATAAAAACTCATTATCTTGAATAAGTTCTTGAAAACGATGAGGTGGATTAAGACCCCTCCGAACAGAACCAGCCTCCCCCGCCATGTGAAGCGCATTTCAGGCGATACACCATAGTCAACGGTCAATCGTCCACCGTCTCTCCATCAGTTATAATCCCCTCACTCCAAAAACTGATCACTGGTCACTGATAACTATGTCTTCTACTTTCCAATCCATCATCCTCAACCTCCAACAATTCTGGGCGTCGCACGGATGCCTCATCACCCAGCCTTACTACACCCAGGTCGGCGCGGGGACGATGAACCCTGCCACCTTCCTGCGCGTGCTCGGACCCGAACCGTGGAATGTGGCATACGTCGAGCCGTCTGTCCGCCCCGATGATGGGCGTTATGGCGAGAATCCGAATCGCTTTCAATTGCATACGCAGTTTCAAGTGATCCTCAAGCCCGACACGGGGGATCCGCAAGAGTTGTATCTTGAATCGTTGAAAGCGCTCGGCATTGACCCGCGCCAGCACGACATCCGCTTTGTGGAGGACAACTGGGAACAGCCCGCCATCTCCGCGTGGGGGTTGGGTTGGGAGGTCTGGCTGGACGGGCAGGAGATCACGCAGTTCACGTACTTCCAGCAGATGGGCGGCGTGACGCTCAACCCCGTTTCGGTCGAGATCACGTACGGGCTCGAACGCATCCTCATCGCGCTCAACAACGCCAAAGCCATCTGGGACGAAGAGTACGGCGCGGGCGTGACCTATGGCGAGATTCGCCGCCGCGAGGAGTTCGAACACTCGAAATATTATTATGAAATCGCCGACGTGGAGCGCGCCCGCCAGATGTACGATCTCTTCTCCGCCGAAGCCGACGCCTGCCTCGCGCACGCGCCAGCGCTGCTCGTCCCCGCGCATGATTACGTCCTCAAGTCTTCGCACACCTTCAACATCCTCGACGCGCGCGGCGCGATCTCGGTCGCTGAACGTCAAGCGTTCTTTCGGAGAATTAGAGAATTGGCGAAACGTGTTGCGGAGGGGTACGCGGAGCAGAGGAAGGAAGCAGAATATCCGCTTTTGAAAGAAAGTCAAAAGTCAAAAGTCAAAGGTCAAAGCCTTCCTGCGACTTTCGACCTTCGACCTTCGACCTTCATCTTGGAAATCGGCGCCGAAGAACTCCCCGCCTCCGATGTAGACTCCGCCCACGCCTATCTCCTAACTCGCATCCCACAACTTCTGGATGAACTGTACCTCACTCACGGCAACATCCGCATCTTCGGCACCCCGCGTCGACTCGCCATTACGGTTGATTCAGTTTCCCCAACTCAGCCCGACCGTGAGGAGGTGGTCAAAGGTCCACCCGCGGACAAGGCTTTCGATCAAAATGGAATCGCTTCACCTGCTGGCATGGGCTTTGCAAAGAAAAATAATGTAGACACCAAAGACTTGGAAGTCCGCGAGGAAGGCGGGGGCAAATACGTCTTCGCGGTTGTCAAACAAAAAGGACGCCCGACTCCCGAAGTCTTAGCCGAAGCATTGCCGAAACTCATCGCAGAAATCAAATTTGAAAAATCAATGAGATGGAATGACTCAGGCGTTTCATTCTCACGTCCGATTCGATGGTTCGTTGCAATGCTGGGCGATGCAGTCATTCCATTTGAATATGCGGGAGTCGTCTCTAGCAATATCTCACGCGGACTTCGCCCCTACGATTCACCCGAAATCAAAATCCCCTCTGCCGATAAATATTTCGATATTATCCGCCAAGCGGGAATTATTCTCGATAAAGAAGAACGCAAAGCCTCCATCGTGGAGCAGGTCAACCAAGCCGCGTCACTTGTGGGAGGGGAAGCGCTCATCGAAGATGGTCTCCTCAACGAAGTAGCCAACCTCGTCGAAATGCCCACCGCCGTCATGGGGGGATTCAATGAAGAGTTCCTTCAATTGCCGCGCGATGTGTTGATCTCGGTGATGAAAAAGCACCAAAGATACTTTCCAGTCGAAAGTCAAAAGTCGAAAGTCGAATCACCGACCTTCGACCTTAGACCTTCGACCTTGCTCCCACACTTCATCGCCATCCGCAACGGAGACGACATCGGCGTTGACATTGTCCGTCAGGGCAATGAACACGTTTTGAGCGCGAGATTCGCCGACGCAAACTTCTTCGTCCGCGAAGACCTCAAACTGAAACTGGAAGAGTTCCGCCCTAAACTCGCCACGCTGACCTTCCACACCAAACTCGGTTCCATGCTTGATAAATCGGACCGCATCTTGAAACTCGGCGCGGAGATCGGCGCGTTGCTGGGCTACAAAGGCGACTTGAATACGATCAAGTATCTCGGACGCGCCGCGTATCTCTGTAAGGCAGACCTCGCCACGCAAATGGTCACCGAAATGACTTCCTTGCAAGGGATCATCGGCGGTGAGTATGCCCTGCGGAGTGGTGAAGCGCCTGAAGTGGCGCAGGCAATCGCTGAACAGTATCAAACCGTGCCGCGTTCGAAGATTGGTTTGGCGGTCGCGCTCACTGACCGCCTCGATTCACTCGTTGGGTTGTTTGCCGCGGGGCTGGCTCCGACAGGCGCGAAAGACCCGTTTGGTTTGCGCCGCGCGGCGATTGGCATTGTCCAGCCGTTGATCGAGCATGGCATCGACATTGACCTTGCGCTGGCGGTCAAGCGTTCGGCGATAACACAGCCCGTCGAAGTCAACGAGGAAACGCAGGGAAATATTTTGGAATTCATCGCTGGGCGCTTGTCGGTTGTCTTGAAAGACCTGGGATTCAAACATGATGTTGTTGAAGCCGTGCTCGCGGAGCAGTCCGCTAACCCTGCGGCGTCCGCTCGGGCGGTGAAGCAACTTCAAGCGTGGATCGGACGCGAGGATTGGTCGTCCATTTTGGATGGGTTTGCGCGGTGCGTCCGCATTATCCGTTCGGCGGGAGTTTCTAGTGAACAGTTATCAGTGATCAATGATAAGTTATTGGTTGAGGCAGAAGAGATAGCATTAAACAAAGCATTGCAAACCGTCAACCGTCAACCGTCAACCGTCAACGATCTCCTCGAAGCCGTCGTCAAACTCATCCCGTCAATCAATGCTTTCTTCGATAAGGTTTTGGTGATGGCGGAGGATCCGAAGATGAAGCAGAACCGCCTCGCGCTGGTTGGCCAAATTGCCAATCTATCCAACGGCATTGCCGACCTGAGCAAGCTTGAGGGGTTCTAA
>CASGHD010000125.1 GCA_949319575.1 uncultured Anaerolineales bacterium | reverse complement strand
GTGAACACGAACACGCGCGTCACGGGGATCGAGCTTTCGCCGCGCGGAGAAATTCAAGCAGTGATTACAGATAAAGGTGTTATCAAAACAAATATTGTTGTGAATGCCGCGGGCATGTGGGCGCCGCGACTCACTGCAATGATGGGTGTGTCTTTGCCAACTACTCCTGTTGATCATCAACACATCACGCTCAAAGCAGTGGCTGGACATGAGTTTTCAAAAGAGACGCCGTGTTTGCGCGACCCCGATAATTTGGTGTACATGCGCGAAGAGCAAGGCGGACTCGTGATCGGCGGTTACGAACCGAATCCGCCTGCAAGATGGATTGATGGAACACCGTGGGAACATGGCAACGCGACCTTGCCGCATTCGTACCAACGTTTTGAAATGCTGCTCGAAGGCGCGATTCGTCGCATCCCGTTTTTGAAAGACGCGGGCATCATTGACATCACGTGTCATCCTGGCGCGTACACGCCCGATTGTCAACCCATGCTCGGACCCATCGCTGGCGCGCGCGGCATGTGGATGCTGGCGGGCATGTCGCTCAATGGATATGGCGGCGCGGGCGGCATGGGCAAACTGCTCGCCGAATGGATCGTCGAGGGTGAAGCGCCGATGGATGTCAACGCGTTTCGCGCTACGCGCTTCGGAAATTATTTCACCGATCCGCAATATGCCGCCGAGCGTACTGTCGAGAGCGTCAAATATTATTATGCGATTCGTTTCCCGAATGATGAAAATGAAGCCGCGCGTCCGCATCGCATGAGTCCCGTCTATCATCGCGCGCAGGAGTTGGGCGCGGTCTTCGGCGAAAAATTTGGTTGGGAGCGCGTGTTGTATTATTCGCCCGATAAAAAATGGCGGCGCGCGGGCGCGGATCAAAAACAGTGGGGCTGGAACAAGCCTCCGTATTTTGAAAGCGTCGGCGAGGAACACAAAGCCACACGCGAACGCGCAACGTTGTTCGATCTAACTTCGTTTGGCAAAATTGAAGTCACGGGGCGCGATGCGTTGAAACTTTTGCAACGCGTTACCGATTCAAATATTGATAAACCCGTCGGCAGTACCACCTACACTCAATTTCTCAACACGCGCGGCGGCGTCGAAGCCGATGTGACTGTGGCGCGCATCGAGCAAAATAAATTTTGGGTCGTCACGGGTTCGGGATTCATCGCCAACGATTTGGCGTGGCTTCAAATGCACACCGAAGATGATGATGACGTGACTCTGCGCGACATCACAACGGACTGGGCGTGTCTCGCGCTCATGGGACCAAAGTCGCGCTCGATTCTTTCCAAGGTGACAGCTGATTCAGTTTCCAACGAGTCTTTTCCCTATCTTTCGGCGAAGTTCATCACGATCAACGGAGTCAAAGTCTGGGCGCAGAGAGTCAGTTACGTCGGTGAACTTGGCTGGGAGTTATACATCCCCAACAACCGCGCTTCGATGGTCTGGGATTTGTTGATGCACGCGGGCAAAGGCTTCGGCATGGAAGTCGGCGGCTACAAAGTGATGGACTCCCTCCGCCTCGAAAAAGCCTATCGCTATTACACAACAGACTTGACACAACTTGAAACTCCGTTTGAAGCGGGCTTGGGATTCTGCGTCAACTTCGATAAAGGCGATTTCATCGGCAAAGATTCTCTTCTCGAAAAGAAACAAAAAGGTTTCGCCACAAAATTATGCACGCTGGTTTTAGACGGCGAAGACTTCACCCAAATCTACGGCGGCGAAGCGATTTACCACGAAGGCAAAGTGCTAACCCGCGTCCGCAGTGGAGGATATGGATACACCGTGAAGAAAAATATCCTGCTCGCCTATTTGCCACTTGAGTTGGCAAAAGCAGGCTCACGCGTAGATGTCGAGTTGATTGAAGGAATGCGTGTCGCGGAAGTGGCGGCATCCGTGTTGTATGACCCGAAGGGGGAGAAGTTGAAGGCGTGATTTGCCCTGTGCTATACTGTCGCCATGAAGAAAACAAATTCTTCCAAGCCTCGCAAAGTGCAAGAAACAAAAGCGGAGTATCGCATCCGTGCTGGAAAGGAGTCTGGCATGACTTTGATTGACCAGATTCAAAAGCGAGTGTTGAAATTATCGCCCGATAAACAACGTCAGGTGCTTGATTTTGTCGCCTTCCTGCAAATTAATACCATCAAATCGCCAGAAACAGCGACAGATCCAGAACGGGGAACGCGCATCAAAGACTCGCTGAATCAATTGGCAAAGATGAAGACGTTCTCAGAGTTTTTTCGCGCCTCTCCATTGGCAGGCGTTGACCTGACGCGCGACAAATCCCTTCCGCGCGACGGCGTGGAGTTATGAAATACCTGCTCGATACGTGCGTCATTTCAGAGCTGGTCGTCAAACAACCCAACCCGAATGTCGTTGAATTCGTCGACTCGCTCGACCCAGACGATTCGTTTTTGAGCGTCATCACAATTGGAGAAATTTCCAAAGGTATCGAGAAACTTTCTAAATCAAAAAGGAAGCAGGAATTACAAGCCTGGCTTAAAGGCGATTTGCTTATCCGCTTCGATGGGAAGATAATTTCACTTGATGCGAATATCCTGGTGGAATGGGGCATTCTCACCGCGAGATTGGAAGCGACAGGAAGAACTATGCCAGCGTTGGACTCGCTCATCGCGGCGACGGCGCTTGCGCGTCAACTCATATTGGTCACGCGCAATGTGAGTGATTTTGAGGAGACGGGAATTGAAATCGAGAATCCGTGGAATTAAGATACTTTTAGATTGTTGGCGCGCGCGTGGATGTCGAGTTTTTTGAGGGTATGCGCGTGGCGGAAGTGTCCGCGTCTGTGTTGTATGACCCGAAGGGAGAGAAGTTGAAGGCGTAAATTCTCAGCCACGGATTTCACGAATTATCACGGATCATTCTTTAAAAATCTGTGCGAATCAGTGAAATCCGTGGCTAAGGTTTTGGTTTTGCCTCGATGAAGTTGTATAATACCCTCATGCCAAAATCCCCTCCCAAATACGTCGGCTTTGGGATGCTGACGCCCGTTGAAATCATGGTGCTGGAGAAACTCCCCAAGCACAACACGGGCGCGATCGTGACTGAGGTCAACGAGTTTGTGTTCGACGATGCCGCGATTGTGGCTTGCTTGTTGCGCCAGTGGGATGTGTCCGCGGGGATGATTGGCACAGCCGTCGGTGATGATGAACGCGGTCATTCGCTTGCGAAACGATTGAAGGATTGGGGCGTGCAGGGGAAAGTCCGCTTTACGAAGGAATATAAAACTCCGCTGGAA
>CASGHD010000124.1 GCA_949319575.1 uncultured Anaerolineales bacterium | reverse complement strand
GGCTTTCACTTCTCCCGATCCCATCAATAATGCCGCTACTTTGGTGATCGCCGCTGTCAGCGTCGTCTTCCCGTGGTCGATGTGTCCCATCGTCCCCACATTCAGATGCGGTTTACTCCGATCATATTTTTCCTTCGCCATAAGAGTCTCCTTGATATAAAAACGAGTTAAGCTTTTAAAATTTCTTCCGCTACCGATTTGGCAACCGGTGCGTAGTGATCGAATTCCATATTGAATACGCCGCGCCCCTGTGTAGCGGAGCGGAGTTGGGTTGCATAACCGAACATTTCAGCCAATGGAACCATCGCGCGAACCGCTTGCGCGTTGCCCAAGCGGACTTCCATGCCTTGAATTAATCCGCGACGGCTGTTGATCTGTCCCATCACATCGCCAAGATATTCCTCCGGCACAACAACTTCAACTTTCATCATCGGCTCGAGCAAAATCGGATTGCCTCGTTGCACACCTTCTTTGAAACCCAGAATGGCCGCCATCTTGAACGCCATTTCACTTGAGTCAACTTCGTGGAAGGAACCATCAAAGAGAGTAACCTTGATATCTACAACCGGGTAACCAGCGAGCACTCCGCCGTCCGCGGCTTCCTTGATTCCCTTTTCGATTGGGTTAATGTATTCTTTGGGAATCGCGCCGCCAACAATTTCATTTTCAAACACGATGCCGCTTCCGCGCTCGCCCGGTTCGAGAGAAAATACAACATGACCGTATTGCCCTTTACCGCCGGATTGCTTCGCGTACTTATAATCCACTTCCTTGACCACTTTGGTGATCGACTCACGGAACGCCACACGCGGCGCGCCGACATTTGCTTGAACGCGGAACTCGCGCAATAAGCGGTCTACGATAATATCGAGATGCAACTCGCCCATGCCGCGAAGGATGGTCTGACCGGAATCTTCATCCGAATTAACGTGAAGCGTCGGGTCTTCTTCTGCCAACTTGCGAAGGGCTTCTCCCATCTTTTCTTGATCGGATGAACTTTTCGGTTCGACGGCAATCGAAATCACCGGTTCGGGGAACGATATCGTTTCAAGAACAAGGGCTTTGGTGTCGCATAACGTGTCGCCGGTGAAGCTTTCCTTGAACCCCAGCACAGCGCCGATGTCTCCAGCGCGGATCTCAGTTACATCTTCGCGGCGATCGGCATGCATACGGATCAAACGACCAATGCGCTCTTTCTTGCCTCGCTTGGTTGTGTTTTGCACTGTTTGTCCTTGGCTGACAACACCAGAATACACGCGTACATACGCCAAACGACCTACATATGGATCGGTAACAATCTTGAACACCAATGCGCTCAATGGACTGTCATCCTGCGCGGGTATATCGAAGGTGTTTTCCGGTTCATCGGGAACAGACACGGTAACGATAGGCTTGTCCGCCGGGGACGGAAGATAATCAACAACGGCATCCAGTAGAACCTGCACCCCTTTGTTTTTTAATGAAGAGCCGCAGAAAACCGGGAAGGCTTTCACGGCGAGGACGCCCTTGCGAAGCGCAGCCTTTAGTTCATCCACACTGATTTCCTGAACTTCGAGGAACTTTACTGTCAGTTCATCGTCGAGTTCAGCGATCTTCTCCACCATTTTTGCGCGGGCTTGCTCGGCATCTTTTTGCATGTCGGCGGGAATGTCGGTGACGATTGGCTCTTTGCCTAGATCATCCTCCCAGACAATTGCTTTCATGGAAATAAGATCAATCGCGCCTTTGAATGTCGCTTCGAAACCGATCGGGATTTGCATTGCGATGGGGTTGGCGCCAAGCCGGTCAACAATTGTATCAATCGTCCGTTCGTAAGAAGCGCCGACACGATCCATCTTATTGACGAAGCAAATACGCGGGACGCTATACCGATCCGCTTGACGCCAGACGGTTTCAGACTGGGGCTCGACGCCTTGCACCGCATCAAAGACCACTACCCCACCGTCCAGAACGCGTAGCGAGCGCTGGACTTCAGCGGTGAAGTCAATATGCCCGGGGGTGTCGATCAGGTTAAATTGGTAACCCTTCCACTCGGCGGAAACTGCCGCGGACACAATTGTGATGCCACGTTCGCGTTCCTGCACCATCCAATCGGTCACCGTAGTTCCGTCATCAACGGAGCCAATTCGGTGAGTCTTGCCGGTATAGAACATGATCCGCTCGGTCGTGGTAGTTTTCCCGGCGTCAATGTGGGCAATGATCCCTATATTTCGATATTTCTCAAGCGGATACTCGCGAGGCATTCTTAATTAAACACTTTCTGTGTGGATTTCAAAAACAATTAAATACGGTAATGTGAAAACGCGCGGTTGGCTTCAGCCATCTTATGGGTTTCATCGCGCTTGCGGATCGCCGCGCCGGTTTCGTTGAACGCATCGATCAATTCGCCAGCAAGTTTCTCGGGGAAGGATTTGCCGGATCGCTCGCGCGCCGCGGTCAGAATCCAGCGGATCGCCAGCGTGGTACGCCGGGCTGTCGAAACTTCCATCGGCACCTGATAGGTCGCGCCGCCCACGCGCCGCGGTCGGACTTCCATTGCAGGCGACACATTTTTAAGCGCGCCATCGAAGACATCCAGCGGATTCTTCTCAGTGCGCGTCTTGATCATATCCATTGCGCCGTAGATCAGCCCAATGGCGGTGCTCTTTTTACCGCGTTTCAAGACGTGCTGAACCATCGTCTGCACTTGGACGCTGTTGTAACGAATATCAGGGAGGATCTCCCGCTTTTCTGGTTTTGCTCTACGCATCTGTCATTACTCCATCAATTTACTTGGGCCGTTTCGCGCCATACTTGGAGCGGGCCTGCTTGCGGTTGGCAACGCCGGTCGTATCCAGCGAGCCGCGCACAATATGATAACGAACGCCGGGCAAGTCCTTTACACGACCACCGCGCACCAGCACAACAGAGTGTTCCTGCAATTGATGACCTTCGCCGGGGATGTACGCGGTCACTTCCAACCCGTTCGTCAGGCGAACGCGCGCAATTTTGCGAAGCGCAGAGTTCGGCTTCTTCGGCGTCATGGTGCGAACAATGGTGCACACACCACGCTTTTGCGGCGCGCCTTTATCCTGACGAATACGCCGCTGTTTATAAGTATTCAAGGTGTATTGAAAAGCCGGCGCCTTGCTTTTCGCCTTCAGACTTTTGCGGCCCTTGCGGACCATTTGATTGATTGTCGGCACGATCAGCCTCCGATAATAAAATTCTTCACAAAGTTTTTTTGCACAAAATAAGGCCATCAAGTCGATCTGTGATGGCCTCACAAGGTAATGCCATTCAAGCGGGGGTAATGCCGCCTTTTTCAATTGGCAACGGAGCGAGATTTTATCACGCTATTAATATAATCGTCAAGATTTTCGCTTCGCCGCGAGGTTGTCTCCTATGCCCAGCAAACCGGTATCCATGCGAGGCGGATGCTGCTTCTCCTCGTCCTTTCCGAACTTGACAACATCACCACTTTCGCTCACCGCTTCCACCGCCAGCCCCAGTGATTGCAGTTCTTTGACAAGCACCCTGAATGAAGCAGGGATACTCGGTTCCTCGATCGGCTCGCCCTTAACGATTGCTTCGTATGCATTGACGCGTCCCTGCACATCATCCGATTTGACCGTCAGCATTTCTTGCAACGTATACGCCGCGCCATAGGCTTCGAGCGCCCACACTTCCATCTCACCGAAGCGTTGACCGCCGAACTGCGCCTTACCACCAAGTGGCTGTTGTGTCACCAAACTGTATGGGCCGGTCGAACGCGCATGCACCTTATCCTCGACGAGGTGATGCAATTTCAATACTGTCATCACGCCCACAGTAACCGATTGGTCGTATGGAATGCCGGTTTTACCATCGCGGAGGATTTGCTTGCCAAGGATCGGCAATGGCTGACCGGTGGTATTGACAATCTCCTGAGCAACTTCCATCAAGCGCGCTTCAGCCACGCGATTCGAGTGACCGTGAGTCTCGATCCACAAACGTAAGCAGGCATTCACTGCCGCATCGTTATACTCTGTTCGATCCTTCGGGTTGATCTCGTCCGGATAAAAAATAGTATCAGGATCGTACTCTTTGTCACGTAACCATTCAGTTGCCGTGGCAAGACGGGCATAATCGGCATCGTTCAGATCGTACGCGTCATACTTGCGCTTGCCTAGCCACTCCTCGAGATACAGGCGTCGGACTTCCTCGTCATCCTGAATGGAGTCGGCCTCATACTCCTGCTCCTTGATCCATTCCCATGCCTTCAAACCTACTTCTTTCCACGCCTCATCAAGAATCCAAGCGCGAGCGAGTTCGGCTTCGATCTCCTCCTCAGACGCGCCATCGAAGACCGGCGTCACGGCGCGGAACCCCAACCGCTTCGCCGCCCAGCCAAGATGCACTTCCAGCACCTGACCGATATTCATACGACCAGGAACGCCAAGCGGATTCAGAATCATGTCCACCGGAGTGCCGTCATTAAGGAACGGCATATCTTCCACCGGCACAACTTTCGAGACGACGCCCTTGTTGCCGTGACGACCAGCCATCTTGTCGCCCGCGGTTAACTTGCGGCGTTGCGCCACCGAAACGCGCACCATCATATCCACGCCAGCCGAAAGATCGGAATTCTCTTCGCGCGTGAACACTTTCACATCCACAACCTTGCCGCGTTCGCCGTGAGGCATTCGCAGGGATGTATCTTTCACGTCACGCGATTTCTCACCGAAGATCGCGCGCAGGAGACGTTCTTCAGGCGTGAGCTCTTTTTCACCTTTGGGCGTGATCTTGCCGACGAGAATATCGTTTGGTCCAACTTCCGCGCCAATACGGATGATGCCATTCTCATCCAAATCTTTGATCGCATCTTCGCCGACGTTCGGAATATCGCGCGTGATCTCCTCGGGTCCGAGTTTCGTATCGCGCGCTTCCACTTCATATTTCTCAATATGTACCGACGTGAAGCGATCTTCCTGCACAAGCCTCTCGGAGATCAGGATCGCATCTTCAAAGTTGCCGCCCTCCCATGATAAGAAGGCAACCACCACGTTTTGCCCAAGCGCGAGTTGCCCGCTTTCAGTAGAAGATGAGTCGGCGATGATATCGCCTTTTTTGATCTTCTGTCCTTTGACGACAGCCGGGCGCTGATCAATGCACGTGGATTGATTGGAGCGCTGATACTTGCGGAGTTGATACGTGTGATTGCTTCCGCCTCTTTCGCGGACGGTGATCGTGTTACCGGTCACCGACGTTATCTCGCCGTCAGCCTCTGCCACCACCACCTGACCCGAATCCAACGCGGCATGATATTCCATGCCAGTCGAAACAAGCGGCACCTCCGGGCGGACAAGCGGCACAGCCTGCGCCTGCATGTTCGAACCCATCAACGCGCGGTTGGCGTCGTCGTGCTCCAAAAATGGAATCAACGCCGCGCTGATTCCCACCACTTGATGCGGCGCAACATCCATATAATCCACAGAGTCAGCCGTCGAGAAGATAAAGCCCGAATGGTAGCGGCACGAGACGCGCTCGCGCACAAATTCCTTCTTATCGGTCAACGGCGCGTTCGCCTGCGCGATAACGTACTTATCCTCCGCATCCGCAGAAAGATAATCGAACTGATCGGAAACATACGGCGAGATCGCAACCGGCGCGCCGAACTTGGCAATTCGCTTCGCCATTTTACTGTCAACCATCTCGCCAGCCTCGAACACAACTTCTTCTGTCTTCGGGTCCACAACTTTTTCGCGGAGGGTGCGCCCCTCCAGCCGTTCGTCGTCTGCTTCCATCACCCGAAATACTTTTCGATAGGGTGTTTCAATGAAACCATATTCGTTCACTCGCGCAAACGAAGCCAGTCGCCCGATCAAGCCAATGTTTGGTCCTTCAGGCGTTTCGATCGGACAAATCCGCCCGTAGTGCGAGTGATGCACGTCGCGCACGTCAAACCCGGCGCGTTCACGGCGTAAGCCGCCTGGGCCCAACGCGGAAAGCGTTCGTTTATTACGCAATTCAGCCAGCGGGTTGGTCTGATCCATGAACTGGGAGAGTTGCGATGAACCGAAGAACTCGCGCAACGCCGCCACCACCGGTCGGATATTGACCAGCGTAACGGGAGATAACTGCTCCTGATCGCGAATGGACATACGCTCTTTGATCACGCGCTCCATGCGGCGGAGACCGATTCGCAGTTTATTCTGCACCAGCTCGCCCACCGTTTTGACACGGCGATTACCAAGGTGGTCAATATCATCGGCTGGCTCAATGCCGTTATTAATTTGAATCATGCGACGAATGAGTCGAATAACATCGTTCTTGGTAACGGTACGATGCGGAATCGGAACATTAAGATCGAGTTTCTGATTCAACTTGTAACGCCCCACGCGTTCAAGATCATAATGCCGCTGGTCGAATAGCTGTTCTTCGAGGAACTGACGGGCATTATCAAGCGTGGCGGGGTCGCCGGGGCGCATTTTCTTGAAAAATTCAATGAGAGCTGCCTCGGCGATGGTCAAGCCGCCGGAAAGGTCCCATTCGGGCTCTTGTTTCAATGTGGAAGGCAGGAAGAGGCGCTCTGGGTTGTTATCCACATCTTGAAACAGCGAGAGTAATTCTTCGTCGGTTCCCAGTTTGAGCGGGGAATCTTTGATTCCGTCATCGACCGCCGCCAGCGCGCGCAGGAACACCGTGATCGGTACCGTTCGTTTTCGGTTAAATTTCAAGATGATGTAATCTGATTTGCGGGTCTCGAACTCCATCCACGCCCCGCGGTCGGGGATCAATTTCGACATGGCGAGCAGGCGTCCCGTTGCGCGATCCGTGGGGGCTTCGAAGTACACGCCAGGAGAGCGAATCAACTGCGACACGACGACGCGTTCCGTCCCGTTGATAATGAACGTGCCTTTGTCGGTCATCTCGGGGAAATCACCGAGAAAGATATCCTGCTTGATCGGCTCGGGCACATCTGCGCCTGCCAGCAAGACAGAAACATATAACGGGCTTGCGTAGGTAAGGTCGCGCTCGACACATTCCTCGATGGTATGTTTGGGATCGCCAAACCAGTACTTCAATCCCCACTGCTTGGCTTCGGGACCGCGCCCGGGGAAAAACAATTTCATCCCCTTGTTATAGGATTCAATAGGTGAAACTTCATGGAAGAGATCGCCCAGACCTTCTCGCTTGAGGCGTTCAAAGGAGTCTAATTGGACTTCGATAAGGTTGGGAAGTTTAATGTTGACTGGGATACGGGCATAGGTTTTACGAGGCAATGTGGAAGACATTTGGTTCGCTCCTGGCTATATGTCTGTGCGCCGTTACGAAGTACCCACTCTCATCCCTGAATTTAGTGCTTGCCGGGTAACAGTTGCAATTCAAATTTAGGATGCTTGCAGAGTTAGTAAACACACGAAACCATCCCGCGCGTTGGGCGGGATAGCAAAATTCGATTATATATGAAGGGTTTGATATACGCAAGGGATTTAAGTGATGAATTTCCATCCGACCCCTCTTTTCGATTGCGGCGATTCTAACACAACCAGGGTATTCCGCAACTTGATTAGGTTACGCGGGGTTTTGATATACGACACCAACCCAAAACCCGGGAGGAAGCAATGACTACAGCACAACCCATGATCAACGATCGGCGCGAAATTTTTGGCTGGGCAATGTACGACTGGGCAAACTCGGCATTCAGCACGACGATTGGTTCAGTTTTTCTGGGGCCCTACGTTCGAGGACTTGCAACAGCGGTTGCGGAGTCTGAGTTTCTGGCAAGAACCGGCACAGTATGGACAGAAGCAAGCGGCCAGCCCTTGGTGGTTAACTTCCTCGGTCTTCCCGTAGCGCCGGAGGCGGTTATCGCCTTCGCCATATCGCTATCTGTCGTGTTTCAGGCGGGCTTTTTACCCATCCTGGGCGCTATCGCCGATTATTCTCACCGCCGCAAGCAAATGCTTCAACTCTTTGCGACCATCGGCGCGCTGGCGACAGTCGGTATGTTCTTTGTGACGCTCGCCACATGGATGCTCGGTCCGATCCTGTTTATCATCGCCAACCTATCGTTTGGCGCGGCGCTGGTTTTTTACAACGCCTATCTGCCGGATATCGCAAGCGAGGAGGAGCGAGACCGGGTTTCCTCCTACGGATTCGCTTTGGGATACATTGGCGGGTTTGTGTTGCTCGCGCTCAACTTGGTCTTGTATTTGCTCCATGAAAGTTTTGGGATTTCAGAAAGTATGTCGGTTCGTATCAACCTCGCTTCGGCGGGAGTGTGGTGGCTGGCGTTTTCAACAGTGGCGTGGCAAAGGTTGCGTTCGCGTCATGCCGCTCACGAAATTCCACCGGGCGAAAATCTATTAAGTGTCGCCTTCAAACAGCTCTCTAAAACAATGGATGTGCCGGCGAAGTCCATTGCATTCTATCTGCTCTCCCCTCTCTTAATTTTGATCTGGGCTCCCCTGATTACCCCTTTTATCACGCGGCTGATTAGCAGTGGGCAGTTGGATGCAGACCTGGCGCTTTTACCGGTATTTGTTCCGCTGTTTGGACCCATCATCCTGTTGGTTCGCTTTCTGCGCAACAAATATAGAACCACGCCTGAAACATCCAAATTCCTTACATCGTATTTGATCTATAACGACGGTATCCAAACCGTGATCGCTGTAGCCGCTGTCTTTGCCGATGCGCCGCTGATCCGCGGCGGACTCGAGTTGGGACAAACAACGCTGATCTCGGTCATATTGCTCATTCAGTTCGTAGCGTTCTTTGGCGCGTTGTTCTGGGGCAAACTCGCCAACTGGATCGGGGCAAAACGCGCGATCATCGTTAGCCTTGTAATTTGGGCGGCAGTCGTGATCTACGCCTACGGCGGCATGAAAGGCGACTCGCGCGCAACAGAGTTTATGATTCTGGGAGCTGTCATCGCCCTGGTACTCGGCGGCTCACAGGCGATCAGCCGCAGTTTGTTCGCCCAAATGATTCCAAAGAACAAAGAGGCGGAATTTTTCTCGATCTACGAGATCAGTGAACGCGGCACCTCCTGGCTTGGAACACTCGTCTTCGGGGTAGCCGTCACGATCTTCGGCAATTTACGCATTGCCATCCTTGCGCTGATCTTCTTCTTCGTGGTTGGCTTGGCTATCCTGCCTTTCGTCAACACCGATAAGGCAATAGAAGACGCAAAAAGAGAGGGCGCGCATTAATCAAAACGGGCTGAGGATAAATCCTCAGCCCGTTTGACTTATACCTTCACCGTACGCAGTTCAGTTCAAAGTGACGTTAGTAACGCGACATTTATGTCGCCCTTGCGGAAGACGAACATGTAAGGTGAGTTATACCTTTGGCAAGACAATGGATTGCTGTTTCTGGTATTTGCCTTTCTTGTCTGCATACGAAATCTCACATTCCTCGTCCGCCTCAAAGAACAGGACTTGCGCCAAACCTTCATTCGCGTAAATCTTCGCGGGGAGCGGAGTTGTATTCGAGATTTCAAGCGTGACATAGCCCTCCCATTCTGGCTCGAACGGCGTAACGTTGACGATCAACCCACAACGCGCGTAGGTTGATTTGCCCAAGCAAACGGTCAACACGTTGCGCGGGATGCGGAAATATTCAATCGTGCGCGCCAAAGCAAAGGAGTTCGGCGGGATGATGCACACATCTCCTTTGAACTCGAACATGGACTTGGGGTCGAAGTTCTTCGGGTCAACAATCGCGGAGTGGACGTTCGTGAAGATCATGAATTCATCCGCCACGCGGACATCGTATCCATACGACGAAACGCCGTAGGAAATTACTCCCTGTCGAACTTGTTTGTCCACGAACGGCTCGATCATTTTTTGTTCGACTGCCATCTTGCGGATCCAGTGGTCGGGTTTGAGTCCCATAGATATTCTCCAATTTGTATGTCACCCTGAGCGATAGCGAAGGGTCTCAACCTGCGACAAGGAGATTCTTCGCTCCCTTTGGTCGCTCAGAATGACACATGGTTTTTATTTCACAACAATCACAACCTGTGTAAGTTTTCCTGATTGTACTTCAACCCATCGTTCGTAAAAGCCGCCATTGTGAATGAATGTGATTCGATAACGCCCAGCAGTCAGATCATTCATGCCAACATTTTCCTCCCCCAACGCCAATGTGGAATGATATGTATTCAGATAATTCAAACTGAGAATTTCACCTGAGGCAGAAAACTGCTGGAGCGTGATTCTCGATTTTTGTAACGCTGAATTCGAGTCTTGTATAGAAATCGCCAGAGCGCCAAATTCTGGTTGGCTTGGCAATAGCCACAACTCGGGGTTGACCATCGAGAAGTAATCTTCCACGTCTCCGCGACGGACTTCAAAGTGGAGGTGACTTCCGATTGCCACGCCGCTTCGCCCCACCTCCCCGACCTGCTCCCCTGCCTCAACCACATCTCCTTCTGTGACGTTAATCGCTGAAAGGTGGGCGTACAGCGTATACAGATTACCTTCATGCTGAAGAACAATGAGGTTGCCGTAATAGTTTCGCCACAGAGAATAGATAGCGGCTTCATCTGAACCCGCAAAGAGGACCACGCCCTCCCCCGCCGCATAGACGGGAATTCCAAGCGCGTTGACAAACTCCACGCCGCGATGCGGATCGCGCGTCCCGCCGGCTGTTGAGGCGAACGGATACGTTCTCTCCACTGAATCATTCGCGGGAGGGTGAATCGGTCGCTGGAGGAGGAAGTGTCCGTCGGTGATGCAAAAATCCGCGGCGAGAGGCTCGCAGGGGATTGGAGTGGCGGTCTGTGTTGTTGTTGGGGAAGGGATTACTGTTCGCGTGGGAGGAACAAAAGTGGAGGGTGGTTCGAGAGAAGGTTGAATCGTTGATGTTACGCCAACCACAGGCGCTACGGTTTGGGTCGAAGCACAAGACGCGAGGAATATCAAAAAAAGAAAACTGGAAATAAATCTCATGCTGGCTGTATAAACCCCGAAGGAGTGACATGATTTTTAGAAATGCGCCACACCTTCGGGGTCAAGGACGCCATTAAATCCCACCGCGCTCTTTCATCACCTTGCGGATATTCGCTTCAAGGTTGTCGGCTTTCTTTTCGAGTTCGGCAAGTTCCTTCAAATATTCATCGCCAGCGGATTTATCTGGCAAGGAATGGACGTTGATACGCACATTATAGGCGGCGGCGGTGAGTGACGCGCGCGACATGGCAAAACCAGATAACGCGTCGCTGATGGCGTTGAGGTTGCCGTGTTCGGCACATTTAATTGCAAGTTCCATAATTTTGACGGATCGTTCCGCTGAATGTAACGGAATGTTCGCGGCATTCAACGTAGCGATTTGAATCGCGGCGGTGCGCGCTTTTTGTTGATCGTCCGTTTCTTTCGGCAACTTGAACGCGCCGATGACCGCCTCGAACGACGCGGCATCATCATCCACTGCCTGGGTCATTTCGGCGCGGAGTTTTTCTGCCATCACACGCACGGCTTGCATTTCGGCTTCGACCTCGGCATATTTTTTTCTTCCGATGGTGAGACCCGAAACCATCGCGACCAACGCGGCTCCCATCGCGCCTGCATACGCGGCGGCGGATCCGCCTCCAGGAGCGGGAAGAGCGGACGCTAACTCGTCTAAAAATGAAGCAGGTTGAGGCGTGGAAAGACCGTGGACGGTGGGCGATAGACCGTCTGCTGAATGCGGTCCATCGTCAAAGAGTCGCGATTCCAAAATCTGCGCTTTGTCGAATTGATCCAATTGTGTGTACCAGACCGCCGCATCCACCAACGCTTCTTGCGGAATCAATCCGACGAGTTCGCAGTGATGAATGTTTACGCCGTAACGCTGCGCCTCGCGCCGAATAAATTCAACGACGCGCGCGATGGGCGTTTCGTGAAAGTTGGTGAGGTTCATCGAGACCTGCGCGCGACCGTCCACAAGCAAGCCGAGACCTTTGACATAACGCAGACCGCCCGATGAATGACGCACAGCCTTGGCGATTTTTTTCGCAATGTTCACATCGTCGCTGGTGAGATAGACGTTGAACGCAATCAACGGATTACGCGCGCCGATGACAGTCGCACCCGCCTTCGGAAGTTTACTTGGACCATAATCAGGTTTGCGATTCGGATCCGATTCGATTTCTTTTTTGAGTCCCTCATATTGTCCCTTGCGGATGTTTTCGAGATTCGCGCGTTCGGGACGCGTTGCCGCCGCTTCATATAAATAGACGGGGAGGCTGAGTTCGCCAGCGACGCGTTCGCCGAGTCGTTTGGCAATCGCGATGCAATCATCCATTGTCGCCCCTTGAAGCGGCACAAACGGGACAACATCCGTCGCGCCAATGCGCGGATGTTCGCCCGTATGCGCGTCGAGGTCAATGAGTTCGGCGGCGGTCTTGATCGCGCGGAACGCGGCTTCTTCCACGCCTGCGGGCGAGCCTGCAAAGGTCAGCACCGTGCGGTTGTGGTCGAGGTCGGAGGAACGGTCGAGGAGTTTCACCTCGCTGACCGCCTGGATGGCGGCGACGATTTGATCTATCACTTCAGGTCGCCGCGCTTCGGAAAAGTTGGGGATACATTCGATGAGGGTAGTCATGTAGTTTTTTAGTCCGTTAGTTGGATAGTCTGATGATAACTTGGCGTAATTATAAGGGGTAGAGGATATTTGCGGGAGATAATGCTATAATTTCGAAAGAGAAAATCATGTTTGATCTAGAAAAAGTAGATTCATTAGTTAATCGACTTGTCGCGCTCAAGCAGGATTTGGGGAAAGAAAACTATTGGAACGAAGTTACTGAAACTATTGCTCAGACGCTAGGCTTTTACTTTGTTGGAATCTATTTGTCCGATTCCATTAATGAATACATGGT
Source organism: uncultured Anaerolineales bacterium (assembly GCA_949319575.1). Classification (GTDB taxonomy): domain Bacteria; phylum Chloroflexota; class Anaerolineae; order Anaerolineales; family Villigracilaceae; genus Defluviilinea. Next base: position 530 of record CASGHD010000124.1, on the reverse strand, counting down.
CTTCAAAGGAGGCAGTGGAGAAGCGGGAAAAACATTTTTGAAAATTGGGTATAAATGCAAGATCATTAAGGGCAAACACCAATCATGGCACGCGGGAACTGCCGCCTATTTACAAGAAATACAATTGATAAATTGGACAAAGGGGAAGATTTTCGGCTATGAAATTGTTGGAGCCGAAATTATCAATAAAAAATTACTCGATGAAATTGGCATGTTTTGGAGTCCTCAATTACCACTTTCTCAAGGAGAGTTATTTATTCCGTTAAGGGTAGGGAAAAAAATAATCGGGATTCTAGAAATCAATCTCGATATTGAGCCAGAATTTACGGGAGAAGAAATAGTTAGGCTGGGTTCACTGGCGCATCCCATTGCTTCAATAATTGAATAAGCGTAACTGCTCAGGCATGTCGTTGCGAGGAGGGCTCTTGCTCGCCTGCCCCGATGTTTTTTCGGGGTCCCGACGCCTGTCCTGAGCCTGTCGAAGGGAAGCAATCTCCCGGTATGGGGAGACTGCTTCGGCAAAACCAAGA
>CASGHD010000123.1 GCA_949319575.1 uncultured Anaerolineales bacterium | reverse complement strand
TCGCGCGGAAGGTGTGTCCCATGCCACGCTCATCCGCAATTTGTTTGAGGACTTCATCCGCTTTCCATAATTTGGGATTGCGCGTCACGCCGAGCATCCGCCGCGCCGTCTCGTAGTGCGGACGCAACGCTTCGCCCCACTGCGCATTTTGATTCCATGCGGGAGTCCCGAACGTTTCATCGCTTGGAACTTCGAGCACGTTGGCGTATCCCAAACTGCCGCCGCCGACGCCCGCTCCGTGCAGGACCATCACGCCTTTGAGAACGCTGATCTGCAAAATCCCATGCGCGCGGATCGCGGGGAGCCAGAGATATTTCCAATATTGCCAGTTTGTTTTTGCAAAATCTTTATCTTCGTAGCGTTTGCCTTTTTCGAGAATGAGAACGGAATAGCCTTTTTCGGTGAGCCGCATGGCGGAAACACTTCCCCCGAAGCCAGAGCCGATGATGATGAAATCAAAGCATTCAGCCATCAGCGGTCAGCTCTTAGCGTTTTGAGGAAGGATGCTAGCATGCGTTTGACTTCCTCGACATCGTTATGAAGTTTTTCGTAGGTTTGCTTTGGGAGAAATTCAAGATCGCGAGCAAGGATGAGTTGGTATTCCGTTTCGCTGGCTGAGCCCATTGCGATCTGAAGAAAACGAGCAAATTCTTTGTCTGTATTACGTCCACAGCCTTCCGCGATGTTTGTTGGGATTGACATGCTTGCTCGGCGGATTTGTGAAGTCAATCCGTAAAGTTCTTCTTTTGGAAACACCTTTGTTTCTTTGTAGATTGCCAGAGCCAATAAATGAGACTTTTCCCATACTTTGAGTTGACGGAAGTCTTTCATGCCCCAATTATAAGCGGTAGAAGCCGTCAGTAGTCAGCGGTCAACTTTCAGTTAAGCGCTGAGGGCTGACCGCTGATAGCTACCTGAACGGACACACATCCTCTGGCACATAGGTATGACTTTGCCAGCCGTGATAATCACTCCCCAGCGGAATCAAAATGTCGGGGTGCTTCACCGCGTATTGGATTGCCGCCGCGCAGCCATCGTACATTTTGTGCGTGGACTGGTACGCCTCCCAAAACGCGGTTGCCATTTCGACATAAGGATGAGCGTATGGGTCGTCCCCAAATGTTTCTAGCAGGGTGTTGTAAGTTGTAGTTGCTTCTGCTTCATTTCCTTGCGCGAGATAGATGAGCATGATGCGGTAGTAGGCATACGCGGCGAGGCGGGGATATTCGACAGGATCGGAAGGTGGTGGAGTAAGTGTTGGATTGCCCTCTGTAACATGAATATTTTGGACAAAATTGAATTGTGTCGCTTCTGACCAAGATAACAGGGCTGGATTGTTTATCGAGTCTAAATATAATGTAAGCGCCTTCTCAAATTCCTGACGGTTGGTGAATGAATCGGCATCTTGTATTGCTTCAAAACGATAATCTGGTTGTGCGTTTTCGTAATTGAACAACGCATATTCGGATCCATTCCATATGTAGGTTTTTGTGTATGTGCGTCTGTGCCCCTGAAGCCAAATATCATGAGTTCGATTTTCTGGTTCGGTTAGTAAAATATCCACCGTACCGTTTTTGTCTATATCTTTGAATTCAATTTTAAGGTTGTTCCAGGATCCGCCTAGCCCGTATTCATCAGGGTGAAGACTAATAAATTGAACGGAGTTCCATTCCAAAATTTCTATTCGTGAAAAGCCACTCAATATAGACTCCATTCTTCAGCCTTTCGCGCGTCCATGAATTGATCGGGTGTATGAGCGTCATTTCTCCCCCCGCCGCTGCGACTCGTACAGACTCACCAACCGCGCCACCAAAATAGCGACGTATAAGACGCCGATCGCCGCTTCGATGCCTGCCAGCATCCGCGCCCACGGGGTGACGGGGAGCACATCGCCGTATCCAGTTGTGCTTAGCGTAATCAGGCTGAAATACACGAATTGTTGCCAGTGCATCGGCGCGCCCAATGTGGTATCCACGAAGGAGCCGGGATGGTATATCTCCACCATCTCGTAAATGGGAACAAACATGTAGGAGAGCAGAAAATAGACTGCGGCAGAGGCGTACAGCACATCCGCTGTGACGGAGGGCGAGGTAAAAATATATCTCAGCATCACCCAAAGAATGGTCACGTGAAAGACGACCAGGATCACGGATGAAATTTGGTTGTTCCAATAATTTGTCGGGTCAAAGGCAAAGATCACCGCCATCACCAGCCAGATGACGGCGATGCTGATGAACCATGTCACCTGCCTGCGGTTGTCGCTGGTGATAAAAATTGCCACAGCGAACAAACCCGCATATAACACCTCAAAGAAGATCAGCGAGATCACGCTCCCATTGCTCGTGATGGGATACAACACATTGAGCAATACGATGATGATCAGCACATATTTGGCGCGTCGTTGGATGGAATCTTTGTGATGAAGTTTCATAACGAGGATTGTACCGTTGGTCGAGGCATTGTGATACATTGCAAGGAGTTTTAAAACACAGAACGGGACTGTGGATGAAGGGGAATGACCCCCTCTGTCCTTCGGACATCTCCCCCAAATACGACGAGAAAATTTGGGATGCGGAGTGGCAGTCTGGGGTCGGATTTGGGGGAGAACCTACAAGCGAAAACGCAAAACGGGACTGTAGATGAACCACAGTCCCGTTTTTGATTCTCAACAAAGACTTAGGAAGTCCATATTTTCCTCCCCTTGATGGCAGTATCAATAATGGTATCATAGCGCTGGGGCAAAGATTGAAGACATCCTTGCGGACATGCAGCGCAATCCTAAAGGGGTTCGTTTTCAAGACCTTTGCAAAGTATGCGATTCCTATTTTGGAGAAGCTCGACAAACGGGTAGCAGTCATCGAATCTACAAAACGCCGTGGTTGGGCGACCCGCGAGTCAACATTCAAAATGATAAAGGAATGGCAAAAGCATATCAAGTAAAGCAAGTATTGAAAGCGATTGAACGATTGGAGAATGAATCTAATGCTGAAAAATGACCGTTATACCTACCGCGTAACGTGGTCGGAGGAAGACGAGGAATACGTGGGACTCTGCGCGGAATTTCCGAGCCTGAGTTGGTTGGAACCGTCACCCGAGGAAGCCTTGAAAGGCATTCGCCAAACAGTGGCACAAATCGTTGCCGATCTAAAAAAGAGCGGAGAACTCGCTCCCGAACCGATTGCCGTTAGAAAATACAGCGGCAAGTTCATGGTGCGCGTCCCGCCTGATCTGCATCGGCGGCTCGCGCTGGAAGCGGCGGAATCGGGCGTCAGTCTGAATCGCATTGCAAGCGACAAGCTGAGCAAACAAGAGGCTTAAACATAAAACGGAACTGTGGCTGAACACAGTCCCGTTTTTGATTCTGTAGTCTTGATACGTCCCGTGCCGCTTCGACTGCGTTCGCCTATCGGCTCACTCCGCTCAGCGCGAGGGAATTTAAAACAACTTCAACACCGCTTCGCTTGCCCAGGCGAATAAAAACTGTGGGATGAAACTTACCACGACTGTCACCAAGGCTGTGACCAATGTGGTCGTGTCGAGCCATGTTTCGCGTTCGGCGGCGGGTTCGCCATCTTTCATGTACATGATGACGACGACGCGCAAATAGTAGAATGCCGAAACGACGGAGGTGAGAACGCCGATAATGGCAAGCCAGACGAAGCCAGCGTCTATCACTGCGCGGAAGAGGTAAAGCTTTCCGATGAGTCCGATGGTTGGGGGGAGACCGATGAGCGAAAGCATGAAGATCGTCATCGCGGCGGCGAGGGCGGGATGTTTCTTCGCGAGACCCGCGTAATCGTCCAATGCCAAGCCTTTGCCTGCTTCTTTTTCGAGAGCGATCACCACGCCCCACGCGCCGAAGTTGGTGAACACGTATGCGACGAGGTAGAACAATCCTGCGGCGACTGAAGTCGCTACTACGGTTTCGTTGCCATAAGGAACGAACGCCATGAGGATATATCCCGCGTGGGCAATGCTGGAATAGGCGAGCAGGCGTTTGATGTCGGTCTGGGCGACGGCGGCGACGTTGCCAAGGATCATCGTCGCGGCGGATATGACCCAGAACACATTGGTCATATCGGCGGCGATGGATGGGAACGCGGTGGCAAAGACTCGAAGTAACGCGGCAAAGCCTGCAATCTTCGCGCCGGAAGTCATGAACGCGGTCACCGCGGTGGGGGCGCCTTGATACACGTCGGGAGTCCACATGTGAAAGGGAACGACGGCGACCTTGAAGCCGAATCCGATCAGGAGGAGGGCGGCGCCGATGGTTAGAAGCAGGCTGCCCGTCGAGGTTGAAACGAACTCGACGATGGCGAAAATGTTGGTGGTGTGAGTCGCGCCGAAGATGAGGGCGATCCCGTAGACAAGGAATCCAGAAGAAAACGCGCCGAGCAAAAAGTATTTGAGTCCCGCTTCTTCCGAGTCTGTTTTATCACGAGCGAATGCGGCGAGAACATACAGCGGAATCGAAAGCAGTTCGAGCGCGAGGAAGACGACGATGAGGTCGGTGGCTTGCGCCATGAGCATCATGCCGACGACGCTGAAGAGGAGCAGGGTGTAGTATTCGCCGCGCTCGATGCCCATGCGTTTGATGTAGCCGTAGGCGAGCGCGACGCCGAGCAAGCCGCTGACGAGCAGCAGCGCGTTGACGAAGATCGAGAAGCCGTCGAGCGTGACCATGCCGTTGAAGCCTGTGACCTCGCTGCCGATTTGCGCGAGGGTGTATCCCAGCGTGACAGCAAGACCTAACGCGGAGAGTAGCGCGGTGATGCCTTTGCGAGTCTTCGGGATGAGGAGATCAACGAGCAAAAGCACGCACGCCCATACGGTGAGGATGGTGACGGGGAGGATGGTGGTGAGGTCGGATTGAGTCATAAAAGCTTTCAGCGTTCGGCCATCAGCATTCAGCCATCAGTTTCAACTACTGAGGGATGTCCGCTGACAGCTGATTGCTTTATGGTAATGGCAACGTCCCAACGAGATGATTCACGGCGGGCGCAATGAGGTTGAAGAACGGCGCGGGGTATAAGCCGATCCAAAAGATGAGGATCAATAACGGAACAACGGTAACGATCTCGCGCCAGTTGAGGTCGCGGATGGCGCGCCCGTGTTTCTTTGTTTCTTCCACAACTTCGCCTTGCGGACCCATGAACATCTTTTGGAACATATAAAGAATGTAAATCGCCGCCATGATGACGCCGATCGCGGAGATGCCTGCAAACCAAACGCCGCCCCAGTAGAAAATTCCATTTTGTCCCGCGCCCCATGCGCCGAGCAGAATGGTGAATTCACCGACGAAGCCGTTCAACCCAGGCAAGCCCATCGAGGAGAGCGAGACGATGAGATAGATCGCGCCGAAGACCGGCATGATCTTCCACAAGCCCCCATAGACTCTAAACTCGCGCGTGTGCGTCTGTTCATAGACCATGCCGACGAGCAAGAACAACGCGCCCGTGCTGATACCGTGATTGATCATTTGCAGGATCGCGCCCGCGATACCTTCGGGGTTCAACGCGAACAAACCGAGCATCACGAAGCCCAAGTGACTCACCGAGGAATACGCGACCAATTTCTTGATATCGGGTTGCGCGTACGAGACTGCCGCGCCATAGATGATTCCGATGGTGCCGAGCAGGGCGATCCACGGGGCGGCTTGGAGAGTCGCTTCGGGGAACAAGGGGATGTTGAAGCGCACGAAGCCGTACGTTCCCAACTTCAACAGCACGCCCGCGAGGATGACCGAGCCAGCCGTCGGTGCTTCGACGTGCGCGTCGGGCAGCCACGAGTGCAGGGGCCACATCGGCACTTTGATGGCGAACGCGGCGGCGAAGGCGATGAACAGCCACATTTGAATGTTGGCAGGGATTCCGCCTTGCGCGATCAGATCAGGCAGGGAGAACGTCTTGCCATGAATACCGAGCCACAGAATAGCGAGCAACATCAAAATGGAGCCAGCCATCGTGTAGAGGAAAAATTTGAGCGCGGCGTAGATGCGGCGCGGTCCGCCCCAGATGCCGATGATGAAGTACATCGGCACGAGCGTGAATTCCCAGAAGATGTAGAAGAGGAACAGGTCTTGCACGAGGAACACGCCGTTCATACCGATCTCCAGCAGGAGGAAGAAGATCATGTATTCTTTGACGCGCTCCTCGACCGCCGTCCACGTGGAGAGGATCGAGATCGGCGTGAGAAGCGTGGTCAGCAAAACCAGCAGGATGCTCAAGCCGTCTATGCCGAGGAAGTATTGGATGTTCCAACCCGCCACGGTGATCCAGTTGTAACGGGCGACCATCTGCAAGTCTGTGTTCGAGGCGTCGAAGCGCCCCAACACCCAAAGCGAAATGACGAACGTCGCCACAGAGACGGCGAGCGCCGTCCAGCGCATGGCGTTCTTGTTTTCGCTGGGGATGAAGAGCAAAGCCAAAACTCCCACCAGCGGGAAGAAGATCACTAAAGTAAGCGGTTGCAAAATAAATTCCATGTTCAATCCTCGTTGAGTTGCAGGTCGAAGGGTGCAAGTCGAAGGTCGTGACCTTCAACTTTTGACCTGCGACTATTTGAAAATCAGATACCCAAGAATAAGCACAACGCCCAATAAAATGGATAGCGCGTACGAACGCACGAATCCATTCTGGACCTTGCGGAGGGTCCCCGCCAGCGACTGGGTCCACGTCCCCAAGCCGTTTGCGAAGGCGTCAATGCCTTTTTGGTCGGCATACTCGTTCAAGCCGGTGAAACTGATCCAGTTGTATGTTCCCATGATGACCTTCTCGTGGAACCAGTCGTGCCAGAAACGCCAGTCAATCACTTCGGCGATGAAATAGGAAATTTTGATATACGGGTTGATGAACAGGAGGTGATAGAGTTCATCCATCCACCATTTGTTGTTCATGCCTTTGAAGAAGAGACCGAGCGATGCAAGCGGATCGGTTTGATCCTTTGCGAATGGCTTTCTTGCATACATGAGCCATGAGATCAAAATGGCAAGCAGGGCAAGGAGGGTTGAAATGCCCGCGACTTGTAAATTCAACGGGAGCGATTCCACTTCGCCGAGGGTGGCTTCGAGCCAGTGACCGAGGTTGTGGAAACCTTCAAACGGAAGGTTGAGCGCGCCGCCCAACACCGCCAGCGCCGCCAAAATTATCAACGGGACGGTAATCACCTTCGGGCTTTCCTCCGCGCGCGCGGCGGCTTCGTGCCGCGCCTCGCCGAAGAAGACCATCCAAATTTGCCTTCCCATGTAGAAGGCGGTGAAGAATGCGGCGATGGTCAACAGCCAATACGCGGCTTGGTTGTGCATGCTTGCATCGAGCAAAATTTCATCCTTCGACCAAAAGCCCGAAAACGGAGGAATACCGGATAACGCAACCATGCCAGCCATGTAGACCCAGAATGTGACAGGCATGGTCTTGCGAAGCCCGCCCATGTTGCGCATGTCGCCGGGGTCGAATACTTCGCCATGCGCTTCGTCTGCGCCTTCGCTATCGCTATGGCTCCGCTCAGCGCGAGCATCGTGTCTTTCTTCTTTCCTCTTTCCTTTTTTCCCTTTGCCATGATTATCGTGATTCGCATGCGCGGCATGATGATGTCCGCGCTCCATGCCTAAAATCACCGAACCCGCGGAAAGGAACAACAACGCTTTGAAGAACGCGTGCGTCACGAGATGGAATATCCCTGCCACGTACGCGCCCATGCCGACCGCCGCAACCATGAAGCCGAGTTGCGAAATGGTCGAGTACGCCAGCACTTTCTTGATGTCGAATTGACCGGCGGCAATCGTCGCGGCGAAGAGCGCGGTGACGGCTCCCACCAGCGCGACAATATTCTGCGCCTCAGGAACAGACGAATACAACGGCGCGGAACGCGCGACGAGATACACGCCCGCCGTCACCATCGTCGCGGCATGGATCAGCGCCGAAACGGGAGTTGGCCCCGCCATCGCGTCGGGAAGCCAAACATAGAGAGGAACCTGCGCCGATTTTCCCGTCACACCCAATAAGAAGAATAATGTAATGGCGATAATGACGCCCGGCGCAACTGTCGGAACTTGTTGAAACACCTTATCGAATTGAAGACTGCCAAACGCCCAGAACATGATGAACGTTGCGATGAGGAAACCGAAGTCGCCGACGCGATTGGCGACGAACGCCTTGACCGCGGCAAATGAATTCGACCACGAGGGGCGCGCAAGTAAATCCAGTTCATACCAAAAACCGACGAGCAGGAACGAACACAACCCCACCCCTTCCCAACCGACGAACAACATTAGATACGAGTCGCCGGTGATCAGCACCATCATGGCGGCGATGAACAGGTTGAGAAAAACGAAGAAACGGCGGAACCGCCCCACGTCGTTTTTGAAACGCACGTCTTCGTGCATGTATCCGATGGCGTAGATGTGGATGAGCGTCCCCACGCCCGAGACGACCAGCATCATCGTGGTGGATAACGAGTCGACGCGGAACGTCCAATCGAGGGACAGGGTTCCGATGTGCATCCACTCCGCGAGTTGCCAGCGCATCGCTTCGCCGTGAGCGCCTGATACAGTGACGTATAGCAGGACCGACACCACGAACGCCGCGCCCGAAGCGAGACTCGCCACCGCGCCAATCATCCGCTCGCTGAACTTATGACCAAACAGAGTGTTGATCAACAAGCCAATGACCGGGAAAAATACCAGCCAAGGGGCGAGGAAGAGAAAACCTGTGTTTACTGATTCGCTTAAGTGCATAAAAACCTCGGAGAATTAGAGAATTGGAGAATTCTCCAGTTCTCTAATTCTCTATCCTTTTAACGAACTCACCTGATCCACATCAATACTGCGCTTGGACCTGAAAATTTCCACGATCAGCGCGAGACCCACCGCCACCTCCGCCGCGGCGACGGCGATGACGAAGAAGACGAAGATCTGCCCGCTGAAACTCTCGAACACACTGCCGAACGCCACGATGGCAAGGTTCGCCGCGTTCAACATCAACTCGATGGACATAAAAATAATGAGCGCGTTGCGGCGGACCAACACGCCGAGAACGCCGATGGTGAATAGTATGGCTGAGAGAATAATGTAGTAATCAACAGGGATCATTGCCGCGCCTTTCTCTCTTTCTTCGTAAGGACGATCGCGCCGACCATGGCAACCAACAACAAAATGGAGACCACTTCAAACGGGAGCAAATAATCCCTGAACAGCGCGATGCCGAGTTGTTGCAGGTTCTCCGTCGCGTTGACCGCTTCGGCAGGCGGGAGGACGTTCCCCACCGGGCGGGATTTTGTAACGAGCAGGTACGCCGCTTCTGCAAACAGAAGAACAGATAAACCAATGGCAAGCGGTTTCTGCCACGGCAGAACTTCAGACTTCGGCAAACCTTCCGCGCCGAGCAACATGATCACGAACAGGAACAAGACCATGATCGCGCCCGCGTAGACCGTGATCTGCACCATGGCAATAAACGGCGCGCTGAGCAAGAGATAGAACACCGCCACCGTGACAAAGTTCAACACAAGATACAACGCCGAATACACCGTATTGCGGCTGATCAACATCCCCAGCGCGGAGGCGATGGCGATGAGGGCGAGGAGTAAAAAGAGAGCGAGGTCGAGGGTCATAAATTTCTATCGTAGTGAGGTAAACACGTATACAGGTATACACGTAAACATGTTTCCTTGTCTACTTGTGTACGTGTGTACGTGTGTGCCTGTTTCCTAGTCTTTAGGATTTTCCATCTCCGGCACCGACCGCGTGAACACACCTTCTTCTGTCTTTTGCGGCGTCAACATGGCGGTTGCAGGAACGGGATCGAGCAGCATATCCTTGGTATAGATCGCCGAGCGGCGGTCGTAATACGAGAGTTCGTAGTTATCGCCCAGCGTGATCGCCTCGGTCGGGCAGGCGTCTTCGCAATAGCCGCAGTAGATACAGCGGAGCATGTTGATCTCGTAAGTGGAGGCATACCGCTCTCCAGGCGAGAACCGTTTTTCATCCGTGTTCTCGGAGGCTTCCACAAAGATCGCATCCGCAGGGCACGCCGCGGCGCACAATGAACAACCGATGCACTTTTCGAGGCCGTTCTCGTAGCGATGCAGTTCATGGCGCCCGCGGAATCGCTTGCGCACCTCCCGCTTCTCTTCGGGATACTGGATCGTAACGGGCTTCTCGAACATGGATTTGAACGTAACCCACAGCCCGCGCGCCAGTTCAACAGCAGGTTCAAGCGCGCTCATAAGAAAGCCTCCTCAAGGCCTGATAGATCGTAACAACAGGGACCAAGCCGGCAACCACCGACGCGACCGGGATCGACCACATCCACATCGGGTTGTTGGTTTGTTCCGCAAGCAAAATGCCTGTTGCCGTAATAAAAACAATAGCGAGCGACAACGGCACAAGCGCCTTCCATCCGAACGTCATCAGGCGGTCATAACGGAAGCGGGGCCAGGTGGCGCGCACCCAGATCATGCCAAACAACAACACAAAGATCTTGATGAACATATAAACGGGGCCAAGAAGCGGATATCGATCCACGCCCGGACCAAGATAGCCGCCGAAGAAAAAGACCGCCGTCACCGCGCAGATTACGATCATCTTCTGATATTCTGCCATGAAGAACAAGGCGAACTTCATGCCTGAATACTCGGCGTGATACCCCGCGGTCAATTCCTGCTCCGCTTCGGGCATGTCGAACGGCGCGCGGTTCACCTCGGCGAGAGTAGCGATCCAAAAAATGACCGCGCCCACAGGCTGAAGGAACACGAACCACAATCCGTTCTGCTTCTCCACAATATCCACCATGCTCATCGAATTGCCGAGCAAGATCACGGGAATCAGTGAAATGCCAAGCGACAGTTCGTACGAGATCATCTGCGCCGTCGAGCGCAAACCGCCGAGCATTGCGTACTTGCTGTTCGACGCCCAACCCGCCAGCACAATTCCATACACCGCAATCGCCGCAATCGCCATGAAATACAACACGCCCACGTTGATATTGGCGAGATACAAATTGACCTCGCGCCCAAACAAATTAACCGAACGCCCGAACGGAACGACTGCCGCAATCACAATCGAAGGCACAACCGTAATGATCGGAGCGAGGAAAAAAACAAATTTATACGCTTTGGCAGGCGTGAGTTCCTCTTTGAAGATCAACTTAACCGCATCGGCGATTGGCTGAAACAAGCCAAACGGACCCGCGCGGTTCGGTCCGACGCGTGTTTGCATACGCGCCAGCGCGCGACGTTCGTAATACGTGAGATACGCGAACCCGCCCAACAACGCGAAGATCAACACCGCCGCTTTGATGAACCACTCGAGCCACAAAGTCCAATCGGTAATCATGCTTTCACCTTCACAAACTTTGCTCCAAGGCGGTCTGTGACCGCCGAGTTTTGTCGCGTACACCGCAGGGTCACAGACCCTGCGGGAGCATGAATATAAATAATCATGCCTTCACCTTCACAGCCACAGGCTCGCGGATGGCAATACCCATCGAGCGCGGCACCAATGCAATATCCTCCGCAATCGACTCGTCCAACTTCACAACCGCCTGCCCGCTCGCGCCGTTGAAACTGACATTCACCGTCTGCCCCGCGCGCACGCCGAGTTTTTCCGCCGCGGCGGGATGCAGAGACACGCTCGCCTCGCCGATGCGCTGATGCAACAACTCAGCCGTCATGACGGTCGTGCCACGATGGTACAACTTGTTGATCGGCACCGCCAGCAATTCTTTATCTTTCGGATGCGGAACCACTTCCTTCTCCGCCTTCGGGATGCTCACCTTTTCCCCGCGCGTCGCGGCGCCTGACAGATGCGCGCCCAAGCCATGTTTGTTTTCATACGTTGTGCCGCCATAATACAAATCGCTTCGCCCAACGACCGGCAACTGCTCTCGCGCTTCGGCAAGTTTGGCGTAATCCAATCCCTCGAACGATTTCACCGTATCCGCCAGCAGGTCGAACACCACCGAAGCGGACGTGCCTTCGAGGATGACGCCCATGCTTCGCGCAATCTGCGCCGTGATCGCAAAATCGGGTTTCGATTCGCCGGTCACCGGCACGGCGGGATAAAAACGCTGCGCGCGTCGTTCGCCCGAAGTCAATGTTCCTTCGCGTTCGGTGAAGGCCTGCGCGGGCAAAACCACATCCGCAATTTCAGTGGTGGCCGTTTCCATCACATCCTGCACCGCCACGAACGCCGCGCTTTCCAGCGCCTTCGCCAATTTTGGGTCGTCGTGGACTGGGTCGGCGCCGACGATGTAAACCGCCTTGCCTTTTAGCGCTTTGGCTAAATCTTCCTCGACAGTGAAACCCATCTCCCACGCGCCCTGATCGTTCGCGCGTTCCCACACGCCGATGAGTCCATTATTGGGCTTGCCGGTAAAACCATTGTCGTTTAGTAATTTAGCGCACGCCGTCGCCACGCTTTGCGAGCCAGCCACGCCCAGCCCTTCGCTTCCATATAAGATGACCACGTTCCCAGATTTCAGCAACGCGTCGCTTTCTTTGCCTGTTTTTGCCAGATCGTGAATCGCCTTCACTTCATCGCCGTATCCGTAGCGGACTTTGAAAGATGCGTACCGGTCGAGTTTGGTTTCGCGCGGGTTGACCACGATCAACGTCGCGCCGCGTTCCGCCGCCTGTTTGACTCTCAGATACCAAATCGGCGCTTCCTGATACAGATCCGAAGCGACAACAACGATAGCCGTCCCTGCTCCCATGGTTCCAAAGTCTGTGCCTGCGCTCACGCCGACGAGCGAAGTCAACTCGCCGCCAGCCATGCGCGAGTATAGGTAGGCTTTGCCGCCGGCATGATCCGCGAGGGTCTTCAAGTTGAACAGGTCTTCGTTAGACAGCCTGCCCGAGGCCAGAACAACAAAGTCCTTCTTATCCTTGCTGAATTTCTCGGCAGCGAGCTTTGTCGCGGCATCCCATGAAGAACGCGCCAACTTCTTCTCTTTGCGGATCATCGGTTTCGTGAGCCGCCCCTTCCCCTCCGCGTAATGATAGGCAAAGCGTCCCTTATCGCAGAGCCAGATCTCGTTCACTTCTTCGTTCTGTCGCGGCATTACGCGCTTGACGACAATCTCGCCGTCCGATTTGGCTTCGCGGCGCGTGTTCAGCACGGTGTTGCACCCCACCGGGCATTGCGCGCAGATTGAGGGAGCGGCATCCAGTTCCCATGGGCGGGCGCCGAAGCGGAAGTCGGAGGTGGTCAACGCGCCGACGGGGCAAATATCCGTGGTGTTGCCGGAGAAAATCGAATCAAACCCGGGGTCTGAAACAGAGATGATGTTCATCGGTCGCGCGCGGTCGTCGAATTCAAGAACGGCGTCGCCGGCGATCTCGTCTTGAAAACGGACGCACCGGGCGCAAAATATACAACGCTCGCGGTCGAGCCAGATCAATTCGCCGAGCGGCGCCGGTTTGGCAAAGCGCATTTTTTCTTCCAGGCGGAAGCGGCTCTCGCGGGGACCGTGCGTCATGGTCAGGTTTTGCAGGGGACATTCGCCGCCCTTGTCGCAGATCGGGCAATCGAGCGGGTGCGACGTGAGTAGGAATTCAACGGTCGCCTTCTGGGCTTCGGCGGTCTTCTCCGATTGGGTGACGACCACCATGCCGTCTTCGACCTTGTTGGTGCAGGCAGTTTCGAGTTTGGGCATGAATTGGATCTTCGGCGCGCCGTTTTCCATCACAAATTGACCGGTGGCGCGATCGCGCATCGGGCGGCCAATTTCCACAAGACACATGCGGCACATGCCGACAGGATCGAGTTTGGGATGGTGACAAAAAACAGGGATATACACGCCCGCCAGTTTGGCGGCATCGACAATATTCATGCCTTCAGGGACAGTAACTTGCTTCCCGTCAATCGTGAGAGAGATTGGTTTACTCATTATGCTTTTACCGCGTTATCAAAATCTTCCCGGAAGCGTTCGAGGCTGGAGACGACTGCCATGGTGGAGAACTCGCCCAGCGCGCACAAACACTTGCCTTGCATCTGCTTTGCCACATTGAGGAGCAGGTCCACATCCGCTTTTACGGCGCGTCCGTCGTGAATGCGCTCGGTGAGGCGAGCCATCCAGTAGGTGCCTTCGCGGCAGGGCGTGCATTTGCCGCATGATTCATGCTTGAAGAAATGGACGGTCTTGTTGATGAGCCAGTCCATCGAAACGGAATCGTCAACGATGATGACGGAAGCCGACCCAAGTTCCGATTTCAGTTTGCGGACTTCGAGGTAGTCCATCGGCGTATCCAGAATTTTGTCGTCATCGACAAGGATCAGCGAAGACGACGCGCCGGCAGGCATGATCGCTCTCACCTTGCGCGAATCTTGCACGCCGCCGCCGTGTGTGTAGATCAAATCGCGGAAGGTTGTGCCAAGCGGCAACTCATAATTCCCGGGTTTGCGCACGCGCCCCGAAAGCGAGAAGATCTTGACGCCCGGGGCGTCTGTTGTGCCCATCGTCTTGTACCAATCCGCGCCGTTCGTCATGATCATGGGCACGTTGGTAAATGTTTCCACGTTATTGATGATGGTCGGCTTGTCATACAGTCCCACAGACGGCGGGAACGGAGGACGCACGCGCGGCTGTCCGCGTTTGCCTTCGAGCGACTCAAGCAACGCGCTCTCTTCGCCGCAGATGTACGCGCCCGCGCCGAGGTGGGTATAGAGCCGAAGCGAGTACTCGGTGCCGAACAATTTATCGCCCAGATAGCCTGCTTCTTCCAACTCGGCGATCTTTGCGTCAAGCGACTCGGCGATCTCCCAAAATTCGCCGCGCAGATAAATATATGCCGCGTTCGCGCCAACCGCATAGGAGCCGATCATTACGCCTTCCAAAAACTGGAGGGGATTGCCTTCCATGATCTCGCGGTCTTTGAACGTGCCTGGCTCGGATTCATCCGCATTTGCCACTACGTAATGGGGCCAATTCTTATTGTCGGCAAAGGACCACTTCATACCGGTGGGGAAGCCCGCCCCTCCCCGTCCGCGCAAGCCTGAGTTTTTAACCACATCGATCACTTCGGTCGTCTTCATCGTTGTGACGGCGTTCTTAAACGCGGCAAGTCCGCCGTTCTTTTGGTAGACGGAGAGTTGGTTGATTTCGGGTATTTCGCGGTGACGTAAAAGGATGTGTGTCATAGGTAGTTAGGTAGTTAGGTTGTTAGGTAGTTGGTTGATTGTGTGCGAAAGATGCGAGTACGCAGTACGAACTACGCGGCGCTCTTCCTCAACTCTTCCACCAACTCCATCGTCTTCTCAACGGTCATGTTCTCGTGATATTTGATTCCTTCGGGTCCCTGTGTCTGGAACATGGGAGCCTTGTCGCACGCGGCGAGGCACATGACTGCCTCGATCGTGAGGAGCCCATCTTCGGTCGTCTCGCCGACTTTAACGCCGAGGTTATCGCAAAGATTCTTCACGAACCCTTCGGCGCCGCGCAGGGCGCACGGCAGATCGGCGCAGACCTGGATTCGATACTTGCCTTCTTTTTCCTCGTGATACAACGTATAAAAGCCGACGACTCCCGCAACCTCGGTCTCGGTAACGTTGAGCAACCCGGCAATATCCTGCATGGCGGCTTTGCTAATGTAGCCTTCCTCGCGCTGGGCAAGGAAAAGCAACGGCATCATCGCCGAACGTTTGCCTTCGGGCGGATATTTCGAGAGGATCTGTTTGACTTCTTTTGGATACTTCTTTGAAAGCATAATGTCTCACACTCATCTTTGAACCGCTAAGCCCGCTAAAAGCGCAAAGATTAATTTTTTTTCTTTGCGTCCTTCGCGCTCTTCGCGGTGAAATATTTTATCGGTCAATATCTCCGAGCACGATATCAATGGAAGCAAGAATCGCCACCAGGTCGGCGACGAGGTGTCCTTGCGTGATCTTGTTGATCACAGACAGGTTATCAAAAGAAGGCGTGCGCATGTGAACGCGATGCGGCTTGGGACCGCCGTCGCCTTCGAGGTAGACGCCCAATTCGCCACGAGGGGATTCGACCGCGTTGTAGATCGAATTCTTCGGCGCAGGGAAACCTTCCGTCCAATATTTGAAATGATGGATGAGCGCTTCCATGCTCACGCCGATCTCCGCGCGCGGCGGCGGGACAAAGCGGCGGTTCGCGCTTATTACAGGCTGATTCGGCAGTTTCTTCAATTTCTCCAGCCCCTGCTCGACGATCTTCAACGATTCGCGAAACTCTTCAATGTGGACAATGTAGCGAGCGAACGTATCGCCTTCCGCGCGGACCGGAACGTTGAAGTCATATTGTTCATAACCAATATAGGGGCGGGCTTTGCGCAAATCCCAATTTACACCGGAGGCGCGGAGGGTGGGTCCCGTCACGCCGTGCGAAAGGGCGGTTTTTCCGTCGAGGATGCCGATGCCAACCAAACGGTCGAGAAGAATCGGGTTCTTCGTCAACAGCGCTTCGTATTCATCCACGCGCGCCGGGAAAATCTTGATGAAGTTCCGAACGGCAGGTTCAAATTCCACTGGCACATCGCGCCACACACCGCCGGGGCGGAAGTAGGTGGTCATCATGCGCTGACCTGAACACATTTCGAGAATGTCCATGATGTATTCGCGCTCGCGGAAGCAATACAGGAACATGGACATCGCCGCGAGATCGAGCCCGAACGCCCCCATAAAAACCAGATGCGACGCGATGCGCTGCAACTCGGTGATGATCACGCGGATCACCTGCGCGCGCTCAGGCACATCGAGGTCAACCAGTTTTTCGACCGCCATGCAATACGCAAGGTTGTTGCCCGTCGTGTTCATATAATCGAGTCGGTCGGTCATCACTTCGGCTTTAAGATACGTCTTCGCTTCCATATTCTTCTCGATGCCCGTGTGCAAATAACCGATGTCGGGAATCGCGTTGATGATCGTCTCGCCATCGAGTTCGAGCAACAAACGCAAAACGCCGTGCGTAGACGGATGCTGCGGTCCCATGTTCAACAACATGGTCTCGCCCGTCAACGCGCGCTCTGATACGAGGTGTTTATATTGTTCGTAACTGACTTCTTCGAGCTGTGCCATATTTTTTCCTACTATCCTTGCGAAGGTTTTGATCCTTCGGCTTCACCTCAGGACATGCCTTCGCAAGGATAAATGTTATTCCTTCGCGTAAATCTTCTTCAGGTCAACATCGTCGTAATTAAAAGTGAATTGCGGTTCCTCATAACCGAGCGGGAAATCTTTGCGAAGCGGATGATCTTCCATCCCTTCGGGCGTGAGAATCCTGCGCGGGTCAGGATGACCATCGAACACTATGCCAAACATATCGAAGACTTCGCGCTCGCGCCAGTTCGCCGTATCGTACACAAACGCGGCGCTCGGGACTTTCGGCTGGTCGCTATTTACCGCGACTCTTAACTGCACCGACAGATTTCTCGCCAGCGACGTAAGTTGATACACCACATGGAAGCGCGGCGTCTCTTGCGGATAATAATCCGTCGCGGTGAGCGCGGAGAGCAGTTCAAATTCAAATTTGTCGCGCAGAAGAGTCAACGCCTCCACGATATTTTCCGCTTTGACGAAGACATGCGCCTCATCGCGGAACTCCTCGTAGGATGTGCCGAAATTTTCCTGCAACGCCTGAACGATCTTTTCGAGTTTTTTGTCCATTCACCATCACCCTTTGCCACAGAGACCACAGAGTTCTCTGAGAAAAAATCTCAAAATCTCTGTGCGCTCTGTGGCTAATGAATCGCAGGGGATTATTTCACAACCGCCAAATCCTTAAACTTATCGCCCTTCACTTTTTCATACAACGTCACAATCCCATGGATCAACGCCTCCGGGCGCGGCGGGCAACCTGCCACATACACATCCACAGGGATGACCTCATCCACGCCTTGCAGAATTGCGTAGTTGTTGAACACGCCTCCGCAGGAAGCGCAGTCACCCATCGCGATTGCCCACTTCGGTTCAGGCATCTGATCGTACAGGCGGCGGACGACAGGCGCCATCTTGCGCGAGACGCGTCCTGCCACGATCATCAAATCCGATTGACGCGGGCTGGCGCGCATTAGCTCCATGCCGAAGCGGCTCATATCGTAATGTGAAGCCTGCGCCGCCATCATCTCGATCGCGCAACACGCCAGACCGAACAACATGGGCCACATCGCGTTCGTGCGCGACCAATTGACGAGTTCTTCCAGTTTCGTAGTGACGATCCCCATATCGCCGAGTTTTTGTTCTACTCCCATTCAAGCGCTCCTTTCTTCCACGCGTACACAAAACCGACCAACAAGATCACGATAAAAATGACCATTTCGATCAAACCGAATAACCCCAACTGGCGGAACACAATCGCCCACGGTAAAAAGAAAACAACTTCGATGTCGAACAGAATGAATAAGACCGCGATCAAATAAAAACGGACGGGCATACGACGCGTCCCTTCGCCGTAGGGGGTCATGCCCGATTCATACGGCATGGACTTTTCTGCAGATGGTTTCTTTGGTCCGAATAAATTCCCCATGCCAATGGCAATCAAGGCGACCAGAGTCGCCAACACGATCATCAATGCGATTGCTACGTATTCCAGCATTCTGTATCCTCAAAACATCCAAATTTATGTCATTGCGAGGAGGGCTTCGCCCGACGAAGCAATCTCCAACGCAATTAAAGAAGTTAGATAATTACAGAGATTGCTTCGTGCCAGTATAACATAAGAATTTTGAAAGTGCCACTTTTCACAAGGTGGATGGCAAAAAAAGAGGGACACTATGCCGTGTCCCAATTAGCTTCCCAAATAATCCCTCAACTGCCGACTCCTCGACGGATGCCGCAACTTCCTCAACGCCTTGGCTTCGATCTGGCGGATGCGTTCGCGGGTGACGTTGTAGTACGCACTCACTTCTTCGAGCGTGTGATCTTTCCCATCTTTCAAGCCGAATCTTAGTTCCAACACTTCGCGTTCGCGGTCGGAGAGTAAATTGAGCGCGCTCCTCACCTGCCTGCGGAGCATCTCGCGCATGGCAGAATCCAGCGGCGAGGGGGCGTCTTCATCTTCAAGGAAATCGCCCAGCGAACTGGAATCCTCGTCGCCGACGGGTCCGTCAATTGAGACAGGCTCCTCGGCGGAACGGAGCACGCGATTCACTTTTTGCATCGCAGAGTCCAGCCGTTGTTGCAAGGCGGCATCCAGCGGTTGTTCCTCCGAATGAGCGCGGAGGATGGCGTCCACATCGGCTGCAGGGAGATAACCTACTTCGATGGCGACCTCTTCGGTGGTGGGGCTTCGCCCCAGTTGTTGTGTGAGAGTCCTCTGCACGCGCATCACGCGGCTGATGGCTTCGAACAAATGCACGGGGATTCGAATCGTCCGCGCTTGCTCCGCGATGGAACGGTTGATGGATTGTCGAATCCACCACGTGGCGTAGGTGCTGAATTTGAATCCGCGGCGCGGATCGAATTTGTTGACCGCACGCATTAATCCCAAACTGCCCTCCTGAATCAAGTCTTGGATATTAATGCCGCGATTCAAATATCGTTTCGCCACGCTGACCACCAGCCGCAGATTCGCGCGGATCAACGCTTGATTCGCATCCAACGCGCGGGCTTGCGCTGCGTCCATTTCTTTGCGGAGGATATCGTCTGATGGCAAATGGTTGAACAGCGTCCGCTGGTTGGGAAGGTCGAGGCGCGAGTGGAGATGCTTGAGGAGCCAGTCGGCATACGAAGGGGGAAGCAGGTAGAGGCTGAGAAAGACCGAGTACGCTTTACGCGCGATGCTGTTCCACAGTTCGTCCATCCCCCACATCCCGTTATCCAAATAATTTCTTAGATACGAAGGTTCTTTTGTTTCAGAGGAAGCGCACAACGCGTTGGCTTCGTCGAGAAGATAAATTAGATTCGGCGCGATGCTGTTGAGCCGCGCGGTGTCTTCGAGCAGGCGTTCCCACGAGGTGAGCATTTCGGCGATGAGCGCGTGATAGATGGCGCATTCGGTGGAGAGCCCTTTGCGAAGCGGATGCCGACTCAGAGACACAATGAGACGATTTGCTTCGATCATGGTCGCCAGATGAAACTCACTGCTGGCGTCGAGCAATTTGACCTGACCGATCTCGCGCAAATACAAACGCACGGGATCGTCGGCAAGTTCAGCGGCGAACGCGGGGTCTTTCAAATCAAGCGGCTCATCGTCAATCAATTCCTCCTGTTGTGAGAGCGCGCTGACATCGGGGTCTGGAGCGTCGTCTCGCAACAGTTCGGGCAGTTCGTTCAGCATGGCATCCAACTCAGTGGGCAGGGATGAATCGGAAAACTCCGCATCTTGCGGCGCGCGTTTATTTTGTTGACGATTGTTCGACGCGGTCCGTTTGTGTTCTGCCATAGTCCCGTTTACCAGACGCCATCTCACTTGGATTGTTACGCTTATTCTTTTTGAACCGCTAAGAGCGCAAAGAACGCAAAGATTTAAAGGTTTTTCTTAGCGGGCTTTGCGTGCTTCGCGGTAAATAGATTTTTTATTCCAATCTTTTGACCGCCATTTTTCGGTGCGCCTGATCCAGATCGCGCAACAACCTTGTGTGCTGTAACACCAGATCCTGATACGACGACGCGCGCAAATCCCCGCCCTGATGCGCCTCCTCCTGCAAAAACCGCAACTGGTTGATGTTCTCCCCCGCCGCCACGCGCCGCAACTTGATCACGCCGCGCAATAATTCTTCCAGCAATTTCTCGTCCAACCGTTCCTGCTTCTCCGCCTCTTTCACCAACTCGCGCGAACGCGCCTGCAATGACTCGGGCAACGCCTCCACCACGAAATCGTGATGTTCGGTTTTATCCTGTTCCACCGATTCTCGAATCAGCCCAAACAACAATTGATTGTCGGTATATTCAAAATCTTCGGCGGTCAACGCGATCAAGCCGAACTCTTGCAACGACCGATCCAAGCGATACAACAATTCGGGCTTGCGGAACAACACGCCGATCACATATTCCTCAACCGCTTTACTGGATGAAACCGACACCGCGACAGTCGCGGCGGATTCGCGCGCTTCATTCTTCTCAACCTGTCGCGGTCGCCTCACGCGCGGACCTTGGGGTTGGGTCGCCAGTAGCGAGCGTTCATCCACCTTCAACATTCGCGCCAACGCCTGACGGTACGTGTCGCGTTCCAACGGGTTGGGCAGGTCTTCTATTAAAGGAAGCGTCTGCGCCGCGATCTGATTCTTCACCTTCGGATCGTTGAGATTTTGTCCCGCCGCGAGAGTCTCCATCAC